>JBEPUM010000124.1:0-10356 GCA_041691515.1 Pseudomonadota bacterium | reverse complement strand
GCGCGGCTCGCTGCGATGGCGACGGCCGCGCGCACCGTCGGAAAACTCGACGCTGCCGAACGGCTGGCGGATCTCGTGATGCGGGTGGCGCGGCTCCCGGTCTGAGACAACGCGTTAGCAGCTCTGCTATAGCGTTAAGATCATGAGCAAAGACCCGTTCGAAATCATAGCTGTCGGCCACCGCGAGACGGCGCGCGGCGCCCTTCGGTCGGCGTTCGGTGCGGCGCCGGTCGATGCGATCAGGCCTGTTCCGGGTGGCGTGTCCGGTGCATCGGTGTTTCGCGCCGAGATCGGTGCCCGCCGTTATGTCCTGCGGATCGAAGGGCAGGCGAGTCCGCTGCGCAACCCGCATCAATACGCCTCCATGCGAATCGCGTCCGAGGCCGGTATCGCGCCACGCGTTCATTATGTCGATGAGCACGCGCGCGTCGCAGTGATGGATTTTATCGAGACGCAGCCGTTGTCGTCTTATCCCGGAGGACCGGCCGGGCTGGCGCGCGCGCTTGGAGAGTTGCTGGCCCATCTTCAGTCGACGAAGACGTTTCCTCACTTCGTGACCTATCCCGATATCGTTGCCCGGCTGTGGGCCCATGTCTGCCGCACCGGGCTGTTTGCGCCCGGTGTGCTCGACGTTGCGACCGAGCGTCTTGCGTGGATTCGGAAAATGTATGTCTGGAATTCCGAGCATTCGGTTTCCAGCCACAACGATGTCTTGCCGCGCAACATCCTGTTCGATGGCCGGCGCTTGTGGCTGATCGATTGGGAGTCAGCTTACTGCAACGATCCAATGATCGATATCGCGATGGCGCTCGACAATTTTGCGCCATTGCCTGAACTTGAGGTGGTGTTGTTGCGGGCGTGGCTCGATCGCGAGCGGGACGAGAAGGTCTCCGCAGGGCTCGCGCCGGCACGCGCGCTCACGCGGCTGTATTACGCAGGCGTTCTGTTCAGCGCGTCCGCAACCGCGAACTGGCCCGAACCGGACACGGATATCTCGGCGCTGACGGTTGATGAATTTACCCGCGCCATCCGCAGCGGACGGTTGAAGCCTGACACGTTCGAAACCAGTCATGCGCTGGGCAAGATGTATCTGGCTTCGTTTCTGTCAGGGTTGAGGCCGCCGGGATTGCCGCCGCCGCTGAGCGCGTTTGAGATCAAGGGGCTTGAATAGGGCGACGCGAGTCATTTTAGAGCCATGACGGCTTGACATTTGCCGTCATGGCCGGACTTGTTCCGGCCATCCACGTCTTGCATGAATCGCCCGGAAGAAGACGTGGATGCCCGGCATGAAGCCGGGCATGACGAACTCTGGCGGGAAGACGGAACCTCATGAGACTGCCGCGCGAAATCGGCCCCATCCACTTCGTCGGCATCGGCGGCATCGGCATGAGCGGAATCGCCGAGGTGCTGTGCAACCTCGGCTACACGGTGCAGGGCTCGGATGCCTCCGAGGGCGCCAACGTCAGTCGTCTGCGCGACAAGGGCATCAAGGTCAGTGTCGGCCACAAGGCGGAAAATGTCGCGGGGGCCGATGTGCTTGTGGTGTCGACCGCAATCAAGCGCGACAATCCGGAACTGATGGCGGCACGCGCGCAGCGCATTCCCGTGGTGCGCCGCGCCGAGATGCTGGCCGAACTGATGAGGCTGAAAAGCTGCGTCGCCATTGCCGGCACCCATGGCAAGACCACCACCACCTCGATGGTCGCCGCGCTGCTCGATGCCGGCGACTTCGATCCGACCGTCATCAACGGCGGCATCATCAACGCCTACGGTACCAACGCGCGACTGGGCGCCGGCGAATGGATGGTGGTGGAGGCCGACGAGAGCGACGGCACCTTCCTGAAGCTGCCGACTGACGTGGCCATCGTCACCAACGTCGATCCCGAGCATCTCGATCATTTCAAGACCTTTGACGCCGTGCAGGACGCGTTTCGCTTTTTTGTCGAGAACGTACCGTTCTACGGCTTTGCCGTGATGTGCACCGATCATCCGGTGGTGCAGACCATGGTCGGCAAGATCGAGGATCGCCGCATCATCACTTACGGCGAGAATCCGCAGGCCGATGCGCGCCTCGTCGATCTCACGCCGATGGGCGGCGGCTCGACGTTCAAGGTGGTGTTTCGCAATCGCAAGACCGACGCCGCGCACGAGATCGCGAACATCATGTTGCCAATGCCGGGTCGGCACAACGCGCTCAACGCCACGGCGGCAATCGCCGTCGCGCACGAGCTCGGCATTCCCGACGCGACCATCCGCAAGGCGCTCGCGGGCTTTGGCGGCGTCAAGCGCCGCTTCACCAAAACAGGCGAATGGCACGGCGCTACCATCATCGACGACTATGGTCATCATCCCGTGGAGATCGCGGCAGTGCTGAGGGCGGCGCGGGAATCCACCAACGGCAAGATCATCGCGGTCGTGCAGCCGCATCGGTTTACGCGACTGCAATCGCTGTTCGAGGAATTCTGCACCTGCTTCAACGATGCCGATACGGTTGTGGTCGCCGAAGTCTATCCGGCCGGCGAGGCGCCGATCGAAGGCATTGACCGCGATCACTTCGTGCTGGGTCTGCGCGCGCACGGCCACCGCGAGGTGATTCCACTGCAGGATTCCGCGGCGCTCGCGGGCGTCATCGGAGGCCTCGCCAAATCCGGCGACTACGTGGTCTGCCTCGGTGCCGGCAACATCACGCAATGGGCCTACGCGCTGCCGGGCGAATTGAAGGCGCTGGGATGAGCGTTCAAATTTCGCCTACGTCGTCGTCATGGCCGGGCTTGTCCCGGCCATCCACGTCTTCACTTGGCAATTGTCTCAAAAAGGTCGTCCCAATTGGGATTATGCGCGACAATTTTTCGGACTTTCCAGGCACGAGGCCAATGCTTGATATTGTGCTCGCGCTGGATGGCGTCACGGATATCGTCAAACTGCTCGAAGTAGACCAATCGCTTCAATCCATACCTCTTGGTGAAGCCCTCCGCGAATCCGGATCGATGCTCATAGATGCGGTGAACAAGATCGCTTGTGACGCCGACGTAGAGAATACCGTTCGGGCGATCGGTAAGAATGTAAATCCATCCACCAGCCATGCGGGAATTCTGCAAGACGTGGATGGCCGGGACAAGCCCGGCCATGACGAAAAGCGCGGCCTCCCATGACCTTCCCCGACATCACCGCAAAACTGAAAGCGCAGATGCCGGAATTGCGTGGGCGGATGCTGGCGAATGAATCGCTGGCGCCGCTGACATGGTTTCGCGTCGGCGGGCCTGCGCAGGTGCTGTTCACGCCGTCGGACGAGAACGATCTTGCGTATTTTCTGCGCCATCTGCCCGATGAAATTCCGATCTACTGCGTCGGCGTCGGCTCCAATCTGATCGTGCGGGATCGCGGCTTGCCCGGTGTGGTGATCCGCCTCGCGCCGCGCGGGTTCGGCGAGGTCACGGCCGATGGTGACACGGTGCGTGCAGGCACCGCTGCGCTCGACAAGCGTATTGCAGAAGCGGCAGCCGCTGCGAATATTGGCGGGCTCGAATTCTATTTCGGCATTCCCGGCACCATCGGCGGCGCGCTGCGCATGAACGCCGGCGCCAACGGGGCGGAGACCAAGGATGTTCTTGTCGAAGCCCGTGCCGTCAGCCGGCGCGGCGACAAGATGGCGTTCGACAATGCCGGCATGAAGTTCACCTACCGCAACAGCGCGATCTATCCGTCGGTCATTTTCACCTCGGCGACCTTTCGCGGCAGCATCGGCGATCCCGACGCCATCCGCGCGCGCATGGCGGAGGTGCAAAACCACCGCGAGACGGTGCAGCCGATCCGCGAAAAGACCGGCGGCTCCACCTTCAAGAATCCGCCGGGGCACAGCGCGTGGAAGCTGATCGACGCGGCCGGGATGCGCGGCCATCGGGTCGGAGGCGCGCAGGTGTCGGAGATGCACTGCAATTTCCTTATCAATACCGGTGACGCTACGGCGCGCGACATCGAGACGCTGGGCGAGACCGTGCGCGAACGCGTGAAACAGCATTCGGGCATCGACCTGCAATGGGAAATTAAGCGGATTGGGATAGAGCATGATCCCGAAAAGTGGAAACCGGTTTTCGGATAAGATTATGCTCAATCAAAAAGATGAGGCATTGAATCTGATTCAATGCAGTTGAATCAGACTCTAGAGTAGGGCCCATGCGCATCACCATTCTCTTCGGCGGTAGCAACAAGGAGCGCCTCGTCTCGGTCGCGAGCGCGCAGGCGCTGCATCGCGCGCTGCCGGAAGCCGATCTCTGGTTCTGGGACGTGCGTGACGAGGTGCGCGACGTAATGTCCGAGGTGCTGCTCGGTCATACTAGGCCGTTCGAGGACGAATTTGTCCCCGGCGGACCCGGCATTCCCCTGGGGCAGGCGCTTGACCGGGCAAAGCGCGAAGATCGCGTGCTGGTGCTCGGCCTGCACGGCGGACGCGCGGAGAATGGCGAACTTCAGGCGATGTGTGAACTGCGCGGCGTTCCCTTTACCGGATCGGGGTCGGCGTCGTCGCATCTTGCGTTCGACAAGACCGCGGCCAAGCGTTTTGCTGTCATCGCAGGTGTGACGGCGCCCGCAGACGTGTTGCTGGAGGACATCGATCGCGCGCTCGCGGAGCATGGCCGGCTGATCGCAAAACCCGCGCGCGACGGGTCGAGTTACGGGCTGATCTTCGTCAACGCGAAACAGGATCTGGTCGCTGTCCGCAATGCGGCGAAGACCGAGGAGTACGTGATCGAGCCGTTCGTGTCGGGCACCGAGGCGACGTGCGGCGTGCTGGAGCGCTCCGACGGTTCGCTGATCGCGCTGCCGCCGATCGAGATCATCCCGGCCGAAGGCGCGTTCGACTACACCGCAAAATATCTGCTGAAATCCACCCAGGAGATTTGTCCCGGACGCTTTTCTCCCGCGATCACCGCACAGATCATGGATGAGGCGCTGAAGGCGCATCGCGCGCTGTCGTGTCGCGGCTACTCCCGCACCGACTTCATCGTGGCGGAGAAGGGGCCCGTCTACCTCGAGACCAACACTTTGCCAGGTCTGACCGCGGCATCGCTTTTCCCCAAGGCGCTCAAGGCCGAGGGGATCGCATTCGAGGATTTTCTGCGCGATCAGGTCGTGCTCGCTGGCCACGCCAGCCGCCCCGCCTGACGAGGCAGGCCGCCGGGTAGGGAACCCGTCCGGTTCGTCGGGTTCCCCGGGGCGGGTGAGTCCGAAACGCCGCAAATCATTCTTTTGTCGAATAAAAACGTGGCCTGCCCACACCCGGTTTACCTTTTGTTTACCAGGACGTCCGAAGGTTAACGCTGGCGGCGCATGTGGCGCTTGGCTGCCGGGGCGTGAGCTGTTGCGGATTTCCGCTTCGACGACCGCATCGAGGGAACCGCGGACCTCCTCTGACCCGAGGTCAGCACCCCGCCCGGCACGACCGAGATTCAGGTGTGCCAGAGTCCGCAAGCGTTGCGGCATAACATGTGACGAGCTCGTGCAATGGATGGTGGAGGACGCCTCGATCGGTCGCGGAGATCGCCGGGGTCCAAATCTGACCTGTTGAAGGAGGCTAACCTTTTCAGGATGGCCGCCGTCGGTGCGGGCGTCCTGCTGCGCGAGCGGATCGCGAGGCTGAAGGCTGCGCGCGAAGCGCGCCTCGCAGAACGCGCCAAGAATCCCAATCGCGCGATTGCCCTGCTCGAACGCTACATTCCGCGCCGGCTTGGGATTGCTTTGACCATCACGATCCTGGGCGGCAGCGCCGCGCTCGGCATCGTCAGGGGAGGTCACGTCGATGAGGCTATCACGGCCCTGAGCGACACCCGCAATGCCTTCGCCAACGCCGCGGGGTTCCGCATCACCGCCGTCACCATCAACGGCCGCAAGCAATTGACGCAAGACGAGGTGTTGGCCATCGGTGGCGTCAACGGCCGGTCCTCGCTGCTGTTTCTCGATGCCGCGAGCGTGCGCGACAGCCTGAAGGCGAACCCATGGATCGCGGATGCGACGGTGCTGAAATTTTATCCGGGCGCCTTGCAGATCAACATCACCGAGCGGAAAGCTTTTGCGCTGTGGCAGGAGAACGGCAAGCTCTCCGTGATCGCCGATGATGGCGCCGTGCTCGAGCCCTATGTCACCCGCCGCTTTGCGTCGTTGCCGCTTGTGGTCGGCAAGGGAGCGGAAAGCCGCGCGAAGGATTTCCTTGCGCTGGTTGAGGAATATCCTGTCGTGAACAGCCAGCTCAAGGCGGCGATCTTCGTCGGCGAGCGGCGCTGGAACCTGCTGTTCAAGGACGGTCTCGACATCCGTCTGCCGGAAGAAGACGTCGGCAATGCGCTGAAGACGCTGGTTCGGCTCGACAAGGACGACAGGCTGCTCTCGCGAGACATCACCGCTATCGACATGCGGCTGCCCGACCGTCTGACGGTGCGGCTGTCGGAGGACGCTGCCAAGGCCCGCAACGAACAGTTCAAGAAATCCAGCAAGAAGGCCGGCAACGCATGACCGGTCTCGATCGCAACCAGACCCCGAAGACCCGGCCGATGCAGCAGAATCGCAGCGCGCTGGTGGCGTCGCTGGACATCGGCACCAGCAAGATCGCCTGCATGATCGCGCGGTTGAAGCCGAGCGCGCCGAACGAAGCCTTGCGCGGACGAACCCACGCGGTCGAGCTGATCGGCTACAGCCAGATCCAGTCGCGTGGCATGAAAGCCGGTGCGGTGGCCGACCTCGTCGAATGCGAACAGGCCGTGCGCCAGGCGGTGTCGCTGGCGGAGCGGATGGCCAAGGTTCGCGTCGAGTCCGTGCTGCTGCCGGTGTCGGGCGGCCGGCTGCAGGGACAGTTGATCGAAGCCGCCTCCGACATTCAGGGCGGCGCAGTGACGCCGTCCGATGTCAGCCGCATTACCTCGACCGGCATGCGTCACGCCACCGGCCCCGGACGCACCGTGCTGCATGCGCTGCCGGTGGGTTATTCGCTCGATGGCGTAAAGGGCATCCGCGATCCCAGAGGCATGGTGGCGCGCCAGTTCGGCGTCGACATGAATGTCGTCACGGCAGAGGCGACCGTCGCCAAGAATCTCATGCTGGCGGTCGAGCGTTGCCACCTCACCGTCGAAGCCATGGCGGCGAGTCCTTATGTCGCCGGTCTTTCGGTTCTGACTGACGACGAAGCCGATATTGGCGCTGCCGTTGTCGAGATGGGGGCAGGGACGACAACGATTGCAATCTATTCGGCGGGCCGGTTCGTGCATGCGAGCGGCTTCGCTGTCGGCGGCCAGCACGTCACGATGGATCTCGCGCGCGGACTTGGCGCATGCATTGCGGATGCCGAGCGAATCAAGACGTTATATGGCACGGTGCTGACGGGCGGCTCCGATGCGCGCGAATTGATGACGGTGCCGAACGCTGGCGACAGCGATAGCGACGCGCCTCAGGTTGTCTCGCGCGCGACGATCGCCAACATTGTGCGGCAGCGTGTCGAGGAGATTTTTGAAATGGTCAGGGACCGGCTCGCGGATTCCCCCTTTGCGGCTGAGCCGCGGGCGCGAGTTGTCCTGAGCGGCGGCGCTTCGCAGCTTACGGGGATCCCCGAACTCGCCAGCCGGATTCTCGGCCGCCCGGTTCGCATCGGCCGTCCGCTTGGCTTCGGCAGGCTTCCCAGCGAGGCCAAGAGCGCTTCGTTCGCGGTCCCCACCGGTCTCCTGGTGTATCCGCAATACGCACATCTTGAACATGTCGAACCGCGGCATACGCGGCAGCTCCGGACGGGGACGGACGGTTATTTCGGAAAGGTCGGACGATGGCTCCGGGAGGGCTTCTGATGATGTTTCCGCCGAACTGCAGACAACACCAACTCCCGCGGTCGACGGCCGCTGGCATAGCAACACCGCGCGCGTAATCGAGAGGCAACCATGACCATCAATCTTACCCCCCCTGATATCAATGAGCTGAAGCCTCGGATCACCGTCTTTGGCGTCGGTGGCGCCGGCGGCAACGCGGTCAACAACATGATCACCGCGGGCCTGGTCGGCGTCGACTTCGTCGTCGCCAATACCGACGCGCAGGCGCTGACGATGTCGAAGGCGCAGCGCATCGTGCAGATGGGCACGCAGGTGACGCAGGGTCTCGGCGCCGGTTCGCAGCCGGATGTCGGCGCTGCCGCGGCGCAGGAAGTGATCGACGAAATCCGCGATCATCTCTCCGGCGCCAACATGGTGTTCGTCACCGCCGGCATGGGCGGCGGCACCGGCACCGGCGCTGCGCCCGTGATCGCCAAGACCGCGCGCGACATGGGAATCCTGACCGTCGGCGTCGTTACCAAGCCGTTCCACTTCGAAGGCCAGCGCCGCATGCGCACGGCGGATTCGGGCATCGCCGAACTGCACAAGGTGGTCGACACCTTGCTCATCATCCCGAACCAGAATCTGTTCCGGGTCGCCAACGAAAAGACCACCTTCGCCGACGCCTTCGCGATGGCCGACCAGGTGCTCTATTCGGGCGTCGCCTGCATCACCGATCTGATGGTCAAGGAAGGTCTCATCAACCTCGACTTCGCCGACGTTCGCGCCGTGATGCGCGAAATGGGCAAGGCGATGATGGGCACCGGCGAAGCCTCCGGCGAGAAGCGTGCGCTCACCGCCGCGGAAGCCGCGATCGCCAACCCGCTGATCGACGATTCCTCGATGAAGGGTGCGCGCGGCCTGCTGATCTCGATCACGGGCGGCAAGGACCTCACCCTGTTCGAGGTCGACGAAGCCGCGACGCGGATTCGCGAGGAAGTCGATCAGGACGCCAACATCATCGTCGGCGCGACCTTCGACGAGAGCCTCGATGGCATCATTCGCGTGTCGGTGGTCGCCACCGGCATCGAGCAGGCGGCGATTGCCCGCAATGCCACCGCACCGGCTGCCGCAGCGGCACCTGCCGCCGCACCGTCGGGCGCGCCCGACACGCGTCTTGCCGATCTGACTGCGAAGCTGCGCGCGGACAATCAGCGTCACGCTGCCAATCTTGCGCAGAAGTCCGAGGCGCCGCGTCCGGCTCAAGCAGCACCCGCCGCGTCCGGCAGCAATGTAGAACGTGCGGCGCTCGCAGCGATTGCCGCGGCCGTCGCCGAGCCGATGCATCCGGTCGCGCCCGTAGCGATGCAGTCTGCAGCCTACGGCGACGTGATGGTTCGTCCGATTGCGCAAAAGCCAACGCTGTTCCCGGATCACGATGCCGCGCATCGCGAAATGCACGAACCCGCGCCGCCGGAAAACTTCATTCCGCAGCCCGCGGAACGGGCTCCGGTTCGCGCACCGCGGATGCCGAACTTCGACGAGCTGCCGATGACGGCACAGAACGAAATCCGCCAGGCGCGGGGCGATGCCGACGACGATCATCCGCAAAAGACCCGGCTGTCATTGTTGCAGCGTCTCGCCAATGTTGGGCTCGGCCGCCGTGACGAGGAAACCGAGCCGCCGATCGCAGCCCGCGCGTCCGGGCCGGCGATGGCTCCGATGCCGCCGCTGCCGGACCGCCGGCCGCAGCGCAGTGTCGCCGAGCAGATGACCGGCAAGGAGCCGGTGTCGGAGTACGCCCGCCGGCCTGCGCCGCAGGGTCTTGATTCCCATGGCCGCCCGGCACCTGTTGCGCCAGCGCCACAGGGCGACGATCATCTCGATATCCCGGCTTTCCTGCGCCGCCAGGCGAACTAACGCCTGTAACAATTGGGATCGGAGCAGGGCTTCGGGCAAATCGTCCGGAGCCCTTTTCTTTGGTTAGTTCGATGCGTGAACTATCTGATGTAACAGATTGATTGTTAATAAAAAATTATTCACTTAATGTTTTGGTTGAGGTTTGTGTCGAAGCCATCAGCCATGGGCAAATTTGGTTAACAGGCGGCGCGATTGCGGCGGAGATGGGGTAACAATCGGTAAAGAAGCGTGAGTTGGCGCGCTTTGTGGCAGCCGGTATGTTTCGGCCGTGACTTGGGGAATCGCGAAACGAATCGTTGCCTCTCCGGCGTGATCCGACATTCGAGATGAGTCACTTGGGCAAGTGTTTTTATGAAATCCAGCCGCCAGACAACGCTTCGGTCGCAAGCCACCGTGACGGGTGTCGGCGTTCATTCTGGATTACCGGTTAGCCTGACCCTTGGACCTGCGTCGATTGACGCGGGTTTTATTTTTGTCCGGACCGGCGCCGATGGCTCTGATCGCCAGGTGCGCGCCGTCGCCAAATCCGTAACATCGACTGAATTCGCGACGGTGCTCGGCGATCAGCAGGGCCCGCTCGTCTCCACCGCCGAACACGTTCTCGCCGCGCTGCGCGGCATGGGCGTCGATAACGCCACCATCGAAGTCGACG
>JBEPUM010000123.1:0-10374 GCA_041691515.1 Pseudomonadota bacterium | reverse complement strand
CGGAGCATCGCGCACGCCATAGAGCCGTGCGACGAATTCCAGGTTCTCGCGCACCGAGAGATCCTGATACAGGCTAAAGCGCTGGGTCATGTAACCGACCCGGCGCTTGATCTTGTCGGCATCGCGGCGAATGTCGAAGCCGAGGCAGGTTCCCTCCCCGCTGTCCGGCGTCAGCAATCCGCAGAGCATGCGGATGGTCGTCGTCTTGCCGGAGCCATTCGGGCCGAGAAAGCCGTAAATCGTCCCGCGCTTCACCTGCATTGAGAGGTCGTGCACCACCTCGCGGCCGCCAAACGATTTTGACAGGCCGGAGACCTCGATCGCGACGTCGGGTGCTGTGGTAGCTGCCTGGGTCATCGCCTGACCATCACTGCGAAGCGGCGTTGAGTTGAACGGTGATCGGCTGGCCCACGCGCAAGCTATCCGGCTTGTTGGGCCGCGCCTGAATCAAAAATACCAGCTTGTTGCGCTCTTCCAGGCTATAGATCACCGGCGGCGTATATTCAGCTTGCGTTGCGATGAAATAGATTTTTGCGGTCAGGTCATCAGCGCAATTATCGCAGGTGACACGCACATCCTGCCCGATCCTGAGTTTCGGCAGGTCCGGCTCCGGCACGAAGAACCTGATCTTCATGTTGCCCGGCGGCATGATCGACAGCACCGGCCGCTGCGCCGGCACCATTTCGCCTTCGCGAAAATAGATTTGCTGGATGCTGCCCGCGACCGGGGCAAAGCCCTGGCGCCGCGTCAGCCGCGTTTGCGACGTATTCACCCGCGCTTCTGCCACGCGCAGCGCCGACACCGCCGAGTCCAGGCTCGCCTGCGTGCCGGAGCCGGTCTTGCTCAGCGCCGCTGCACGATCGTAAGTCTGCTGGGCGTTGGCGAGCGTTGCCTTGTTCTGGTTGAGATCGGCCTGCTGCAAATCGTCGTCGATCGAATAGAGCAGCCTGCCGGTCTTGACCTCATCGCCCTCCCGCGCGTTCAGTTTGGTGACGCGACCGGATTCATCGGGGCTAACGAAGATCATGTCGGCCTCCACCCAGCCTTGATAGCCGGGCGGCGGCTTCTGGCCGCAACCAGCAACGAGAACCACCAACGCCACCGCGGCAGCGGCACGCACGACAACGCGCGGCGAGATCATGAGCCACTCCGTTCGCCAAAAATCAGATCGAGGTGGACCTTCAACATCGCCATCGCATCGAGCGGCGCATGCCTGCCGAACAGGCCATGCCAGATCACGGCGACCATGGCGGGAGCAACGATAATCTGCGGGAAATCGGCGATCCGCGGGTTGCTGATTTCACCGCGCGCGATTCCGTACTCGATCAGCTTGCGCATTCCGCCGATGCCGCGGGAGACCACTTCGCGATAGTAAAAGTCTGCCAGCGAAGGAAATCTCGCTCCCTCCGCCATGATCAGACGAACGATGTCGCCGCGTTTGGTCTGCGCAACGTCGCGCACAAAAGTCTCGGCGAACCGCTCGAGGACGTCGCGCACCGATCCACCCGCCGCGGGCGCGGCCATCAAATTTCCGATCAATGGGACGAGCGCCGTTCTCACCAGCTCCTGGAACAGCGCTTCCTTGTCCTTGAAGTGCAGATAGATCGTGCCTTTGGCGACCCCTGCCCGCTTCGCCACATCGTCAAGGCGGGTCGCCGCGAAGCCGCGCGCGGTGAACTCGTCGAGCCCCGCCGCGATGATCGCCGCGCGCCGCTCCGCCGCGCGCGCTGCGCGGTTCGACGGCGGCTTGGGGGCGGCTCTGGCTTTTGCAGGCACCGCCACGTCTTCGGCGGATCGGCCAATGGCCGACGTCGCGGCAGTCGACTTTACTCGTCTCGATTTCGCAATTTTCATCGTTTGAATATGACTGACTAGTCAGTCATATTCAAGGCATTCTCTAGCGCGAGTGCTCAATGCGCCGTAATAACCTCTATCCTTTTGAATAAATGTAGGAATTTTTGCGGTGATCGAACGGTTCGGCGGTCTAGCTGTGGAATTTCAAGCCGTCGACGATCTTGTCGATCACCTTGCGCTCGGCGCGCATCGCGAGTCCCACCAGATTGAGATCGGCCCGCTGGACCGCCTTCACCGCTTCGCGGTTGGCGGCATCATGCGTCGTCTTGAACATTTCTTCTGTGTAGATCGCAGGCATGACGCCGCGCGTCAGCGCCCTCTCCAGAGCCCGCGACAGCGCCGGTCCATCGGCGCCGTAGATCAGGATCGGCTGCCCGATCAGCGACAGATACGGCGTACCGGAGCCGTCAGCGTAGGCATCGCCGATACAGCCCGGAAACGCCGCTGCGACTCCACTGGTGAGGAAGGCCGCGACGTTGAGCTTTTGCCACGGAGCGAGATCGGTCCGGATAACGACCGCGATCTTGGTGTCGAATTGCATCAGGGAAGACTAACCGACTCGATGCCGCAGGTCAGCCCTCAGCATCAGCCCTTGGCATCGCAGGCCCAGGCTCGGATGACGCATTCCTTGCCGCCGAATTCGTAGCATTTCCGGGTGGCTTCGTTGAGCGTACTCGAAATGCGAGCCCGAACGGCATAGCCGTGCGGGCCGCAGGGATTCCTCATGTCGATGGACAATGCCGCGCAGGAACGTTTCATCGTAACGGTAGTGCAGTCGCCCGCGCATTGTTTGCGCGCGGCTGCGATGGCCGCGGCCTCAACCGGATAGTCAAAAGCCTGTCCGTAAGCGCCGCACTTGCCGATGGCAAGGGCACCTGCGGCGTGCAATGGCGTGACAAAAATCTGCCCGGCGAATCCAAAACCCAGGACAGCCGCGAACAATGCGCGGCGCCCAAGCGCGAAGTACGTCAAAGCCCAATCCCCCAAACCAAAGCGAAAGGGAATCTACGTCGCGAGCGTTTCAACTTGGTGAATGGATCACCGCGCCGGACGTCGCCATCAACCGCGCTGCACGGCCGCCAGCGCCTGTGGCGTGTCGATATCGAGAAACGCGCCCTGCCCCTCGACCGCGACTTCCGCCACGGCTTCGCCATGACGCGCGATCAGATGCCGCGCGCCGATATCGCCATCGAGCGACATGAGTTCGCCGAAGAACCGCCGTGACCACAGCACCGGATTGCCACGCCGGCCGTCGTTGACGGGAACGGCGATCAGCATGCCGCGATCCGGCGCAAAGGCTTCGATCAGCCGGTCGACCAGATGCGCCTCAACCAGCGGCATGTCGCCGAGACAGACCACCGCGGCGTCGGCGCTCGCAGGCACCGCCGCGATGCCAGTCTTGACCGAACTGGCGAGACCACTGACGAAATCCGGATTATGCACGAACTTGACTTTTAGGCCGTGCAGCGCGCGCTTGACCTCGTCGGCCTGATGGCCGGTGACGACGGTGACATTGGACGCTTTCGAGGCCAGCACCTGCTCGGTCACAATCCGGACCAACGGCTTGCCGCGCAAATCCGCGAGCAGCTTGTTCGGGCCGCCCATCCGTGTCGAACGTCCAGCCGCAAGAACAACCGCCGCGATGTTGCGATTGCCGTCGGTCGCGACCGGAATACGCGGCTGCGGCCGTGTCACGATTTCCATCAGCAGGCCACCGACGCCCATTCCGGTCAGATCGGAGCGCGAGACCTTCAATCCCGCCAGCAGGCGCATCAGCACCCAATCAAATCCGTTCTCGACAGGAGAACGCGCGCAACCCGGCGCGCCCAGCACAGGCACGCCGCGCGCATTGCCGATCAACAGCAAATTGCCGGGATCGACCGGCATGCCGAAATGCTCCACCACGCCGCCGACATCCATGAGTGCCGCCGGAATGACATCGCGGCGGTCGGCGATCGCAGACGCACCGAACACAATGACAAGCTCGGCGCCGAGATCGAGCATCTCCTTGATCGCCTTGGACAGCACGGCTTCGTCGTGCGGTACGCGGCGCTCGGCAATAATTTTTGCACCCGCAGGCGCGAGACGCTCGGCGGTCACGCGTAAGGTCTTGTCGATCACTTTCAGCGCCAGACCCGGCAACATGGTCGAAACGATACCGACACGCTTGACCGTGTACGGCGCAACGCGCAACGCATCGCGATGCGCCATGGCAAGGGCGGCATCGCGAAGTTTTCCTTCGACGCCGAACGGAATGAGTTTCACGGTGGCGATCATTTCGCCTTCGACCACCGGCTTGTAAGCCGATAGCGTCGCGAACGTGATTGCTTCATCGACGTTGTTGATGCGGTCGACGGCATCGCGATCGATCACGAGCACGCCGGCCTGCGCCGCGAACAGATTGGCGCGCCCGGTAAACGCGCGCTCCACCGTGACGCCTTCGCCGGCAACGGCCTTCGCGATATCGCCCGCCGCCACGTCTTCGGAGACATCGCCCTCCTCGAGGCGAACGACGACGACCTCCTTCACATCAGCCTTGGTCAGTGCCTCGACTTCCGCCGGACCGATCGTGGTCCCCTTCTTGAGCACCAGCGGCCCCTGCCGAAGGGTATGAACGGTGACGCCGCCGATCGCATCGGCGGGGCTTGCAGGACCGAATTTCATGCCGCGCTCGCTTTCGGCAACCTTAGCTGCGCGGTGATCTCGGCCATGATCGCAACCGCGATTTCCGACGGCGAGACCGCGCCGATATTCAGACCGATGGGCGCATGAATCCGGGCAAACTGTGCGTCGGAAAGGCCCTGCGCCTTCAGCCGATCGCCGCGTTTGGCGTGAGTCTTCCGCGAGCCCAACGCGCCGATATAAAAGCAATCGCGCTCGAACGCATGCAGCAGCGCAGGATCGTCAACCTTGGGGTCGTGAGTCACCGCGACGAACGCCGTGTAGTGATCGACGTTGAGCGGCGGCAGCGCGACATCGGGCCATTCCGCAATAACATTGACGTCCGGAAAACGCTCGGGGCTTGCGAACGCTGTGCGAGGATCCACCACCGTCACGTCATAACCGAGCGAACGCGCCAGCGGCGCCAGCGCTTGACTGATGTGCACCGCACCGACGATCACGAGTTTTGCGGTCGGCGCGTAGACGTTCAGGAACAGCTTTTTGCCATCGACTTCGATCGTGCTGCTCTTGCCCATGCGCAGATGCTTGTCGAGTTCGGCATGGAGGGGATCGCCAGCAAAGTCTGCAGCTTTCACCGCGCGCTGTTCGCCGCTCGCGGTATCCGTAATCACAATGATTGGCCGCCGCGCGGCGCGCTCGATATTGACTTCAGCTAGAGTCTCAAGCTTCACGATTAGCCAACCTTCTCGACAAACACGCGGATGGTGCCGCCACAGGATAGCCCGACATTCCATGCGGTCTCGTCCGCAACGCCGAATTCCAGCATTTTTGGCGTGCCGCTCGTGATCACGTCCAGCGCCTCGGTGACCACGGCGCCCTCGACGCAGCCGCCGGAGACCGAGCCGAGAAACGTTCCGTCGTCGTTGATGACGAGATTCGAGCCCGCCGGGCGTGGCGCCGAACCCCAGGTCTCGACAACGGTCGCAAGCGCAACGCCGTGGCCAGCCTTCTGCCAGTCTTCGGCTGCTTTCAGAATGTCCTCATCGCGATCGAGCATGGCGGCCTCTCTTTCAAGCTGCGGAGCGGAGGGGATCGCGGCGGTGCGGCATCGGTACCGACGACAACGCGGCAATCAACCCCTCGATAGACGACAAATTATGTACCGGACGGAATTCGTCAACATAGGGCAACATCATTTTGATGCCCTGCGCCTTTGGCTCAAAGCCGTCATAGCGCAGCAGCGGGTTAAGCCAGATCAGTCGGCGGCAGGAGCGGTGCAGCCGGTCCATCTCAAACGCCAGTTTCGAGTCGGCCTCGCGCTCCAGCCCGTCGGAGATCAGCAGCACGATGGCGCCCTGCCCCAGCACACGGCGGCCCCACAGCTTGTTGAAATTGTGCAGCGAAGTCGCGATCCGCGTCCCTCCCGCCCAGTCCTCGACCACCGAAGAACAGGTCGCCAGCGCTTCATCGGGATCCCGCGCCCGCAGCGCGCGGGTGACATTGGTCAGGCGGGTCCCAAACAGAAAAACCGAGACGCGCTTGCGCGCATCGGTAATGGCGTGGAGGAAATGCAGAAACAGCCGGGTGTATTCGCTCATCGAGCCGGAGATATCGAGCAGCGCCACAATCGGCGCCGGCTTGTCGATCAGACCGAGACGATGAATATTGACGATCTCGCCGCCGGTGCGCAGACTGCCGCGCAGCGTCCGGCGCAGATCCAGCCGCAGTCCCCGATGGTCGGGCCGGGTGCGGCGCGTGCGCAGTTCGGCTTGCGGCAGGCTCATCCTGGCAATCGCCTGTGTCACCTCTGCAATCTCGGCGGCGCTCATCTGCGCGAAGTCTTTTTTCTGCAACACTTCGCGGTCAGACACGGAGAGCTGGACTTCCTGCTCCTGCGGCGCTTCGCGCTCGCTCATCGCCGGTTGCGACAGCGCCTCGTGAACGCGGCGCGACGCCGGCGCCGGAGGCTTTTGGGCCTGATCCGGCAGCGGCACCGAATCCAGCATGTGCTTCCATTCCTCGGCGGCGCGGAAGAACAGATCGAAAGCCTGCGCGAAAATCAGCGCGTGGTCGTGGCGCGTCACGAAAATCGCTTCGAGCGTGGTGAAAACATCGGCGCGGTTGCCGATGTCGATCATGCGCAATGCATTCAATGCATCGATCACAGCGCCCGGACCGACGGGAAGGCCGGCAGCGCGCAGCGCGCGCGCAAACCCGACAACGTTATCTGCAATCTGGCCGGTCGGTGGATTGAGATGATTGATGGCCATGCGATTCCCGTTCTACTGATCGCTGGTGGCTTCCTTCAGCACCTTCTGCAAGCCCTCGCCCTGCATCCGCCCGATATCGTCCTGATATTTCAACAGCGCACCGATGGTGTCGCCCACGACTTGCGGCGTCAGCGAGCGGGCATCGAGTTCGGTCAGCGCGGTCGCCCAGTCGATGGTCTCGGCGACGCCGGGATTCTTGTAGAAGTCCTGACTGCGCAATGCCTGAACGAAGCCGACCACCTGCAGGGATAGTTTTGCGGAAATGCCGGGCACCCGCGACTTGACGATCGCCAGTTCGCGCTCGGCTGAGGGATAATCGACCCAGTGATAAAGGCAACGGCGCTTCAGCGCATCGTGAATCTCGCGAGTCCGGTTCGAGGTGACGATGACGATCGGCGGCGCCGGCGCCTTGACGGTGCCGAGTTCGGGGATCGTCACCTGGAAGTCGCTGAGAATTTCCAGCAGATAAGCTTCGAAGGCTTCGTCGGCGCGGTCAAGTTCGTCGATCAGAAGCACCGGCGGTCCCGCCACGTCCGGCTCCAGCGCCTGCAATAATGGGCGCTTGATCAGGAATTTTTCGGCGAAGATATCGCCGGAGAGTTGTTCGCGATCGGTATCTCCGGCGGCTTCGGCGAGGCGGATAGCGATCATCTGCGCCGCGCTGTTCCACTCATAGACCGCGGAGGCGACGTCGAGTCCCTCATAACACTGCAGCCGGATCAGCTTGCGCCCGAGCGCGGCCGACAGCACCTTCGCGATTTCGGTCTTGCCGACGCCGGCCTCGCCTTCGAGAAACAGCGGCCGCCCCATACGCAGCGAGAGAAATAGCACCGTCGCCAGAGACCGCTCGGCGAGATAGCCACGGCTTGTCAGCAGGTCGAGCGTCGCATCAACGGAGGTAGGCAGCGCCGATGTCGCACTCATGATGAAACCTGACTGAAAATCCGCAATGTCACGCCTTGCCGTTCGCCGCATCCACCGCGCGGCGCGCGAGCACGCCGATCAGATGCGCGCGATATTCCGCGCTGCCGTGCAGATCGCTGTTGAGGCCTTCGGCGGGTACCGACAATCCTTCGAGCGCCTTCGACTTGAAGCTCTTTTTCAAAGCCTCTTCGAATGCGGTGACGCGAAACACGCCATCGCCGCCGGCGCCGGTGACGGCGACGCGCACGTCCGATGGCCGCTTCGCAATGAACACGCCGACCAGCGCATAGCGCGAAGCCTGGTTGCGGAATTTCTGGTAGGCCGCCTTCTTCGCCAGCGGAAACATCACCTTGGTGATGATCTCGTCGCTCTCAAGCGCAGTCGTAAAAAGGCCCTGAAAAAATTCCTCAGCCTTCAGGCGGCGTTTGTTGGTGACGATGGTCGCGCCGAGCGCCATGCAAGCCGCCGGGTAATCCGCGGTCGGATCGTTGTTGGCAAGCGAACCGCCGATCGTACCTTTGTGACGTACGGCGGGATCGCCGATCAGGCCGGCCAGTTCGGCCAGTGCCGGAATCGCCTCACCCACGATCGGGGAGTTGGCGACGTCAGCATGTTTCGCGGTCGCGCCGATCACCAGCGAACGCCCCTTCATCTCGATGCCATCGAGGCCTTCGACATGGGAGAGGTCGACCAGATGCGGCGGGCTTGCCAGCCGCTGCTTCATCACAGGCACCAGCGTATGACCGCCGGCGATCAGCTTGGCGTCCTCGTTCTTGACGAGGAGATTGGCAGCCTGCCTTACGGTCGCCGGGCGATGATATTTGAATTCGTACATGACTTATGTCCCTGGAAGCGTCCTGCGATGGCGCGGCGCGTGGTCCTATGCGAGGTCGGATTTCGCCATGGCCTTGGCGCCGGCCGCGATCGATTCGACGATGTTCTGGTAGCCGGTGCAGCGGCAAAGATTGCCCTCGAGCTCCTCACGAATTGTATGGTCGCTGAGATCATGGCCCTTGCGATGGACCAGATCGACCGCCGTCATGATCATGCCCGGCGTGCAGAAGCCGCACTGCAATCCATGGTGCTCGCGGAAAGCTTCCTGCATCGGATGCAGCGGCGCGCCGTCGGCAGCAAGCCCTTCGATTGTCTTGACCTCATGGCCGTCGGCCATCACCGCCAGCGTGGTGCACGACTTCACGGCCTTGCCGTCGAGATGGACGACGCAGGCCCCGCATTGCGAGGTGTCACACCCGACGTGGGTGCCGGTTAGGCGCAGATTCTCGCGCAGAAACTGAACCAGCAGGGTGCGCGGGTCGATATTAGCGGTCGCGGGATTGCCGTTCACGATGAGGGAAATCTTTGCCATCAGCACTCTCTTTAGCTGCACTGCCGCATATCGGCAGAGCAGTCGTTTAAAATCATTCCAAGGCCATAATATGGGCCATCCCGGCAATGAGCAACCTCATGCGGGGAGTGCCAGTCATGACAAAGTGGGCCTTTGACGGGCCTATCCCTGAACCGCCTTGGCGAAATTCGAGAAAAATTCGTCGGCCAGCTTCTTGGCTGCACCGTTGATCAGCCGCTGACCCAATTGCGCCAGCTTGCCGCCGATCTGTGCTTCGACCTCATATTTAAGCAGAGTGCCGCCATCCTGCTCGGCGAGTGCTACCGTCGCGCCGCCTTTGGCGAACCCTGCGACGCCGCCCTCGCCTTCGCCTGAAATCTTGTAGCCGTTCGGCGGATCCAGATCGCTCAGCGTCACCTTGCCCTTGAAGCGCGCCGACACGGGACCAACCTTCATCTTGGCGACCGCACGAAAGCCGCCGTCTTCCGTCGTCTCAAGCTCTTCGCAACCGGGGATACAGGCTTTCAGCACTGCGGGGTCGTTGAGCTTGGCCCAGACCACATCGCGGGACGCAGCAAGCTGAACTTCGCCGTTCATCGTCATGGCCATGGGCGTCGCCTCCTCGATCGTTTGCCGCCTCGATCCGGCGGCCTCGGTCCCTCAAGTAGGGCACGCCCGGCGCAAAGAAAAGGGGACCATCGTAGGAGGAGCGATGCATATTCGCGCCGCAGCACGCAGCACGATACCGTCGGGATTGTTAGACACCCTCGACCGTGATTAGGGTCACCGCCATCATGAGCACGCCGCTGTCGCCACTTCTCGCCCCGCTGTTTTCAAGCGCTGCCATGCGCGCGATCTGCGATGACGCGACCTATCTCCAGCACATGCTCGATTTTGAGGCTGCGCTTGCACGCGCCGAAGCTGCGGCCGGGGTGATTCCCCTGAGCGCAGCGGGCCCGATTGGCAACGCCTGCAAGGCCGACGCGTTCGATCTGCCGGCAATTGCCGAAGCCGCCACCCGCGCCGGCAACATTGCGATCCCGCTGGTGAAGGCGTTGACCGCCAATGTCGCAAAGACAGACACGGAAGCCGCGCGTTACGTGCATTGGGGCGCCACCAGCCAGGACGTGATCGACACCGCAACGATGCTAATGCTGCGCGCCGCGATCAACGCCCTGCTGACGGATATCGATCGCGCGGTCGCGGGTTTCGCCAAACTCGCGCGGCAGCATCGCGACACCGCCGTCGTCGCGCGCACCTGGCTGCAACACGCGCTGCCGATGCCGTTCGGCCTCAAGCTCGCGGAATACGCCGCGGCGCTGCATCGTTCACGGCACCGGTTGAAGGGATTGCGTGATA
>JBEPUM010000122.1:0-10427 GCA_041691515.1 Pseudomonadota bacterium | reverse complement strand
TATTGCAAATACCCGACCACGAGACGTGTAGCCTCGTCGACAAGCGTACCCATCAGTTCCTCCGGGAGACTTTCGGAACGCAAGACCGCGTTATGGGCCAGCGCCTCGATCGAGGTCACGCATACGAATGTCGCAAGTCCGAGGTCGGTTACACGAATCTCCCGGCGGTGGCCCTCGAGATAAGTTCTCAACAGCGCGTAAGTCTCGCGATTGAAGGCTTCGACGTTCTCCAGGGCTCCCGTGCGCGGAATCTGTTCTGCGAGAACGCGATGCAGTTTCGGATCGATGCGATGCGCCTCGATCGCGACCGTAACAAGCCGGCGCACCGCTTTGGCGATCGGCTGTGAGGCAACCTCTGCCAGCGCGCGCCGCACCACCTGCATGATCTGCCGATTGTGACGATCGATGACGGCGACGATGAGCGCCTCTTTACCGGGATAGTACTGGTAAAGCGAACCGACGCTGACGCCCGCCACTTCGGCGATCCGGTTGGTGCTGGCTTTGTCGAAACCTTCCTTGACCAAAATGCGAGCGGTTGCTTCGACGAGCGCGTCGACCGTCGCGCGTGAGCGCTCCTGAGAGGCGTGCTTCCTGGGTTTTGTGCGCGGCTTGCGTACCATCCTGCTGCGGTCCGAATGCGAGTAGGAAATATGAGCTATCGCTCATATTTATCCTGAATGGCGGCAGATGAACAGAGATCATAGCGCGCAGCCAAACCCAACCCGTACCCACAGGATCTCGTCATGAACGTTGAGCAGATCATACCGGCAGGAACGGTTCACGATGGGAGAAGCGCCACACAAGCGTTGTTGCCGGACGATACCGCGCCGAGCTGGCAGAGCCGCTGCGTCAATGCTCTGCTGCGACTTCTACCCCTCAAGAAGCAGACGGCGTCCGCTGCCGCCGTGCAGGAGCACGTGCGCAGATTGAAATTGCGGCCAGCCTCCCATGCGCCGACAGGTCTGGGCCGTGGCGTAACAGTGACGCTAAAGAATGTCGCGGGATGGCCGGTGTATTATACGGCACCGACTGCAAATCCGGAGGGCGGCAACGTCGTGCTGTTCCTGCACGGCGGCGGATATGTCAACGAGATCGTCCGTGCCCATTGGCGCATCGTCGGCACGATGACTCGCGAAGCTGGCGTCCGTTGCGTCGTTCCGATCTATCCACTGGCTCCGCGCGGCACCGCGATAGATGTCGTGCCGGCCACCGGCGAGTTGTTGCGAAAACTTCTGGAAGAAGCCGGAGCTGCGAAGGTCACGGTGGTCGGCAATTCGGCAGGCGCCGGATTGGCGCTCGCCGCCGCGCAATGGTTGCGCAACTGCGGACATCGCCAGCCGAACGGGTTGGTGCTGATTTCGCCGGGAGTGAATTTATCGATCGACCGTCCGGAGCAGGTAGCGATCGCTGCGCGTGACCCGATCAACGATATTCCCGGTACCATCGAGATGGGGCGCCTCTATGCGGGCAACCTCGACGTTTTTCATCCCTATGTCAGTCCGCTGAAAGGCGACATGCGCGGGCTGGCACCGATGATCGTCTTTTCCGGAACGCGCGACTTTCTCTATCCCGACAGCATCGAACTGGCCGCGAAGGCGCGCGCGGCGGGCGTGCCGGTCGAACTTCATCTGCGGCGAGATCAGCCCCACAACTATGCGGGTTTGCCGACACCCGAAGGCCGACAGGCGCGCGAGGTGATCTTGCGTGCCGTCGCTTGACCGGCGTGATCGCTGCGTTGCAATCAGCGGACCGCTGCGATCTCTTGCACCGTTGCGCCGCCGAGCCACGCGCGGCCCTGTCCGACCAGCTTCTCGACCTCGGCGCCGCGCAAGCCCGGCATGTCGCGTTTGACGCGATAGCCGATCTCTTCCTGAATGTAGGCGAGGTGGCGATAGCCTTCGGGGTATTGCGCGAGCTTGGTCTGGTCGAGCGTCAGCGACGCCGCCGGATCGAGCGGATCGAGACGATCCTTCTCGTAGATCGGCTGGCGGCGGACCACGCCCCATTGTCCCCGGCGCTTCTCCACGAAATCGAAAAAGCGCCCTGTGCACACCACATCGCAGGCGACACCGTGCACCGCGCCGCGCTGGGAAATAGTCATCTTCGACTGCGCGATCGCGCGATCCCCTTCGAGATCGATGCTCATGCCGCCCTGGAAATGCAGAATGCTGACGCCCTTGTCCCAGCCTTCTTTGCTGACGCGGATAAAATCGGCGGCCGATCCCTGGAACCAGGTTGCCGACATCCATCCGTCCTCATGCCAGACGGTGGCGAAGCGCTCCCAGTCGCCGGCGTCGCGCCAGATCGCCCAGTTCTCGATCAGGTCGCGGATCGCCATCCGGTCCGCCTGCTCTGCATCCGTCATGACAGTCCCTCCGCGGTCGCCGAAACGGCTGGACAGGCCAAGCGCCGTTTGCTAGGTTTTGATATGAAAACCGGTATGTGTCATGAAACTGAACCCTAACGCCGCTGTCAAGTCGGCGGATCGCGCCATCGATATTCTGGAATACGTGGCCGATGCGCCGGAGCCGCCATCGTTCTCGGGCATGCTCACGCAACTCGGCATTCCCCGCTCGAGCCTGTTCCACCTGCTCAACAACCTGCTGGCCCGTGGATATCTGGCGCAGGACGCCATCACTGAGCGGTACCGGCTCGGCGACCATGTTCGCCAGCTTGCGAAAAAGACTGCCGGTCCCTCCCTTGCGAGCGTCGCTGCGCCGTTCCTGCGGCAGCTCACCGGCGAGCTGAACGAAACCTCGGGATTCTATGTGCGGTCCGGACAGATGATCGAGGCACTGGCCTCGTCCACCAGCGGGCAGGCGCTGACCTACATCATGAAGGTCGGCGAGCGCGCGCCGCTCTACGCGGTGTCCTGCGGCAAGCTTGCATTGACGCGACTGCCGCAGGCCGAACTCGACGACTATCTTCGCGAGGTGGTGTTCGAGCCCATCACGCCGCACACGATCACATCGAAGCGGCAGCTCAAGGACGATCTGGTGGAAGTCCGCCAAAGCGGATTCGCCTATTCGCGCGAGGAATTCACTCCCGGCATCACCGCGATCGGAACGGCGGTCGAACACGGCGACCACTTCTTCGGCGCGGTCAATCTGGCGGTGCCGACGGCTCGTTTCACGCGGGAGCGCGAGATGATGTTCCGCCGCGAGTTGCACGCCGTCGCGGCCTCGCTCGGCAAGGAAATCGCAGCGCAGGTCTGAGGCCCAACCGCGCGATCATCGCCTCTTCGAAAAGCGGCGGATCAGTTCAACCAGCTCAGGCGCATTGCGCCGCATCTCCATGAGATGGGCCGCGGACAGTGCCGTCAGCGCCTTGTCGCCCTTGGCAGTCAGCGTGAGCAGAACCCGGCGGCGATCCCGCACATCGGGCGTCCGCACCACGAGCCTGGCGCGGACCAGCCGATCCACAAGGCCGACCGCGGTGTGATGCTTGAGCAGCAGATGACCCGCAAGATCGCCGACGGTGATGCCGCGGTCCCAGCCAAAGCCGCGGATGGCGAGCAGCGCCTGATGCTGCTGGGGCGGCAGCCCGGCCTTGCGTGCCGCGTCCTCGCTGAACGACAGGAACACCCGCAGCGACTGCCGGAACGCGGCCAGCGCGGCATAATCCTTCTGGGTCATTTGCTTCGGCTGCATGGCGCTCTGCGTAGGCTTTCTAACCATCATTCTTCCATTGATTTGCATCGCAGCACGATATAACCACGGCCTGCCGACCATGCGTTTGCCGCACCCGGCCATACCCTCAAAACTATCGTATATCCCGCCATTTTCGGACAAAACCCGCTATGCAACGCTCTGTTCCCGCCAATTCATTACCACGGCTCGGCGATTTTACGACCGACCGGCGCGTCCTCGTGCTCGTTGCGATGGCGATCCTTGTGGGCGCGGGCGGAACGGTGACGGCGTGGCTGCTGCTGCGCATGATCGCGCTGACCACCAATCTGGTCTGGCTCCAGACCTTCAACGTTCACACCCTGTCGCTGGCGAACCTGAAACCGAGCGTCTGGATGGTGGCGGCGCCCGCGCTCGGCGGCCTCGCGATCGGGCTGATGGCGCGATACGGTTCGGAAAAGATCCGTGGTCACGGCATCCCCGAGGCGATCGAGGCGATCCTGATTGGCGGCAGCCGTTTGCAACCGAAGGTGGCGATCCTCAAGCCGCTATCGTCGGCGATTTCGATCGGAACTGGCGGACCGTTCGGCGCCGAAGGTCCGATCATCATGACTGGCGGCGCCGTCGGTTCGCTGTTCGCGCAATGCTTCAGCATGAGCGCGGCGGAGCGCAAGACGCTGCTCGTCGCCGGTGCATCGGCCGGCATGACTGCGATCTTCGGCACGCCGATCGCCGCGGTGATGCTCGCCGTCGAACTTCTTCTGTTCGAACTGAAGCCGCGCAGCCTGATTCCAGTGATCGCGGCCTGCGTGATCGCCTCGGCGATCCGGCCATTCCTGATCGGAAGCGGCGCGTTGTTTCCGTTCGCCGGGCATCTCGACCTGCCGTGGTGGGGATTGTTTCCCTGCATCGGCGTCGGCGTCGTCGCGGGGCTGCAATCCGGCCTGCTCACCGGTCTCCTTTACAAGGCGGAAGACCTGTTCGAGCACATTCCGCTGCACTGGATGTGGTGGCCGGCGATCGGCGGCGTGATCGTCGGACTCGGCGGCCTGATCGAACCCCGCGCGCTCGGCGTCGGCTACGACATCATCGCAGGTCTTCTGAACGACCAGATCGTCCTGAAGGCGGTGGTTCTGATCCTGGTCGTAAAATCTGCGATCTGGATCGTCGCGCTTGCTTCCGGCACATCCGGCGGCGTGCTGGCCCCGCTCCTGATCTTCGGCGGCTGCGCAGGCTGGCTCGAAGGCCTGTTGCTGCCGGGCGATCACGGCGTGTGGGCGCTGATCGGCATGGCGGCGATGATGGGCGGTACCATGCGGGCGCCGTTGACCGCCATCTTTTTCGCGGTCGAACTGACGGGCGACTTCGCGCTGATGGGCCCACTGCTGATCGCCGCGAGCGCGTCCTACGCCCTGACCGTGCTGCTGCTGAAGCGTTCGATCCTGACCGAGAAGATCGCGCGGCGCGGCCAGCATGTGGTGCGCGAATACAGCATCGATCCGTTCGAACTGCTGCGCGTCAACGACGTCATGGTGCGCGAGGTCGATACGCTGCCCGCAGCGATGCCCATGCGCGAAGCGCTCGCATTCTTCTCAGGCGATGCACGCCGGCACAAATCCTATCCGCTGATCGATGCCGAGGGTCAGGTTGCCGGTCTGGTCGGACGCTCCGACGTGCTGCGCTGGCGGGCGGACAAGGAAAAATCCAGCGATGGCGACACCCTGTTCGACCTGCTGTCGGATCGCTCGTTGACCATCGGTTATCCGGACGAACCGGTGTCGCACCTCGCGGACCGCATGGTGCTCGCCGACGTCGGCCGGGTTCCGATTATCGATCGCGAAAGCCAGCACCTTGTCGGTCTGGTCGCGCGCAAGGATCTCCTGCGCATCCGTGCCACTGCGAAATCAAGTGAGGCCACCCGCGCCTCGTTCTTCGGGCGGCGCAGGGATACCGAGGATACCGAAGTGCTCAATCCGACGCCGGGCTAGTGCTATTCGCAAAGACGGGCGAAACGAGATAAGCCGTCACCCTGAGGAGCCGCGAAGCGGCGTCTCGAAGGGCGACTTCAAGCGCACCTGAAGCCGTTCATCCTTCGAGGCTCGCTCCGCTCGCACCTCCAGCGACAATGGCGAAGCCATTGCGCGGGGATGACGGAGCTCACGACTTCACCGCACCCGCCGTGAGGCCGCCAACCATATAGCGGCGGAACACGTAATAGACCGCGGCCGGCGGCAGCGCGTAGATGAAACCCGTAGTCATCAGCAATTCCCATGGGCTGTCGTCGGCGGCGAGAAAATTGCCGAGCGCGACCGGCAGCGTCAGCTCGGTATCCTTGGACAGCAGCAGGAACGCGTAGAGATACTCGTTCCATGCCAAGAGCAGCGCATAGGTTCCGATCGCCACCAGCGACGGCATCATCAGCGGCAGATAGACCAGGCGGAACAGCTGCAGCGTTGTCGCGCCATCCACGATGGCGGCTTCATCGAGCTCGACCGGCAGCTTGTCGGACGCCTGCTTGAGCACCCAGATCGCGTAAGGCGACGCGATGGTCATCATCGCGAGGATCAGCGACCAGTGACTGTTGAGCAATCCATAGACGCCCATGGTGCGATACATCGGCACGGCGAGAAACGCCGCCGGAATGAAATAGGTGAACAGCGCGAGGTTCATCACCGTGCGCCCGCCCGGCACGCGCAGCCGCGAGATCGCGAACGCGGCCGAGGTTGCCACGAGCAGGGTCAGCACGCCGACCGCCACCGCGATGACAGCCGAGTTCCAGAACTGGATCCAGAAATCGCGCAGGAAGTAATGCTGCTGTTTGAATACGATCTCGAAATTGTGCAGCGTCGGATGATCAGGCCACAGCTTTCCGGAGAAGGCCTCTTCCTTCGGCGAGATCGAGAACAGGAACAGGTTGTAGACCGGCACCATGGTCCAGATGAACACGGGAATGCCGATCAGCAAAAGTTTCGCCTCGGTACCGATCTCACGCCAGGTTGGCATCTTCATCGCGCAAACCTTGTCATCGGGACAGCCGTTTCATCATGAAATAGACCAGCGGCAACACCAGCGGCATCGCGCAGACGATCGAGGCCATCGCCAGATCGAGCTGATCGAGCCGGAGATAACGGATGCCGAGCGTCGACAGCACGTGCGTGAGATCGGCGGGGCCGCCGCCGGTGAGAAGATAGACGCTGTTGAAATCGCCGAGCGTCCAGATCATCGAGAGCAGCGTGCAGGTCAGATACAGCGTCTGTACCGACGGCCAGGTGATGAAGCGGAACTTCTGCCACCAGCTTGCCCCATCGACATCGGCGGCCTCGAACAGGTCCTGCGAGATCGCAAGCCGTCCCGTCATCAGGATCAGCGTCCAGAACGGCAGCGATTTCCAGATATGCACGCCGATCGCCATGGTCAGCGCGACCGCGGGATCGTTGAGCCAGTTCGGGCCGTCCTCGCCGGTGAACTTGAAGATCAGCTGATTGACCACGCCCCATTCGGGATTGAGCATGAAGCGCAGCGACAGGATGGTCGGGATCGACGGCACCGCCCACGGCAGAATGAAGATCACCGACAGCCAGCGGATCCACGCGCGCTGCTGAATGAAGAAGCCCGACAGGAACAGCGCGATCACCATCTTGATGTTGATGCCGATCAGCAAAAAAATCAGCGTGTTGACGGCAGCGCGCGCAAAGATCGGATCGTGATAGAGCGCGACATAGCTCGCCGGATGGCGTGCGAGCCACAGGCCGTATCCGATCGGGTAAACCACGAAGGCCAGGAACACGAGCAGGTACGGCATCAGCAGCGCGAAACCCCAGATCTGCGGGGTCGTGAATCGTCCCGTCAGCGGGCCGCGCGGGACCACGTCGCCGGGATCTGTGAGCGTCATCGTTGCCATGTCGTGCGCTCGCCAATGCTGCCGGAACTCTCAATTCGTCATGGCCGGGCTTCGTCCCGGCCATCCACGTCTTTCTTGCAGACCCGTCCTCAAGACGTGGATGCCCGGCATAACGCCGGGCATGACGTCGTTTGGAGTCGGAACTACGTTACCCCGCGACCTGCTTGATGCGCGCGATCAGCTCGTCGGCGGCCTTGTCGACGGGCACCTTCTCGCTCACCACCCGGTTCATGGCCTTGGCCCAGGCATTCTCGTTGTTGAGAATGGTGAACTTGAAGTTTTTCGTGAAGTCGAACGGCTGCGTGCCGCCCATGAACTGCGTGTAGACCGCCTTGCGATGGCGATCGGCCTGCCAGAACGGACTCTTCTGGCCGGCGATCGTCACCGGGAACCAGCGGCCGAGCGCGCCTTCAACATACGGACCGAGATTCTCTTCCTGCATGAGGAATTTCACGAATTCCTTGGCTTCCTTCTTGTGCTTCGCCGCGGTGAAGATCACGCCGGTCTTGACGTCCGAGCGATACTTGATCGCCGTGCCGTCCGGCTTCTTCGGGAAACTCGCGGTGATGATGGTTTCCTCATAGGCCTTCCTGCCCGCTTCGCGCTGCTCGGGCGTCAATGCCGGATTGTGCGCGTCCTCGTACCACTTCGCCGCGATCGAGATCGTGAAGTTGTGGGTCATCACGGTCGTCTTGTTGTGGAACGCGACGTTATTGTCGGGATCCTTCCAGGTGGTCGAGGACGGCGGCGTGCAGCCCTTGGTGTAGGTGTCGGTGTAGTCGCGCAGCGCGTTGATCAGACCTTCCCTGACTTTCGGGTCGTCGACCGTCAGCTTACCGTTATCGTCGACCAGCTTGACGTTATAGGCATCCATGAACGTATAGAACGACTGGAAGGAGTCGGTGGATTCCACGCCCATCGGCTGGCCCACGCCATAGATGCGCTTGCCGGTCGCCTTGCGTATCGCCGGCTGCACCTTGTCGCACCAGAACGACCAGTATTCCTTCCACGTGGTGGGAATGTCGCTCTGCTTGAAGCCTGCCTGCTGCAGCATGTCGCCCCAGATCTGCACGTGCATCGACTGCTGCTTCAGCGGAAAACCGTAATAGCCCTTCTTGTTGGTCTGGCCATTGAGCAGATAGGCGGTTTCCAGCGTGTTCGGCGCGAACTTGTCTTTCATCGGCACGAGAATGTCGGAGAGGTCCTCGAGCTTGCCCTCGAACGCCCACTTGCCGCCGGCCTGCACATCGTAGGTGTCGGAATAGGCGACATCGGGCACGGTGCCGGAATCCAGCGCCGCCACCGTCTTCGGGATCATGTCCTGAATGGCGTATTGCGACAGCTCGACCTTGATGCCGGTCTTGGCCGTGAACTTCTTGATGACGTCGAGCAGCGCGTCATCTTCCGCCTTGTAGAAGCCCTTGCCCCACCAGACGGTGATCGTTTCCTGCGCGAGTGCCGGCGCGGTTGCATAGACAAGCCCGGCCGCGACAGCGGCGAGCGAAAGCACACGAAGTTTTTTGGATGTCACGTTGTTCTCCCTGACCGCCGGTTTCTTTGAACCAGCTGGATAAATACTACCGAATTCCCGCCGCCCGTCCAGATGCGTCCGGGCGGCGGAGCGCCGCATGACTGCATTGCATCGAAGGGCGAGGCCGGTATCATCGTCCATTACGTGTTGGCCAGCAGAGCGACATGGCGCTGAGCGGCTTTCCCGGTTCGGCGCCGGGTTAGTCCGCGCTGCTACGCTTGGTTTCGCTGTCGCCGCTCGACACCAGCAGCACCGACACCTCGGATTTTTCCAGCACCGCCGCGGCGACGCCGCCGAAACTCAAGGTATCTCCCTTGACCCGGTCGACGCCCATCACGACGAGATCGGCACGCGTGTCGCGGATCTCACGCAGGATTGCGGCATCGGGCGACATGCCGGCGTGCATGATGGTGTGGACGTCCACGTCGTAACGCGACGCCAGTACGCCGATATCCTTCAGGATCGCTTCTTCATGCATCAGCGACATGCTGGCGGCACGGCGGGAATCCTTGTCCCGCGTGGTTGCGACATAAATTACCTGCATCGGCACCAGACTCGTACGCGACAACGCGATTGCGACTTCGGCGCCACGGCGGGAGACGCCACTGCCGGATACCGGAACCAGAATCCGGAAGACGTTGCTGTCCGGCTGCTTGAGATGCTTGCCCTTGGCCGCCACCAGCGCAATCGGCCCGTCGAACCCCTTCGTCACCTCTTCGATCTTCCTGTCGTAACCGCCTTTGGCGCCAGTCACCTTCGCCATGCCCACGACGAGCAGATCGAACCCTTTGCGCGCCTCGTCGGCGACCGCATCCTTCGGCCGGGCCCGGCGGCTGCGCGTGGTAACGTCGACATCATCGGCATTGTTTTCCTTGTCGAGTTCGGCGATCGCCTTGGCGGCGTTGCGGACGGTATTTTCCGCGCTCTCCTCGTCCTTTTTATTTTTCTCCTGAACCTTGGCCTTTGCGCCGACATGGAGAACCGTGATGGGTAGTCCGCGCGTCCCCGCCACGAGGCCCGCGATGGTCGCCGCGAATTTCGCATTGACGCTTTCGTCGACGGCGAGCAGCAGCCGTTCGAGATTGGAGACGAAGCCCTTCTCTTCGGCTTCCTCGCGTTCCAGCCGCGCCTTTTCCTCCTTGCCGATGGGAACCCGCGCCAGCGCCGCGCGCAGCATCGGTGGCATCGCCATGGTGGTCACGATCGCCATGGTCACGATCATGGTGAACATGTTCTGGCTCAGCACACCCATCGACAATCCGATGGTGGCGATGATCACCTCGGTCGAGCCGCGCGCATTCATGCCGCTGGCAAGCGCCAGCGATTCCCGTCCGCTCAATCCGCCGAGCGCGCCGCCCGCGAACGCGCC
>JBEPUM010000121.1:0-10526 GCA_041691515.1 Pseudomonadota bacterium | reverse complement strand
TCTTGCATGACATCAGCATAAACGTCCGGCGGATGTCAGGAAAGCACGCAACTCCCGCGCGCCGGCATCAGCTGCTGTATTTGCCGCTGCGATCGCTGAACAGATCGAACGGCTGCAGGCCCCCGGCCGGCGGTTGCGTCGTGACGGAGGTGTTCGAAGCCGCAGCTACGGCTGGTGGATGCGCCCACAATTGCTGAACGGCGGGCGAGACCGGTTCGCTGCGTTCGCCAACCTGAAACAGCGAACGGAATACCGGCTGATTTTGCGAGGCGGACGCAACCGTCGCGGACGATGCCGTCACCGGCGTTACGCTACGCACATCCGGCAGCCGCGAGAGATAGGCCGCATTGTCCGGCGCCACGGAGAACTGCGATTCAGCCGTTGCAGCAACCGCAACCGGCGCTGTGACGCCAAACGTCGCCATCGCGGTTCGTGTCGCCGGCGAATTCGCAGCGCTGTCGTAGCGGCGGTTCAATTCGCTGTAGACTTCCGAGACGCTGCGCGCGCGCCCGTCGTGATCGTAGAAGATCGGACGGTTGGCAGCGGCGGCATTCGGAAACAGCCGCGCGCCGGATGCCTGCGGATTGTCCTCCGCATTCGCAATCAGTTTCGCGGCACCGCCGACGCCCATGAAGTGCGCCATATAGAGTTCGCTGTCGCTCGGGCGGCGGCCGATCATGCCGGTGAGCTTGAAGCTGTTGGATTGGGTGAGCACGCCGGCCATGGCCGAGGCTACCTTCGGATCGTCGCGCAGCTTGAGGATCGCCGCGCGCGTCGCCGGATCGCTGACCGAATAGGTGCCCGACGAAGATTTGGCGATAGCATCGGCGTACCCGTTGTAGCCGAGCGCAGGCCCAGCTTCCTTCACGGTGCCAAGCCAGGTCTGCTCGATGAATTGATAAAGGCCCTTGGCGGAGGATGTGCCCGCGGCGGCCTGGGGATTGAAATTGGATTCCATCTTGGCGGTCGTGAGCAGATATTCGAAGCTTGCGCCGGTGGCGCTGGCCGCCTGCTTGATCGCACCGGCAATGCCGTTGAAAATGCTGCTCAGCCCCGTGCGCGATTGATCGGCCGGGGTTGTTGCGGTGGCGGCATCGACAGTCATATTGGTCTCCCGCTCCCCGCGAAACGACCGCTCGCATTTCTCATGCGCGATATCAGCAAATCTACTGCTCGGGCCGACTCCCACCGGTCCGGACAGCTATTCGCTCCGGTGCAAGGTGGAAGATTATGGTTAACGACGAGTTAACGCGTGCAAGGGAGCGCGCCAGCCGAGGTCAGGAATGCGTGTGATAGACGTCGTTGGGATCGAACAGCCTGTCGGCATCGACGAACGACACGCGCGTTTCGCCGCCCTCGCCTCTGGTCACGGCCCGGTAAAAGCACGAGCGGCGTCCGGTATGGCAAGCCGCACCGGTTTGTTCGACCTTGATCCAGATCGCGTCCTGGTCGCAGTCCATCCGCATCTCGACCACGCGCTGGACCTGACCCGAACTCTCGCCTTTTCGCCATAAGGCTTTGCGCGAGCGGCTGTAGTACCAGGCGTCACCAGTCGCGATGGTTTTGCGCAGCGCCTCGTCATTCATGTGCGCGACCATCAGTACATCGCCGTTGCCGGCGTCCGTCGCGACGCAAGTGACGAGTCCGGACGCATCGAAGCGGGGCTGTAACACCAGCCCCTCTTCGCGTTCGGCTTCGGATGAAGAAGTCGGTTGAGACACAGGAAATCCCTCGAAGTTAACAAGCGAAGGATTAGCGGTGAGCCCCTCGCACCATGGACAGGAAACGCGCCTGCTCCGCCGGATTGTCGCGGAACACACCGGTGAACCGGCTGGTGAAGGTCATCGCGCCATGCTTGGCGACGCCCCGCACCGACATGCAGGTATGCTCGGCCTCGATCATCACCGCAACGCCACGGGGTTTCAACACCTCGTCGACGGCCGCAGCGATCTGGGCGGTCATATGCTCCTGCGTCTGCAGGCGCCGCGCAAAGATGTCCGTCAGCCGCGCCAGCTTTGACAACCCGACCACCCGCTCGACCGGCGTATAGGCGATATGCGCCTTGCCGTAGAACGGCATCATGTGGTGCTCGCACTGCGAGGTGAATTCGATGTCGCGGATCAGCACGAAGTCGTCATAGCCGGCGGTCTCGCCAAATGTCCGGTTCAGCACCTCGGCGGGGCACTGGTGGTAGCCCTGATAGATCTCGTCATAGGCTTCGACCACCCGGCGCGGCGTGTCGAGCAGCCCCTCGCGATCCGGGTTTTCGCCGATGTAAGACAACAGGGTCTTGACCGCGTATTCGGCCTCGTGCCGCGACGGGCGCGCGTGATCCGGCTTAACGGCTGCCGCCAGGAATTCCGACGGGTCGAGCTCAGCGGGACGAAATTCCGACGGCCTGACGTCGTTCGATTTAACTTCTGAAGGCTTGCCGCCGCGCAGCGGCTTGATCAGTGCGTCCATGTCAACTCCGTTCGACCGGCCTCGCTGAGACCGGAGTGTCACCGGGCAGACGGGGCGGCTTCGCGAGCCACCGGGCGCCTGAGTCCCTGATATTAACACCGCAACCGCCGAATTGAATTCTCAATTCAGGGAGCGGCGGGAAATGACCGGATTGTATTTCCAGCCATTGGATACATATATAGGCCTCGAGGTTCCCGACGCCAAGGCGTCAATCAGGCCTCTTTCAGCGAATTCAACGCCTTGGAATCTTATGCTGAACGACGTTTACAACAAGCGCATCATCGAACTGGCCGGCAACATTCCCCGCCTCGGCCGCCTTTCGGACCCGGATGCCAGCGCCACCGCTCACTCGAAGCTTTGCGGCTCCACCGTCAAGATCGACCTCAAGATGGACGGTCCCGTGGTGACCGACTTCGCGCACGACGTGAAGGCTTGCGCGCTTGGACAGGCCTCCTCGTCCATCATGGCGAGCCACGTGATCGGCTCGACCGCGACGGAGCTGCGAGAGCTGCGAGAGATCGTCCGCAAGATGCTGAAGGAAAACGGCGCGCCACCCGAAGGCAAGTGGGCCGACATCGCGCTGCTCGAGCCGGTGCGCGACTACAAGGCGCGCCATGCCTCGACCCTGCTGACATTCGACGCCGTGGTCGATGCCATCGGCCAGATCGAGGCCAAATCCGGCCAGCTTGCGCCCGCGCAAAGCTGAGAAAACTCAACCTGTTCCGCGTGAGCGCTATTATTGCTGCTGAGCGGGCCCGGCCGTTGCGACACCACCGATCGGCATTGCTTCGGCGGTCTTGGTCGGCTTGCTGATCGTCGTCGCCCGAGCCGTCTCGGCTATGTCCTGCGGGAATCGATCCTGGACCGGCTTGGACTTCAGGCTGGCGACCGGTATCGCTCCGGCGCCGCCACCGCCCGGCAACACATCCGCCACAGCATCGGTCGTTACCAGATTGGTCAATCGCAATTCCGCAGGCGAGAGTTCATGGAGGTCTTCCCACGGCGGAACGCTGAGCGCCAGCGACAGCAGGTCACCCGCGCCGCCCATGTCGAAGGTGTACTTGGCGAGTCGGCCGATGTCGCGCTCCACGATCATCAAGTCTTGTGCATTGTAGCTCGCGGCCTTGGGATCTTCGGCGCGATCGCCCATCCATATCTGATGTACGCGAACGTGGGCGCCATCAGGCACGTAGCGAGCTTTGCCAGACAACAACATGAAGACGCACATGGATTCGCAGTACGCTTCGGGCAAAACTGCGGCGCGATTACCGGTCGCCGTCTTGATCACGACGCTCGTGCCCACAGTTGTGCGCAAACCGAGTTCGCGCCAGCGTCGTCCTAGCGCGATAGCGTCGTTGACCGAACCGCCGCTGGAGTCGAGCACGACAGTCGACCCGCCGAGATCGTGCGTGCTGGCGAAGTCGTCGAAAGCTTTCGGCGTATCCGATGTGACGATGCCGACGGCGCTGACCCAACTGCGGCAGTGTGGATCGCAGGCGATCCAGCTGAACCGCATCGGCAGCTTGCGCTCTTCGAGGCTCGCGTTGGCTTGAACAGGTTTATCAAGCGCCGCCGTAATGGCGGGCAAGGCGAAACAAAAAGCCGCGGCGCAGAGAAGCGTCCGTCCGCGGGATCCGAATGATCTCACGAGCCTCAAGTTAATCCCTTCCCCCGCACCCCAAAGTCAGTCGACGGTCGAAGTTTCAACGCAGTGATTCTGTCATCAGAACGTTATGAAAAACGTAACCGCGGGTTTCGCCATCGTCCATACAACCTTTGCTGCGGTGCGCTCAAAAACGTGCGATATTCCTGCACCTGTGATGTAATTGCGACGATGCAGGTTCCTTCCGCGGAACCCAAACCGCACCGTTTTCAACCCGCGCTGAAGCTCCGGAGACTCATGAAGCCGACGCCGCAGAGGTCCCTGCATTGTCCGGATTGCGCGCGAGCCGCCCAACGGTTGCCGCGCAATGCCGGACGCGCGTTGATCTGGATTTATCGCCACACCCTGTCGCCGCTCGTGGGTTTTAACTGCCGGCATCTTCCAACCTGCTCTGTATATGGCGACGAGGCGATCGAGCGCTTCGGATTGTGGGGCGGCGGCTGGATGACACTCGCGCGGCTATTACGCTGCCAGCCGTGGGGCACGTCCGGCATCGATAACGTTCCCTCGGTGAAACCGCCGGGCGCGACCTGGTATCTGCCCTGGCGCTTCGGCCGCTGGCGCGGCGTCAATGCACACTAATAAGCGGTCATGGAACCGCAGACCCGTTCGCGCATTGGATTTTGAAGACTTCCGTTCAGGAGGCTGGTCCAATGCGAGGAAACATCGGCGAGCACGACCCTCGATTTGCTGATCTTGCGATCATCATCTTGCTGTTGATCGCCGTCGTCGGGGCATTTTGTTATTACAGCATCAAACCGATCACCCCCACTACCACCGCCTTTGTCATACCTGGACAGAGCACACGCTGGTGACGATCAGAAGGTGGCGCAGACCGAGCGCACCGCGGTCAGCACCGACTGCTGATGAAACCTTTGCTTGTAGGCGGCCGCAATAGCTCCGAGATCGGCGCGCTTTTTGGCGTCATCGCGAAACGTCAGGAGCATGACCTTGCTTGGCTCGCGAATGATCGTTCCGCGCCCGTCGCGCCACTGACCGCGCGCATCGACGATCGTCAGCCCGTCTGGAAAGCGCGGCGTCACTTCGGTGGCGACGAACTGCGCGAACGCGGATTCGCTGACGCCGACGCGATCTCCGATCTTGCGGCCGAACAGCAGCTCTGCCGAGATCATGGGTTCCGCAGGAGGAACGCAGCTTTGCGGAAGCGACGCACAGCCGGACAGTCCTGCGCAGGAGAACAAGACGATGCAAAGCAATCGCGATCGCAACGGTTCTCTCTCCATCTTGCAATATGATGCCGGAAATATCATGGCCGATGACGCGCACGCATTGCATCAATCAAATTGTTCAGCAATCCTTCAGGCCATAGGGTGCAAGTTGCTCATGCGATTGTCGAGGACACGGCGTGCGGGACGGACTTTACAAGGTTGATTTCCATACAGTGCATGGAACCGGCAACGGCGTCATTTACGCCATCAATGGCAAGGTTCGCGGCGGAAACTCCGGCTTTGCGTTCATCGGCACCTACAGCGGCGAAGGCGATCGGGTTTCGGTCAAGGTGTCGACCCAGCGGCATAACTTCGATCCGAGCTTGAAGCCGCTGTTTGGCGTCGACGCGGTGACGTTGACCCTGAAGGGCACCATGAGCGGCGACATGATCGACCTCGAAGGCACCGCGCTCCAGGTGCCCGGCGTGCACTTCAAGGCCGTCCTGACATGGATCGCCGACTAGCCGCTTGGTTGGCGAAATCCGCGATACATAACCATCTGATATTGTAACTTCCAGCCGCGATTGACGCGAGCCAATCGACGCAGCGTAGCTGCCTTGCGCTTAGTTGTCATAATGCGTGGCGCCAGAGATAGGCGCTTGACTAAAGTATATCTCATTGGTTATACGTTTATCTATAGCCACAGAGTTATGGATTGTGATGCCAGAAACCCATGACATGCTGTTCAGATCGCTCGCCGATCCGACACGACGCGCCATCTTCGAGCGGTTGTGCCGCGAAGGCGAGCAAACGGTCGGGTCGTTGACGGCGCAATCCGGCGTCTCGCAGCCCGCGGTTTCAAAACACCTTGGCGTTCTGAAGCAGGCCGGACTGGTGCGCGACCGCCACGAAGGACGCCAGACCCATTATAGCGCACAGCTCGGCGCACTTTCTCCGTTGGTCGATTGGACACGCGAGATGGCCGCATTCTGGCAACGCAAGTTCGACGACCTCGAAGACCTGCTCAAAAGGATGGACCAGTGATCGAGACCATTGCCTTGCGTTCCATCGTCGTCGAACGCGACATGGCGCATTCGCCCGAGAAGATATGGCGCGCGCTGACGCAAAGCGCGCTGATCGAACAATGGCTGATGACAAACGATTTCCAGCCCGTGATCGGCCACAGGTTCAATTTCCGCGCGGAGCCGGTGATGGGCTGGAACGGCGTCACCGACTGTGAGGTTCTTGAACTCGTTCCGCAGCAGCGGCTTGTTTACAGCTGGAACGCGTCGGGCGAGCAGGCGCGTGATGGATTGAAGACGATCGTGACCTGGACACTAACGCCGCATAGCGGCGGAACTCACGTTCGCATGGAGCAATCGGGCTTCCGGCCACAGGACGAAGCCGGTTATCGCGGAATGGGCGGCGGCTGGCCGCGCATTCTGGGACAGCTCGAAGAGATCGCTGCGAAACTCTAGAGCTTCTTCGCAATGAAAACTTGAAGAACAGGATGGACCAGTGACCAATACCGCAACCGAAACGCGCTCCGTTATTGTCGAACGCGAGATTGGCTTTCCGCCGGAAAAAATCTGGCGCGCCCTCACCCAGCCACACCTGATCGAGGAGTGGCTGATGAAGAACGATTTCAAACCGGCCGTGGACCACCGCTTCACGCTTCGCGGCGACTGGGGCGCTGTCGACTGCAAGGTCCTGACCCTCGAACCGAACAAGACGCTGTCCTACACGTGGGACGCCATGGGTCTCGAAAGTGTCGTGACCTGGACTCTCACACCGACAAGCAAAGGCACCCACCTGCGCATGGAACAGGCGGGCTTCCGTCCGGATCAGGGCCAGGCTTATGGCGGCGCCAAGTTCGGGTGGCAGAAATTCCTGGGGAGCCTCGAGCAGGTTCTTGCACGAGCGGACTGACGAAGCGCGACATCGGTCCGCTCAGTGTTTTCAAAGGGAGGTCTCATTGAACTGGAATAACGCCATTCGCCAAACCCACCGCTGGCTGTCGATTGCCTTTACGGTGACGGTCGTCGCCAACTTCGTTGCCCGCATATGGGGGGAGCCTCCGGCGTGGGTAACCTACTCGCCTCTGCCTCTGCTCTTCCTGATGCTGTTCAGCGGACTTTACATGTTCGCTTTGCCGTATATCAGCGAGCGGCGCGCAAGCGAGCGACGTCCATGAAGAAAGCGACAGCCACGAGCAAGAGCGCCGCTACAAAAGCAAAAGAGAGCGGAAATTCTCCCTCTCAGCTCATCGACGGGAGAATCAAGGAGCTGGGCGACTGGCGCGGTGAGATGCTCGCGCGGGTTCGCGCGCTCATCCAGCAAGCCTGTCCCGACGTGGTCGAGGAGTGGAAGTGGCGCGGCGTTCCGGTGTGGGAAAGCGCCGGCATCATCTGCACCGGGGAAACCTACAAGGCCGTCGTGAAGTTGACCTTCGCCAAAGGTGCAGCGCTGGATGATCCCTCCAGCCTCTTCAACTCAAGCCTCGATGGCAACGTCAGGCGTGCCATTGATCTCCGCGAGGGCGATAAAATCAACGAGAAGGCGTTCAAAACTCTTATTCGCGCCGCAGTGACTCTGAACAATTCCAAGGGCAAGCACTAGCTCGCTTGCAAGGCCGGTTTCGGAACAGATATGCGGCCCGTGATCACCACCACGCCGAACGCCAGTGCGACAAATCCCGCGGCGACGTAGCCCGCGGCCAAGAGTTGCCCACTTGCAAACAGCGCGCCGCCGATCGCCGAACCGATCGCCTGCCCCACATAAAGCACCGATGTATTCAGCGAGACGGACGCGCCGGCGAATGCGGGCGCTGCCGCGATCAGCCGCACCTGCTGCATCGAATTGGTCGAGGCGAAACCAAGGCCCCACATTGCGACGGACGCCGCCATCAACGCGAACGATCCTGCTGTGACGGCCCAGCCCGCGACGCCCGCAAGCAGGCACAGCGTGAACACCAGCGACGTTTTGAAAGGACCCCATCCATCGACGATCCGCGTCGCAATCACGATCCCGACAAAGCCGGAGATGCCATAGAGCGCGAAGGCCAAACCGATCCCGTTGGGTCCGGCGCCGGTCAGTTGCGTCAGCAACGGACCCATGAAAGTGAAGACCACGAACTGACCCGACATCTGCAATGTCGTGATCAGAAGCAGCAGAACGACCATGCGGTTGTTTGCAAGCCCAGTCCAGGTCTTGATGTCCACCGGCGTTCCCATCAGGCCGCGCGGCAGCCGCCAGATCAGCAACACAAAACTCACGCACGCCAAGGCGCCGACACCGCCGTAGGCCATGCGCCATCCGTAACGGCTGGCAACGAAGGTGATGAGCGGCAGACCGACCGCGGCGGCGAGCGACCATCCGAGAAAGATGTAGGCAATCGTGCTGCCGCGTTTCTCGGCCGGCACGATCAGGCCGGCGGTGCCGGCCGCCTGCGGCGTATAGAGCGCGCCGACCCCCAGCATGATCAGTCGCAGCACGAGCAGGCTCGTATAATCCGGCGCAAATGCGGATGCGATATTGGTGAGGGCGAATACAGCGAGCGTGACTGTCAGCAGGGTTCGCCGGTCAAGCCGGCTGGTCAGCCACGCCGTTAGTGGCGAACCGAGACAGAGCACGATCGCACCGAAGGTGATCAGCAATCCGGCATCCCGGATGGACACACCGAGGTCGGTGGAGAGTTCATGCAACATGCCGGCCGGGGCCAGAACCGCGCATCCGGTGACGAGGTTGCCGAGCATCAGGGCGGTGGGCGCGAAACGGCTGGACACGGGCGACCTCTACCACATTATCGATGCAATTGCATGTAGATAGAATGCGGTGCCCGGCAAGGGCGCGGAAAAATCTATTTCCTTGAGCGGCCGCGGAATTTTTCACCCGTTGCAAGGCGCGAATCGGCTGCTATACCGCTGCATCCCGCTTACCTGCGCTCGTTCGCAGGAGTGAGCCACAGGAGAGATTGATGTCTGACAAGCACGAATCCGGATCCGGATTCCAGTACGGCCTCGCTAACCTGAAACCCGTCACGTCCGAGGCCAACCCCAGCATGATCACCCTCACCTTCCCCGATGGGGCACAGCGTCAATTTCCTCAAGACATCACCGGTCTCGACATCGCCAAGGGCATCTCGCCGTCGCTGGCGAAACGTACCGTGGCTATGGCGCTCGATGGCGTCGTCAGCGACCTCGCCGACCCCATCGGGAATGACGCGAAAATCGAATTCATCAACCGCGACGACCCGCGCGCGCTGGAGCTGATCCGGCACGACGCCGCGCATGTGCTCGCTGAAGCCGTGCAGGCGCTGTGGCCGGGCACGCAGGTCACCATCGGCCCCGTCATCGAGAACGGTTTCTATTACGACTTCTTCCGCAACGAGCCGTTCACGCCGGAAGATTTTGCCGCGATCGAGAAGAAGATGCGCGAGATCATCGCGCGCGACAAACCCTTCACCAAGGACGTCTGGGATCGCGAGAAGACCAAGCAGGTATTCCGCGACAAGGGCGAGGCCTTCAAGGTCGAACTGGTCGATGCCATTCCCGGCAGCGAACCGATCAAGATCTACTATCAGGGCGACTGGTTCGATCTCTGCCGCGGCCCGCACATGACGTCCACCGGCAAAATAGGAAACGCCTTCAAGCTGATGAAGGTGGCCGGTGCCTACTGGCGCGGCGACAGCAACAATCCGATGCTGACGCGCATCTACGGCACCGCCTTCGCCAAGCAGGAAGACCTCGACGCCTACCTGAAGCAGATCGAGGAAGCCGAGAAGCGCGACCATCGCAAACTCGGCCGAGAGCTCGACCTGTTTCATTTTCAGGAAGAGGGTCCGGGCGTGGTGTTCTGGCACGCCAAGGGCTGGACCATCTTCCAGGCCGTCATCGCCTACATGCGCCGCCGCCTCACCGGCGATTACGATGAGGTCAACGCGCCGCAGATGCTCGACAAGTCGCTGTGGGAAACCTCGGGCCACTGGGAGTGGTATCGCGAGAACATGTTCGCGGCGCAATCGGCCGGCGACGAGGCGGAAGACAAGCGCTGGTTTGCGATCAAGCCGATGAACTGTCCCGGCCATGTGCAAATCTTCAAGCACGGCCTGAAGAGCTATCGCGATCTGCCGCTGCGGCTCGCCGAATTCGGCGTGGTGCATCGCTATGAACCGTCGGGCGCGATGCACGGCCTGATGCGCGTGCGCGGCTTCACGCAGGATGACGCGCATA
>JBEPUM010000120.1:0-10567 GCA_041691515.1 Pseudomonadota bacterium | reverse complement strand
CTCTTAATCATCGGGTCCCAGGTTCGAGCCCTGGTGCGCCCACCAAGCTTTCTTAAAAGACTTAGTGGAAGACAGAACCGGAACGTTTGGTCCGGCTTTTGGTCGCGTCGTCCGGGATCGGCAAGACCGCCCTCGCAAACATCGATCCGCTGCAAAAGCGTATTCTCCCCCACGAGCGACTTTGCGAGCGCCGAGGCTATATCCGTGTTTGAATGTGCCTCGTGCTTTGAAATAAAGCCTGGGCTTTAGATCCCGGCCATTCTCATGTGTTCGGTAGGATGGCTATGGTCGCTTTAAACGTCGCTTGCGCCGCCATCTATTTGGTTGCGCTCGAAACGAGGAGAGAATTTTGCGGGGTCAGACAAACATGAACAGCGTCGAGCTTGCCCAGAAACTCGTGCAGTTCCCATCCCTCAATCCGCCCGGCGAGGAGAAAGCGTGCGCCGACTACCTAGCTGACTTACTCAGGCGTGCGGGTCTCGAGGTCGAACTGCACGAATTTGCCGTTGGGCGTCCTTCGATTGTCGCCCGGTTGCAGGGGACGAGTGACTTGAGGCCGCTCGTTTTCACCGGACATATCGATGTGGTTCCTCTCGGCGAAAAGCCGTGGTCGGCCCCACCGTTCGCAGCGGAAATCCAGGATGGGAGGTTAATTGGGCGAGGGGCCAGCGATATGAAAGCCGGTGTCGCCGCTTTCGTTATCGCTGCTATTGCTCAAGCGAAGCTGGGAAAACCGAGGCGAGGCATCACGTTGGTCGTTACGGCCGGCGAAGAAACCGGCTGCGAGGGAGCCTTTCATCTTGCACGCATCGGTGCATTGGGGCCGGCCGAGCTACTGATCGTCGCCGAGCCCACCTCAAATCTGCCGATCATCGCTCACAAGGGATCGGTAAGGCTGCGGATAACAGCCAAAGGGAAGACCGCGCATTCCTCCATGCCCGAGTTGGGCAGCAACGCAATTTATAAAGTAACTGAATGGATACGCTGCATCGAAATGCTTGGATTTGAGAGCAATTCGCATCCGCTCCTGGGTCGCACCACCGCGTCGGTCACGACTGTCTTCGGCGGTCAAAATATCAACTCGGTCCCTGACTCCGCAGGCTTTACCGTGGATTTTCGGACGGTGCCCTCGCACGATCACGGCGAACTGGTTGCCTCGATCCAAGAACTCTGCGGCCAGGAAGCCGCGATCGAAGTTCTGACGGACTTCAAAGGCTTTGGCACCGCGCCGGATGACGCCGCCATCGAACCGCTGATGGACATACTGGAGAAACGGCTGGGGTCTCGTCCCAATCCCGCCGGGGCACCTTATTTTACCGACGCATCGGCGTTAGTCCCCGGCTTCAATAATGTGGCTACCGTCGTCATCGGGCCGGGCGAGGCCGCTCAGTGCCATCAGACGGATGAGTTTTGTTATGTTGACCACATCAGTGCGGCTCTTGAGATCTACACAGCGCTGATTCATCGCATCTGTGAGTGACGCACCGCAACGGTCGCCTCAAGGGTTCGACCGTTCGATGAGCGAATCCCGCGGATCGCGATCAGCCCCTGACCATGTTGATGGAAACGTCGCGGATCTGTCCCTTGCTGCTGATCGACACCAGTTGCTTGTTCCCCCGGGTCGTTAGCGTCAGGTTTGCTGCGAAGCCCGCCGCCTCGACAAACACGTCGATCTGTCCACCGCCCGCGGTACCTTGCAGGTTGCCGTTGATATTCCGGCTTGCTTCGCTCCAGTTTCCGCTCACCCGGTCACCCTGACTTGTAACCTTGCTGCTCAGTTCGAATTTGTAGCTGTCGCTTGCGCAGAGCAGCTTCTGCTGCAGAGCGTTGGTATTCTCGACCCGGTAGGTGGCGCGGCAGCGGATTTGTTCCGATGTGCCGTCGGACAGCGATACCGTGCCTTTGCCGCTCCACGACCCGTCAAATCCCGCGAATGGCCCGGACTGCGCGTGGCTCGCCGTCGCCGACAGGAGCAAGACCGCGCCGGCAGCGGCAGCTTTGAGTGCGTTCCCGTACAGGTTTGCGGTGAGCGATGTCATGTTGGTTTCCCTTAAATTAGATCTGTTGAAATGGATAAATAGCGCTCAGGAGCGCCGGGCGAGGGTGAGCCCCGCAACCATGACGGCAGGCGCGCTCGCCGCCGCCGCCGACGGACCATAAGAGAACGCGCCGGCGCCCGGCAGGTTGCCTTCGGACGATCCAGCCAGCGAAGGCCCAGCGACGATAAAGGCGAAGGCGAGGATGAAGCTGAAGGTCCGCATGTGACTGTCTCCGGTTCGGGTGGCGGCGCTGTTCGCCGCGTCGTTGGGAGATTGATAGCCAACGGGCGTTTCCGGATATCTGCGCCGCCAGCCGAAAATGGTTTCGTGGGGCCTGAGATTTGTTTCGTCGCGCGCGAGCGGATGAAACAATCCTGCCGGAGAGGCGTGCTTTGGGGCGGCCAAACCATTAATTTGATATTGACAGATCAATTCGTAAATATCTAATTTCGCCTCAACGAACAAAAAGCGGCTCGCCTTCGGGCCGCACGGGGAGCGGAACATGAAAAAAAATCTTTTGGCGTGCGCCATTTTCGTGGCGATGACATCGGCCGCATCGGCCCAGATTTCAGACGACGTCGTTCGCATCGGCGTTCTGACCGATCTGTCGAGCTGGGGGCGCGACAACAGCGGGCCGGGCTCGGTGGAGGCCGCGAAGATGGCGGTGGAGGAATTCGGGCCGACGGTGCTCGGCAAGCCGATCGAAATCATCAGCGCCGACCATCAGATGAAGACCGACGTCGGGGTCCAGATTGCGCGCGGCTGGTTCGACACCGGAAAGGTCGACGCGGTCGTCGATATTCCGAACTCAGGCATCGCCATCGCGGTCCACAACCTGGCGCGCGAGCGCAACAAGATCGCGCTTTTGTCCGGCCCCGGCGCAAGTTCACTGACCAATGAGCTTTGCAGTCCGAATACCGTACAATTCACTTACGATACGTACGCACTGTCCAAGGTCACGGCGTCGGCCGTCATCAAGGAAGGCGGCAAGTCGTGGTTCTTCGTCACCGCCGACTATGCCTTCGGTCACCAACTCGAGCAGGATGCGACACGCTTCATCAAGGAAAATGGCGGCACCGTGCTCGGCAGCGTTCGGCACCCGACCAACACGGCGGACTTCTCGTCATTCGCCTTGCAGGCGCAAAGCTCGAAAGCCAACGTCGTGGCTTTTGCAAACGCCGGGCAGGATACCGACAACGCCATCAAACAGGCAGGCGAATTCGGCCTGGTGCAGGGCGGCCAGAAGCTCGTCGGCCTGTTGATGTTCGATACCGACATTCATGCCATCGGCCTGAAGGCGGCCCAGGGCACCTACATGACCACGGCATCCTACTGGAACATGGACGACAAGACCCGCGCCTGGTCGAAGAAATTTTTCGCCAAGACCAATGTCATGCCGACCATGATCCACACCGGCGTTTACGGTTCGGTGCTGCACTATCTCAAGGCGATCAAGGCGGCGGGTACGGACGATCCGGCCAAGGTGATGGCGAAGATGCGCGAGCTTCCGATCGAGGACACGTTCGTTCACGGCGGCAAGCTGCGCGAGGACGGTCGCGTCATTCGTGATATGTACCTTGCACGCGTCAAGTCGCCGTCCGAATCCAAGGAGCCGTGGGATTATCTCGACATCGTCAAGACGGTGAAGGGCGAGGACGCGTTCCGGCCGGTCTCGGAGTCAAAATGCCCGTTGCTGAAAAAGTGAACCCGATAACGGCTAGCGCAAGCCCGGCTCCGAGCGACGTCCATACCTGCGATCTGCTCGTGGTCGGGTCCGGGGCCGGTGGCATGGCGGCGGCGATCACGGCCCGCCACCACGGGTTGGACGTCGTGATCGCGGAAAAAGAGGAGCGCTTCGGCGGCACCACCGCGCGTTCCGGCGGTTGGCTCTGGATTCCCGGCACCTCGCTGGCGAAAGCCTGGGGCATATCAGAGGATCGCGACACGGCGCGAACCTATCTGCGCCACGAGGCCGGTAACAGTTTTGACGCCGCGCGCGTCGATGCCTTCCTGAGCGCCGGTCCTGAGGCGGTCGATTTCTTTACGACGCAGACCTCCTTGCAATTCGACATGCCGCTGGTGTTTCCGGACTATCATGCGGAGGCGCCCGGCGGCACGCAGGGCGGCCGCTCCATGGTGACGCGGCCGTTCGACGGGCGCGAACTCGGCGACGCGATCAAAAACCTTGGTGCACCGCTGCCCGAACTCACGGTGTTCGGCATGATGCTGGGGTCCGGCAAGGAGATCGTTCATTTCATGCGCGTGACCAAGTCGCTGACCTCGGCGATGTATGTCGCAAAGCGCCTGTCGCGTCATGCGCGCGATGTGCTGCGTTACGGCCGCGGCATGACGCTGACCAACGGCAATGCGCTGGCGGGGCGGCTTGCGAAATCCGCGTTCGATCTCAAGATCCCGCTGTGGCTGTCGTCACCCGTCCGCGAACTGATTGTCGAGAACGGTGCCGTGCGCGGTGCTCTCATTGAACGGGAAGGACGTCGGGTCGAGGTGCGTGCGCGCCGTGGCGTTGTGCTGGCCTGCGGCGGGTTCCCGCACGATGTCGCGCGGCGCAAGGCAATGTTTCCACATGCTCCGACGGGCGTGGAGCATTATTCGCCCGGGCCGGCGGGTAACACGGGTGATGGGTTGCGGCTGGCGGAATCCGCCGGCGGCGGGGTCGAGGATGGATTGCCCAACGCGGCCGCGTGGGTCCCCGTGTCGGTCACGCAGCGCAAGGACGGCAGCAGCGGGGTGATGCCGCATTTCATCGACCGCGCGAAGCCGGGTGTGATCGCGGTGATGCGCAACGGCAAGCGTTTCGCCAACGAAGGCAATTCGTATCACGATTTCGTCCAGGACATGATGCGAACGGCGAAAGCGGGCGAGGAGATCGCAGCGTTTCTGATCTGCGATCACAAGACGCTACGCAAATATGGCCTTGGATGCGTTCCGCCTTTTCCGATGCCGCTCGGGCATCATCTGCGCACGGGCTATCTGATCAAGGGCGATACGGTCGCCGCGCTGGCCGAACGCGCCGGTATCGACGCGACGAGCCTTCAAGGCACGATCGCCGAATTCAACGCCTCGGCTGCTCATGGACTTGATCCTGCCTTCGGCAAGGGGTCGCGCGCCTATAATCGCTTCCAGGGTGATGCCCTGCACGGTCCAAATCCCTGCATCGCTCCGGTGGAGAATGGTCCGTTCTACGCGATCAAGATGGTGGTCGGCGATCTCGGCACCTATGCCGGGATCAGGACGGACGAAAACGCGCGCGCGCTCGATGCAAATGGTAAGGTGATCGAAGGGCTCTACGCCGCGGGCAACGATATGGCGAGCATCATGGGCGGCAACTATCCCGGCGCGGGCATCACGCTCGGCCCTGCGTTGACCTTCGGCTACATCGCCGGGCGTCACGCCTCGTCATGACCAAGCAGAGCAGGGGAATTCAGTCCATCGAGGTCGGTGGCGCGCTGCTGCATGCGCTTGCTAAATCCGGCGAGCCGATGATGCTGCGCGATCTGGCGCGCGAAGCCGGCATGGCGCCGGCCAAAGCGCATCCTTACCTCGTGAGCTTTTCCCGTCTCGGATTGATCGAGCAGGACGCGGCGACCGGCCGTTACGAATTCGGTGCGCTGGCGCTGGAACTCGGATTGATCAGTCTGCGCCGCCTGTCGGCGGTGCGCATTGCGACGCCAATGATCGAAGCTTTGGCTGCGAAAATCGATCACGCCGTTTCGCTGGCAGTATGGGGCACGAATGGTCCGACAATTGTCAGGCTTGAGGAGCCAGGGCATCCGGTTCATATCGCGATGCGCGTCGGCTCCGTCGTTTCCATGCTGGAGACCGCCACCGGGCGCATTTTCGCGGCGTTTCTTCCGCAGAATGTCGCCAAGGCGGCGCTCGATGCGGGCCTGGACAGGCTTGGCGTCGGCTATAACGCGAAGCGAACGGCGGGGTCATCCAAATCGGCCAGTGTGCTCGCGGAAGTGCGCCGCCGGCGGATGGCGCGCGCGGTCGGCGATCCGCTTCCCGGCATCAATGCCTTCGCAGCGCCGGTGTTCGATCATGCAGGCGTCGTCGTTCTCGCCATCACGGCGATGGGCCCGGTGGGAAGCTTCGATGCAAACTGGAATAGCCCGATCGCTGGCGCTTTACGCGAATGCGGCGACACGATCTCGCGACGGTTGGGATATCGCGACGTTTAGTCTGACCGTCAACGATGGTGCTCTGATCTCGCTCCCGCCTGCTGAAATCGCATGACTTGAAGTCTTGAACTCAGTCCGGAAATCTCGCTACGCTCACATCACGCGGCCGACGCGCAAGGGTGCAGTGACGGCCGATCGTTTCGGGAGAGATACAAGGATGGCCGGGCTTTATTTCGAGCAGTTTTCCGTCGGACAGACATTCGTTCATGAAATCCGGCGAACCGTCACCGACATGGACAACATCCTGTTCTCGTCGCTGACCTACAATCCTGCGGCCGTGCACATCGACCACGAATATGCCAAATCGACTGAATTCGGCAAACCCCTGATGAATTCGATCTTTACGCTGGGTCTCATCATCGGCATTTCGGTGCAGGACACCACGCTGGGCACGACGGTCGGTAACCTCGGCATGGAGGATACCCGGTTTCCGCGCCCGGTCTTTGCGGGCGATACGCTGCGGTCGGAGACGAAGGTGGTTGCCGTACGTGCCAGCAAGTCGCGGCCAACGCAGGGCATCGTCACGTTCGAGCATCGCGGCTTCAACCAGCGTGACGAAGAGGTGGTGTTCTGCCGCCGTAACGGGCTCATGATGCGGAGGCCGGCATGAGGCTGCGTTCGCTTTTGTTTGTTCCGGCCGACAGCGATCGCAAATTCGCCAAGGCCAACACCTGCGGCGCGGACGCGCTGATCCTTGATCTCGAAGACTCCGTCGCGCCCGGCCGCAAGGCGTTTGCGCGCGACGCGGTCAGGAACCTGCTTGGGGCGTCGAACTACAACTGGCAATTCCTGGTGCGTATCAATCCGTTCGGCACGGGGCTGACGCTGGAGGATCTCGCCGCAGTCGTTCGTCCGGGGCTCGACGGTATCCTGATCCCAAAAGTCAACGGTGCCCAGGACGTCGAACTGATCTCTCATTATGTTGACGTGCTGGAGGTCGCTGCCGGAATAGCTCCGGGACATGTCAAACTGCTGACGGTTGCGACGGAAACGCCTGCCGCCATGGTTGGTCTCGCCAGCTATACGTCTCCGAGCAAGCGGCACGTTGCGATGACCTGGGGAGCGGAAGATCTCAGTGCAGCGTTGGGGGCGCTGACGAACAAGGAGCCCGATGGCGCCTGGACGTTTCCGTATCAGGTCGCGCGCGCCCAGTGTCTGTTCGCGGCAGGTGCTGCTGATGTCATGGCGCTTGAAACCCTGTACGCGGACTTCAGGGATCATCAAGGTCACGCGGAGAGCTGCCGCATCGCGCGCCGCGACGGGTTTGTCGGGCGCATCGCGATTCATCCCGACCAGATCGCGACGATCAACGAATGCTTCACGCCATCGGATGCGGATATTGCTCACGCGCGCCGGGTCGTTGCGGCCTTCGCCAGCCAGCCCGACGTCGGCACGATCGGCATCGACGGCAAGATGTACGACATTCCGCATTTGACGGCGGCCAAACGGACGCTGGCGTCGGTCGGTTAGATCGCCGGAACATAAGCTCAGACGTCGGTCGCTGGGCGGCATACCGATGGCGTCATGGTTCAGATTGGACTATCGCTGCGAACCCGCTTGTTCCGTCCCGCGCAGCGTTGTGAGCCAGTCGTGCTTCGCGGGATGCGTGAGTTCGGGTACGTGAATGTTGCGCTGCGATAGACGCCTGAGCTCCTGTACACGTTGTTGGATTCTACCATTGGACTATCGACAGTGGCCGTAGGCTCTGACCCAATCAGCTGACGTGGGGTGCGCGGACGATTCTCATTCTCGAGATTCTGAGCTTTGACGGCGGGCGACGATGCTCCGTTGGCATAAGGCGAGTTTTCGGGTGTTTTATAACTCCGAGACAATTGGAATCGTTCGTCAACGTCTGCGGTTCGTTCGCGGAGATTTCCGTCAAGGGAGCTAATGACGTAGGCCGGGAAACGGCTTGAGGGACAAGCCCAAAAAGGGCAGTCAGCAAAAGGGGAGAAATTGAAATGGGTGCGTTATCTTTTCTTGATCGCGATCATACGATCGCGAAACCGGGATACAGTCGATGGATGGTGCCGCCCGCGGCGCTGTGCGTTCACTTGTGTATCGGCCAGGCCTACGCATACAGCGTATTCAACCTGCCGATGACCAAGCTCATCGGTATCACGCAATCCGCGCCGACAGACTGGAAACTGACCGAGCTCGGCTGGATCTTCTCCCTTGCGATCTTCTTTCTCGGGGTCTCTTCGGCGGTGTTTGGCCGCTGGGTCGAGGAAGGCGGGCCGCGCAAGGCGATGTTCACCGCGGCGTTATGCTGGGCGGGTGGCTTCTTTATCTCCGCGATCGGCGTTTCTACCCATCAGCTTTGGCTGATCTATCTTGGTTATGGCGTGCTCGGCGGCATCGCGCTCGGCATCGGCTATATCTCGCCGGTTTCGACGCTGATCAAATGGTTCCCGGATCGTCCCGGCATGGCAACCGGCATGGCCATCATGGGCTTCGGCGGCGGCGCATTCATCGCCTCGCCGTTGTCGGTCTGGCTGATGAGCAAGTTCACGACGGCCACTCATATCGGCGTCATGGAAACGTTCGTCGTGCTCGGCGTCGTCTACTTCTTCTTCATGATCGTCGGCTCGATCATCGTCCGCGTTCCTGCGCCCGGCTGGAAGCCGGCCGGTTACGTTGCGCCGACGCAGTCGTCGAAGATGATCACGCGGAACGACGTGTTCGTTTACGACGCGCTGAAGACGCCGCAGTTCTGGCTGATCTGGTGGGTTCTCTGCCTGAACGTGACCGCCGGCATCGGCGTGCTCGGACAAGCCTCCGCCATGAGCCAGGAAATGTTCCCGGGACACATCACGCCGGTCGCTGCGGCTGGTTTCGTGGGTCTGATGAGCCTGTTCAACATGGGCGGCCGTTTCGCCTGGGCGTCCACGTCGGACTATATCGGTCGCCGCAACACGTACTTCGTGTTCATGGTGTTGGGCTTCATCCTCTACTGCACGGTGCCCCATGCCGGATCGACGGGCAACGTGGTGCTGTTCGTGGTCTGCTTCCTGATCATCATCAGCATGTATGGCGGCGGTTTCTCGACTGTTCCCGCTTATCTGCGTGACATGTACGGTACCCGCTACGTCGGGGCCATCCACGGACTGTTGCTGACGGCCTGGTCGATGGCCGGCATCTTCGGTCCTGTGCTCGTGAACTACATCCGCGAGTACAACGTCACGCACGGCGTGCCGAAGGCGCAAGCCTACAACACCACCATGTACATCATGGCCGGACTGTTGGTGATCGGCTTCATCTGCAACTACTTCGTCAAGGCCGTCGATGCACGCTTCCACATGAGCGCGAACGACGCACGGGGAACTGAACCCGGGGCTGCCCCCGTCGGCGCCAAGGCATAAGGGAGAGACGACAATGACAACTTCAGACCATCAGGAAACCACGACGCTTCAACTCGTGCTTGCGTGGGGTTTTGTCGGGATTCCGCTCGTTCTTGGCGTTCTCCAGACCCTCGTCAATTCGATGAAGCTGTTTCAGTAGCTTCATCGGTCTTAAAAGAAAAAAGGCGCCCCTTGTGGGCGCCTTTTGTTTTTTCAAGGACTGCCGTCACCGAGTGAAGGCTGTCTCGCGATCAGACGTCTCGTGCCGGCGAGATTAGTTCTCGACCTGACAGCCCAACCGCTGCAACGAGGCATCGACCCATGCGCGGTCGCTCTTGCCCTGCTTGATTGCCGCGATCTGCTTGGTCTCCGCGTCCTGTTTTGCTTTTGCAGCGGCGTAGACGGCCGTGAGCTGCGCAAAGGGAACGCAAAGCAATCCATCGCCATCGCCGATCATCAGGTCGCCGGGTTCGATCACCATTCCATCGATTGCGATCGGCACATTGATCTCACCCGGACCATCCTTGTAGGGACCGCGATGGGTGACGCCGGCCGCGAAAACCGGAAATGAACTGGCGCGGATCGCATCGTAATCCCGGATCGCGCCGAAGATGACGATGCCCGCGATTTTCCTGGTCGCCGCATGAGTGGTCATCATCTCGCCGATCAGCGAGTTGGTCATCTCGCCGCCGCCATCCACGACGATGACGTCGCCGGGCTCCGCGATATCGAGCGCCTTGTGGACCATCAGGTTGTCGCCCGGGCGCGTTTTCACCGTGAAAGCGGGGCCCGCCAGAACGCCGCCGGCATGCATGGGCCGCAAGCGGGCGCCGGCCGCCGTCATGCGGGACATGGAATCGCTGATGTTGGCGACCGGAAGTTCACGAAAGCGGGCCACCGTCGCATCGTCGACCTTGCGGGTCCGCTTGCAGATCCGGAATCCAATCATGCCGTGCTCCAGCCGTTGTTCTATGTCATTGCCGAT
>JBEPUM010000119.1:0-10772 GCA_041691515.1 Pseudomonadota bacterium | reverse complement strand
GCTTGTACTTGCCGCACAGGCACTCGTAGTCCTTGATCGGCCCGAAGATGCGGGCACAGAACAGGCCGTCGCGCTCCGGCTTGAAGGTACGGTAGTTGATGGTCTCCGGCTTCTTGATCTCGCCGTAGGACCACGACAGAATCTTCTCCGGGGACGCGATCGAAATCCGGATCTGGTCGAAGACCTGAGCCGGGGTCGTCGGATTGAAGAGATTCATTACTTCTTGATTCATGGTATTCTCCTCGCGTGCCAGTCGTCACCGGCAGCAAATTCGAAATTCTTTTCAGCCCGCATCCTGCTCAACGTCCGAGCACGGCGCGGATGCCCGGCGAAACGCCGGGCATGACGCTTTGGTGTTACTCGGCAGCCTCTGACGTCGGGGTGCCCTGCTTGGAATTGTGCAGGTCGACGTTGAGACCGAGCGAACGCATTTCCTTGACCAGCACGTTGAACGATTCCGGAATACCGGCCTCGAACGTGTCGTCGCCGCGCACGATGGCTTCGTAGACCTTGGTACGGCCTGCGACGTCGTCGGACTTCACGGTCAGCATTTCCTGGAGCGTGTACGCCGCGCCGTAAGCCTCGAGCGCCCACACTTCCATTTCGCCGAAACGCTGTCCGCCGAACTGCGCCTTGCCGCCCAGCGGCTGCTGAGTGACGAGCGAGTACGGTCCGATCGAACGCGCGTGGATCTTGTCGTCCACGAGATGGTGCAGCTTGAGCATGTAGATGTAGCCCACCGTCACCTTGCGATCGAACTCGTCGCCGGTCCGTCCGTCGTAGACGGTCGACTGACCCGACTTGTCCATGCCCGCCAACTCGAGCATCTGCTCGATGTCGGCTTCCTTGGCGCCGTCGAACACCGGCGTCGCGATCGGCACGCCGTGGCTCAGGTTGCGGCCAAGCTCGATCAACTCATTGTCGTTGAGCGACTTGATGGTATCGTCGTCGCCGTAGATCTTCTTCAAGGTCTCCTTCAGCGGCTTGGTGTCCTGCTTGGCACCCGCAAGATACGCATCGACCGCCTGCCCGATCCGCTTGCCGAGGCCTGCGCAGGCCCAGCCAAGATGCGTTTCGAGAATCTGGCCGACGTTCATGCGCGAAGGCACGCCCAGCGGATTGAGCACGATGTCGGCATGCGTCCCGTCTTCAAGGAACGGCATGTCTTCGATCGGAACGATCTTCGACACCACGCCCTTGTTGCCGTGACGGCCGGCCATCTTGTCGCCCGGCTGGATCTTGCGCTTCACCGCGACGAAGACCTTGACCATCTTCATCACGCCGGGCGGCAATTCGTCGCCGCGCTGAAGCTTCTCGACCTTGTCGAGGAAGCGCTGTTCAAGGCCCTTCTTCGATTCGTCGTACTGCTTCCGCATGGCCTCGATCTCGGCCATCAGCTTGTCGTTCGGCGAAGCAAACAGCCACCACTGCGACTTCGGATACTCTTCCAGGATCGAACGGGTGATCTTGGTGTCCTTCTTGAAGCCCTTTGGACCGGCAATGCCCTGACGGTTCTCAAGCAGGTCCGCGAGACGGCCGTAGACGTTACGGTCGAGAATCGCCTGCTCGTCGTCGCGGTCCTTGGCGAGACGTTCGATCTCTTCCCGCTCGATCGCCAGGGCGCGCTCGTCCTTGTCGACGCCGTGCCGGTTGAACACGCGGACTTCGACGATGGTGCCCTGCACGCCCGGAGGCACGCGGAGCGACGTGTCGCGGACGTCTGACGCCTTTTCGCCGAAGATGGCGCGCAGAAGCTTTTCTTCCGGCGTCATCGGGCTTTCGCCCTTCGGCGTGATCTTGCCGACCAGGATGTCGCCGGCGCGCACTTCCGCACCGATGTAGACGATGCCGGCTTCGTCGAGGTTCTTCAGCGCTTCTTCCGAGACGTTCGGAATGTCGCGGGTGATTTCCTCGGGGCCGAGCTTGGTGTCGCGGGCCATCACCTCGAATTCCTCGATGTGAATGGACGTGAACACGTCGTCCTTCACGATCCGCTCGGAGAGCAGGATCGAGTCCTCGAAGTTGTAGCCATTCCACGGCATGAACGCGACCAGCACGTTGCGGCCGAGCGCGAGCTCGCCGAGGTCGGTCGAGGGACCGTCCGCGATGATGTCGCCCTTCTTGACGGAGTCGCCAACCTTCACCAGCGGACGCTGGTTGATGCAGGTCGACTGGTTCGAGCGCTGGTACTTCATCAGCCGGTAGATATCGACGCCCGACTTGGTCGGATCGAGATCATCGGTGGCGCGGATCACGATACGAGTGGCGTCGATCTGGTCGATGACGCCGGTGCGGCGCGCAGCAATGGCAGCGCCTGAATCGCGGGCCACAACGCCTTCCATGCCGGTACCGACGAACGGCGCTTCGGCGCGCACCAGAGGCACGGCCTGACGCTGCATGTTCGAGCCCATCAGCGCGCGGTTGGCGTCGTCGTTCTCGAGGAACGGAATCAGCGCCGCTGCGACCGAAACGAGCTGCTTCGGCGACACGTCCATGAAGTCGACCTTGTCCGGCGCGATCGGCAACACTTCGCCGGCATGGCGGCAGACCACGAGGTCTTCGGTGAAACGTCCCTTGTTATCGAGCGGCAGGTTCGCCTGCGCGACGTAATAGCGGCCCTCTTCCATCGCCGAGAGATAGACCACCTCGTCGGAGACGCGGCCGTCCTTGACGCGGCGATAGGGTGTCTCGACGAAGCCGTACTTGTTGACGCGCGCGAAGGTCGCGAGCGAATTGATCAGGCCGATGTTCGGGCCTTCCGGCGTCTCGATCGGGCAGATACGGCCGTAGTGCGTCGGATGCACGTCGCGCACCTCGAAGCCGGCGCGCTCGCGGGTCAGACCGCCCGGTCCAAGCGCCGAGAGGCGGCGCTTGTGGGTGATTTCCGACAGCGGATTGGTCTGGTCCATGAACTGCGAGAGCTGCGACGAGCCGAAGAACTCGCGCACCGCGGCAGCCGCGGGCTTCGCGTTGATCAGGTCCTGCGGCATGACGGTGTCGATATCGACCGAGGACATGCGCTCCTTGATCGCGCGTTCCATGCGCAACAGCCCGATGCGATACTGATTTTCCATCAGTTCGCCGACCGAGCGCACACGGCGGTTGCCGAGATGGTCGATGTCGTCGATTTCACCCTTGCCGTCGCGCAGGTCCACCAGCGTCTTGATGACGGCGAGGATGTCTTCCTTGCGCAGGGTGCGATGGGTGTCCGGCGCATCGAGTTCGAGACGCATGTTCATCTTGACGCGGCCGACCGCAGACAGGTCATAGCGCTCGCTGTCGAAGAACAGCGACTGGAACATGTTCTGAGCCGAATCCAGCGTCGGCGGCTCGCCCGGACGCATCACGCGGTAGATGTCGAACAGCGCGTCTTCGCGCGTCATGTTCTTGTCGGCGTTGAGCGTGTTGCGGATGTAGGGGCCGACGTTGACGTGGTCGATGTCGAGCAGCGGCAATTCCTTGTAGCCCTGCTCGTTGAGACCCTTGAGAGACTTCTCGGTGATCTCCTCGCCGGCTTCGGCGTAGATTTCTCCGGTCTTCGAATTCACGAGGTCTTCCGCGAGATAGTTGCCGACCAGCTCTTCATCGGACAGGCGCAGGGCCTTCAGGCCCTTTTCCTGGAGCTGACGGGCGGAGCGGACGGTCAGCTTCTTGCCAGCCTCGAGCACGACCTTGCCGGTATCGGCGTCGATCAGGTCGTTGATGGTGCTGTAGCCGCGGAAGCGTGCCGGATCGTAGGGCACGCGCCAGCCTTCCTTGCCCCGCTTGAACATGATCTTCTTGTAGAACGTGCTCAGGATTTCCTCGCCGTCGAGGCCGAGGGCGAACATCAGCGACGTCACCGGAATCTTGCGGCGGCGGTCGATGCGCGCGAACACGATGTCCTTGGCGTCGAACTCGATGTCGAGCCAGGAGCCGCGATAGGGAATGACGCGCGCGGCAAACAGCAGCTTGCCGGACGAATGGGTCTTGCCCTTGTCGTGATCGAAGAACACGCCGGGCGAACGGTGCATCTGCGAGACGATGACGCGCTCGGTGCCGTTGACGACGAAGGTGCCGTTCATGGTCATGAGCGGAATGTCGCCCATGTAGACATCCTGCTCCTTGATGTCCTTGACCGAACGCGCGCCGGTTTCCTCGTCGATATCGAACACGATCAGGCGCAGCGTCACCTTCAGCGGCGCAGCATAGGTCATGCCGCGCTGGCGGCACTCGTCGACGTCGTACTTCGGCGCTTCAAATTCGTAGCGGACGAATTCGAGCATCGAGGTATTGGAAAAATCCGAAATCGGAAACACCGACCGGAAAACGGCCTGCAGGCCCTCATCGAGCCGGCCGCCCGGAGGTTCATCGACCATCAGGAATTGATCGTAAGACGCCTTCTGAACCTCGATGAGGTTCGGCATTTCCGCGACTTCACGGATATGTCCGAAGAACTTGCGAACTCGCTTGCGACCGGTGAACGTCTGCTGCGCCATCGTGGCCTCTCATTTCGTCGCCCGTGAGGGGCGAACCTTCCGAAGCGCGATTGGCATCGCCCCCGGGTTGAATCTCGAAACGCTCGCAAGAACGGAATTCAAATGTCAGGACTTTAGTCCTTAATTCAAAGGCCAGACTCGCAGAACGCAAAACAACGTGCGGGGTGCATGGTCACACCCAGCCCGTCACAACCACATCGTTACGGACCGAAAAAGCCCGAAATTGCCACTCTCCCAACGGCTTACGAGGGAACACCGCCGTTCCCGTCATCCGCCGTGCTTTCATGCTGCCGTCCCGATATGGGATGGCAATCGTGGAGATTCGAGGGGCGGTTCCCCCGAATTCCCACACTTTCCTGTGTACAACTGACCGGCCTTAAACCCGTCCGCTGCAACCCCGGCTAGCGCAACCCAGGTCGCGCCGGCCGGAAATCCCGTTCGCCCCGGTGTTGAGGCGACCTCCGGGCCAGGCGAAGCCCGGCCCGGAGGATTTCGATCAAGCGATCGCTGACGCGATTACTTGAGCTCAACCTTGGCGCCAGCCTTCTCAAGCTGAGCCTTGATCTTGTCGGCTTCGTCCTTGTTGACGCCTTCCTTGACAGGCTTCGGCGCGCCCTCGACGAGGTCCTTGGCTTCCTTGAGGCCGAGACCCGTGATGGCACGGACTTCCTTGATGACTTCGATCTTCTTGTCGCCGGCGGCCGCGAGAACAACCGAGAACTCGGTCTTCTCTTCAGCCGGAGCAGCACCAGCACCAGCGGCCGGACCGGCCACCGCAACGGCTGCAGCGGCGGACACGCCCCACTTTTCTTCGAGCATCTTCGCGAGGTCGGCAGCTTCAAGCACGGTGAGGGTCGAAAGTTCGTCTACGATTTTCTGCAAGTCAGCCATTGATCTGTTTCCTTAAACGTATTGGTTCGAACCAGGTTTGATAGGTGAAGGGCGTCAGGCCGCTTCGCTCTTTGAGGCATAGGCCTGAACGACGCGTGCGAGCTTGGCCGCAGGCGCAGTCGAGAGCTGAGCGATCTTGGTCGCCGGCGCCACAAGGAGGCCGAGGAGCTTTGCGCGCAGTTCATCGAGGGACGGCAGCGAGGCCAAAGCCTTGACGCTGTCGACGTTCAGGACGGTCTTACCCATCGAACCGCCGAGAATGACGAAGTTTTCGTTCGTCTTGGCGAATTCGACGGCAACCTTCGGCGCAGCCACGGGATCGTTGGAAGTCGCGATCACGGTCGGCCCCTTCAACAGGGAGCCGATGGCAACGACGTCTGTGCCTTCAAGAGCAATTTTGGCGAGACGGTTCTTCGAGACCTTCACCGATGCACCCGCCTGCTTCATCTGCATGCGCAGCTTCTGCATCTGGGCCACGGTGAGGCCGGAATAATGAGCAACGACCGCTACGCCCGTGGTCTTGAAGACCTCGTTGAGCGCTTCGACCGCCTCTTTTTTTGCCGCTCGTTCCACAGCAAGCTCTCTCCGGTTGGCGGTCTATGCGTGAGGCAAGGACCGCCGGGTTACACCCATCGTCCCGCCCAAAACCTGATCTCAAGACACTTGCCTAACAAGACACCTGCCTCACGACACGTCGGGCGCGACGATATTCAGTAGCCTGCCCTCCCGAGCCTGACGGCCGAATGGCCGATGACGCGGGGTGTCGAGGTTCGAACCCAATCCGCTGCCCACCGCTCGTGGCGGTGTTGGCGAAATCCGGTCTTCACCCGTCTATGCAGGCCATGCGATTAAGCCGTTGGATGAACTTGCGTTCGGCCGCTGGCGCCTGCAGTCTTGGACAGGATCGAGATCGTCGGCAGACCATTGCTGGCCCATCGGGATCCCTGCCCGCACCCACCCGGCAGCATCGGTGATCTTCCTTTCGAGCAATCCATGCGGATGTCAGGAAAGGAATGGTCTCCTAGCAAATCGGGGTTTCTGAATGCGAACACAGACGTGCCAGCAACAGCCAGCATGTCCGGAGCGCGGTGTTTAACGAGTCTTTGGCGCGTTGCCAAGACCTAAATCATGCAACTTTCCGGCCACATGGCCGGACGAAAATACCGCCAGATTTCCCGCCTCCGGCTGTCACACGGCCTCGCTCCCGCTCGTCTAGGACGCAGGAGGTCCCCATGCAGAGACCAATCGCCATCGTTCTCGCGTTATTTGCCGTTCTCAACGGCGTTGCCATGCTGTTCGCGGGTCCGGCCTGGTACGCCGCTGTCCCCGGAGCTTCGGAAACCGGACCCTACAACCCGCATTTTGTTCAGGACATCGGCGCGGCCTTCCTGGTCGCTGGCCTGGCGCTGGCGGCCCGGGCATGGCGCCCGAGATACTGGCCAGCCGCTGTAGCCGGCGCAGGTTTTCTGGCCGCCCACGCCCTAATCCACCTCGGAATGATCGTGGCCGGGCACGATCACCATGTCCAGGCGGACCTCCTTGCCGTCGTCCTGCCGTCGGCACTCGCCCTCTATTCTGCCTTCCCCAACCAAGGAGAATATCATGCGTAGTTGGATCGCACGCCGCATCCTGCGGGCAACGAGCAAGCGCTATGGTTACGACACGAGTTATCTCGACATGATGCTGAAAGAATCGCCGTCCGCGTTCTTCAAATTCGCGCGGGTGGCGAAAGCCTCCAGCCATCGCGAAGTGGTTCCCGTCGACGCCAGCTTCGCGGCCAAGATCACCGGGGCTCTGGCCGAGGACTGCGGTCCCTGCACCCAGCTTGCCGTCGACATGGCGCTTGAAGCCGGCATGCCCAAAGACCAGATCGAAGCGGTGCTGCGCAAGAATCCGCGTGCAATGAACAACGCGACGGTTCTCGGATTCCGGTTTGCCGACGCTGTGACCCGGCGGAATGTGAACGACGAGGAGTATCGCGATGCGGTTCGCGCTGAATGGGGCGAAAAGGGCGTGATCGATCTGGCGCTTGCGCTTCAGATGGGCCGGATGTTTCCGATGATGAAGGCCGCGCTCGGCTACGGCAAGGAATGCCGGCGGGTAACGGTGGATGGACACAACGTCGATGTCATCAAACAGGCCGCATGACGGCGACCCTCTGGCGCCCTATCGAGGGCGGCTGCTTGGGCTCGCCTATCGCATGCTCGGCAGCCGGAGCGATGCGGAGGACGTTGTGCAAGATGCCTACCTCCGTTTTGCCGGTGCCCGGGATGTTCTCAATCCGGAAGCCTATCTCGTCACCGTCGTCACCCGGCTCTGTCTTGACCGGCTGAAGAGCGCGAAAGCCCAGCGCGAGGTCTACGTCGGCCCCTGGCTTCCAGAACCCGTGTTCGATGCCGAACGTCTTTCCGCGGAAGCGGCGACCGAGCTCGCCGACGATCTTTCCTTTGCGCTGATGCTGGCGCTGGATCGGCTTTCGCCGGTGGAACGTGCGGCTTTTCTTCTTCACGACGTGTTTGACACGCCATTCTCGGAGGTTGCCCGGATGCTCGATCGCAGCGAAGCGGCCTGCCGGCAGTTGGCAACCCGCGCCCGGCGCGCGGTCCGCAACGAACGCCCGGCGCCGGCGACCGCCCCCGATAATCATGCGCGGCTGCTGATTGCCTTCGGCGAAGCGGTCGCTAGCGGGGATGTTTCGCGGCTGGCAGGACTTCTGCGCGCTGACGCGATTGCCTTCACCGACGGCGGGGGCCGCAAGACGGCTGCGCTCAATCCGATCATGGGCGCTGACAAGATCGGCCGCTTCTTTTCCGGTGTCATGAAAAAGAATTTGGGCAGCGAAATTCGCATCGAACCAGCCATGATCAACGGCAGCGTTGGCGCCGTGCTCTATCTGGATAACGAGATCGACAGCATCATGAGCATGGCCATCGATGGCGAGCGGATCGCCGCGATCTACATCGTGCGCAACCCCGACAAGCTGCGTCACATGCCGATTGCGATTCGGCATTGACCCAGAGCATCAGCGGACCGGATAAGCCAACGGCCGCGCCGCAAAGAACGCCTCGAGATTGGCCATCACGCAGTCCTGCATCGCCACATGCGATTCGAGGGTGTGCCCTCCGACATGCGGCGTCAGCACCACATTCGGAAACGCGGTCAACGCGTCCGGCTTGTGCGGCTCCTGTTCGTAGACATCGAGACCGGCGCCCGCGATCGTCTTGTCGGTCAGCGCCGCAACCAGCGCAGTCTCGTCAATGACAGAGCCGCGCGAAATATTGACGACGAAACCGTCGGGGCCGAGTTTTCGCAGAATTTCCGCGTTGATGATGTGGTTGGTGTCCGGCCCGGCGCGAACCGCGATCATCAGGACGTTGCACCATTCGGCCAGCGCCGCGAGATCAGGTTCATAACGGTACGGCACGTCATGGCGGCTGCGGCTATGATAGGCCACGTCGGTTTCAAAGGCTGCGAGGCGCGCCGCAATCTTGCGGCCGATCGCACCCATTCCGTAGACGCCGATCTTGCGGCCGAGGTTGCCGGCCTGCGCGCTCATCAGCGGTGATGGCTTTGCCGCCGCCCAGTCGCCGCTGCGGACGTAGTTATCGGCAGGCAGCAGGCGGCGCGTGACCGCGAGCATCAGCGTCACCGCGATGTCCGCGACCGAAGCCGCGTTCGCCGCCGGGCTGTTGCCGACCGCGATTCCACGCTTCGCAGCTTCGGCAAGGTCGATGCCGTCATAGCCGGTGCCGTAGCAGATGATCGCCTTGAGCGCAGGCAATACATCCAGATGCTTTGCGCCCATCAGCGTACTGCCCGATGTGATGATCGCGCGCACATCGGAAAGCTCGGCCGTGCTGAAAACCTCTGCCGGAGGTTTGCCGCCGGTCTGCATCAGGTTGAAACGATCGGCGAAGCGCGCCATCATCGCCTTGGGGAAGCGTGAATAGACCAGGACCTTGTCAGGCATCGAGGGCTTCCTCTCAAACAAAAAGGCGGAATCGGGTGCCCCGATTCCGCCTTGGGTTTGTCACAACGATTTCAGCCTCAGCCGAGCACGGTTCCCGGCTCGACCTTGACGCCGGGGCCCATGGTCGAGGACACCGCAACGCGCTGGATGTAGGTGCCCTTGGAGCCCGTGGGTTTCGCTTTCGCAACCGCATCCGCGAGCGCCTTGACGTTCTCGACCAGTTTCTCTTCCGAGAACGAGGCCTTGCCGATACCAGCCTGCACGATGCCGGCCTTTTCGACGCGGAATTCGACCGAGCCACCCTTGGCGCCCTTGACCGCAGACGTCACGTCCATGGTGACGGTGCCGATCTTCGGGTTCGGCATCATGCCGCGCGGACCGAGCACCTTACCGAGGCGGCCGACCAGCGGCATCATGTCCGGGGTTGCGATACAACGATCGAAATCGATCGTGCCGCCCTGTACCTTTTCCACGAGGTCTTCAGCGCCGACGACATCGGCACCCGCAGCCTTGGCTTCCTCAGCCTTGGCGCCGCGCGCAAACACACCGACGCGCAACGTGCGGCCGGTGCCGTTCGGCAGCGTCACCACGCCGCGCACCATCTGGTCCGCGTGACGCGGATCGACGCCGAGATTCATCGCGATCTCGATGGTCTCGTCGAACTTCGACTTGGCGCGTTCCTTGACCAGCTTGATCGCTTCCGCGATCGGGTAAAGTTTCTCGCGGTCAATGCCCTCGCGGGCGTTCTTCGTGCGTTTTCCGATTGCCATGACCGTTACCCCGCCACCTGGAGACCCATCGAGCGGGCAGAGCCCTCGACCATCTTCATGGCCGACTCGACGGTATCGCAATTGAGATCCTTCATCTTCTTCTCGGCGATCTCGCGCACCTGCGCCTTGGTCACCTGGCCGGCAGAGTCACGGCCCGGAGCCTTGGAACCGGACTGGATCTTGGCGGCCTGCTTGAGGAAGTAGGACATCGGCGGAGTCTTCATTTCGAAGGTGAAAGACCGATCCGCATAGATCGTGATCACCACCGGGATTGGCGTGTTCTTTTCTTCCTTCTGCGTCTGCGCGTTGAACGCTTTGCAGAATTCCATGATGTTGAGACCGCGCTGACCAAGCGCGGGACCGATCGGGGGCGAGGGATTCGCCGCACCGGCCGGCACCTGCAATTTCAGGTATCCGGTCACTTTCTTTGCCATGCGTCACTCCTGTTGTGCCGATCTAGCCGGCGGTTTCAGGTTCCGTGGTTCGGTTCAAGGACGGCTGGCAACCGCCCTCTTCCTCCCACGGCCTCTTAAAAGCGAAGACGTGCTTCGCCCTTACGTCCGATCAGACCTTTTCAACCTGACCGAATTCCAGTTCGACCGGCGTCGCGCGGCCGAAGATCGACACCGCGACCTTCACGCGCGAGCGCGCCTCGTCGATTTC
>JBEPUM010000118.1:0-10827 GCA_041691515.1 Pseudomonadota bacterium | reverse complement strand
GCCAACCCTGCACGGGGCGGGCAATGTTGAGTGGCCCCCGGACTTTTAGGTAGGTACCTTTGTGATCGAGCACATGGATCTTGTCGGGATCGACATAGATGCCGCTCTCGGCGTCGCGCACGAAAGCGTCGTCGGCGAAGGAATCCCATAGGCCCGTGACGACGTCATAGAACTCCCGCGCGCGCTTGTAGCGTTCGGCATGCTCCATGTGATCGTCGAGGCCGAAATTCAGCGCGGCGTCGGGATTTGAAGTGGTGACGATATTCCAACCGGCGCGGCCGCCGGAGATATGGTCGAGCGAGGCAAAACGCCGGGCGACATGATAGGGTGCATCGAACGTGGTGGAGCCGGTGGCGACCAGTCCGATGTTTTCAGTGACGGCTGCGAGGGCCGACAGCAATGTGAACGGTTCGAACGAGGTGACAGTGTGGCTGCGCTTCAGCGACTCGATCGGCATGTTCAGCACGGCGAGATGGTCCGCCATGAAAAAGGCGTCGAACTTGCCAGCCTCCAGCTTCTGGATCAGGCGTTTGAGCACCGGAAAATTGAAGTTGGCATCGGGAATGGCACCGGGATAGCGCCAGGCGCCGGTATGAATGCTGACCGGTCGCATGAACGCGCCGAGCTTGAGTTGACGTGCTGCCATTGCCCCTACCGCCGCTGAATTTTCCTTACATCATTAGATAGGTACGGCGCGAAGCGGTGCCACCTTGTATAGGCAGGAAGAATTTTGCGTTTTCAGGTCTGCGCGCAGACCGATTTTCCAGCGGCCAGGATCAGACGAGACCCGGCATAATGTCCTTCTGCATCTTGCCGCCGTAGAAATGGAAGAACGGCACGTCGGCGTCATGGCGCAGCGGCCCGGTGGCAAGACGCTTTTCGAGTTCGCCGAGCACGTTCTTGGTCATGGGATGCAGGTCGGCGAGCGGCTTTGAGCCGATCTCGACCCAGACCAGTTCGACCAGTTCGGCGTCGGCATGAATCACGCCGTCGACGCGATGGGTGATCGCAGATGCATCCGCGGTGAAGAAGCGAGTATCAAATCGGCGCACGCGGCCCGGCGGGGTAATCGCCCGCGCAATCAGATAGAGGCCCGACGGGTCGGGCAACAGCCCGGCATCGGCAAAGGGCTTCCACACGCCGGTCAGCTTGGCCACGGCCGTTTCGGTTTTGCGGCCGAGGCAAAGTCCGGTTTCCTCGCAGGCCTCGCGGATTGCGGCAATTGCTAGCGATCGCGCGCGGGATGGTTCGGTTTTGGGGCTACCCTTAAACAGGTTGGCTTCCAGCTCTTTCGGGATCGGGGCTGCGACCGGCACCTTGTTATCGGCCTTGTCGACGCTGCCGCCGGGAAACACAAATTTGCCCGGCATGAAAACGACGTTGTCGTGGCGCTTGCCGACCAGCACTTTGGGCGTGGCCGCGCTACGGTCGATCAGAATGAGTGTGGCGGCATCTCGCGGACGGCGATAGGGATGATGGCTGGCTTCCTGCAGGGGTTGTTGCACCGTCTCGCTCATGTCGCTCCCGTATGTTCTTGTCTTGCGTTTCTTGTTTTTGAGTGGTCGTGACGATCCGCCGGATCAGATGTGGTCCTCGGTGAAATTCTCGTCAAAGCCGTGCATCCGGAATGCCCACTGAAATCCTACCACGGCGCCCTTGACGGGTTGCAGCAGCGCCAGCGACAGCAGCAGCGTCAACGGCAGATAGATCGACAACTGTAACGCGACCGGCGGCGAATAATTGGTCTCGATCATCAGCGCCAGCGGCACCACGATGTGGCCGACGATCACGATGACGAGGTAGGCGGGCAGGTCGTCGGCACGGTGGGGGGAAAAATCCAGACCGCATGCGGAGCACGTGTTGTCGACCTTGAGGAAGGCACGGAACAGTTTGCCTTCACCGCATTTCGGGCACCGGCCGAAAAAGCCGCGCTTGATCGCCGTCCATGCGTCGCGCTTCTCACCCCGCACGGTTTCCCGGGTCCAGATCTTGGTTGCCGTGCTTCCACTCTCGATCTGCGCCGTCATGATCTGCCCTTCTTCGGTTTGCCGGACTTTCCCTTGCCCGGCTTGCGTTTCGCTTTGCGCGGCGTCCGGCCCGGATGGGCCTTCGAATGTGCCTTGGGATACCGCTTACCTTCCGGACCGCGGGGACCCTTGGTATCCCGTTCGCTGCGGGTGCGGCGGCTGCGCGGCCCAACCTGACCTTCAGATAAGAGTTCGAAGCGTAGCGCGCCAGCCACTGGTGCTGCTTCTACCAGACGAACCTCAACGACGTCACCCAGCCTGTGCATGGCACCGCTGCGTGTGCCGATCAGCGCGTGGCGGTTCTCGTCGTAGTTGAAATATTCCGTACCCAGCGTGCGGATGGGGATCAGTCCGTCTGCGCCGGTGTCGCTCAGCTTCACGAACAACCCCGCGCGGGTCACACCTGAAATTCTGCCATGGAACGTTGCTCCGATGCGATCGGCAAGGAAATGTGCGATCAGCCGGTCGGCAGTCTCACGCTCCGCTTTCATGGCGCGGCGTTCGGTAACGGAAATCTGCGCGGCGACCTCGGCCAGCGTCTCTACGGTTTCGGTCTCCGGCAGCGCGCCGTCGCCGAGGCCGAGCGCACGGATAAGTGCGCGGTGCACGATCAGATCCGCGTATCGCCTGATCGGAGACGTGAAATGCGCGTAGCGGCGCAGGTTGAGGCCGAAGTGGCCGTAATTCTCCGCGGAATATTCCGCCTGCGCCTGCGAGCGCAGCACCACCTCGTTGACCAGCGGCTCGGAGTCCTGGCCTTTCACCTGCGCCAGTACGCGGTTGAAGAGTTCTGGTCGCAGCGCGCCGCTTTTGGCGAAGGACATATCGAGCGTCTTCAAAAATTCCTGGAGGTTATGCACCTTCTCGACCGTCGGCTCATCGTGCACGCGATAGATCAGCGGCAGACTTTTCTTTTCCAGCGTCTCGGCAGCGGCGACGTTGGCGAGGATCATGCACTCCTCGATCAGCCGGTGGGCGTCGAGCCGTTCCGGCACGATCACGCGGTCCACTGTGCCATCCTTTTTGAGCAGGATCTTTCGCTCGGGCAGATCGAGATCGAGCGGATCGCGTTCGTCGCGCGCAAGCTTTACAAGCGCGTAGGCAGCATAGAGTGGCTTCAGGATCGGTTCGAGCAGGGGACCGGTGGTGTCATCAAGTTGCCCGTCGATGGCGGCCTGCGCCTGCGCGTAATTCAGCTTCGCTGCCGAGCGCATCAGAATACGATGAAATGTATGCGAGCGCTTGCGTCCGTCGGGGCCGATCACCATGCGTACGGAAAGCGCGCCGCGCGGTTCACCCGGCACCAGCGAGCACAGGTCGTTAGAAATACGTTCGGGGAGCATCGGCACGACGCGATCCGGAAAATACACCGAATTGCCGCGTTCCAGTGCCTCGCGGTCGAGCGCTGATCCCGGACGTACATAAAATGCGACGTCGGCAATGGCGACGTTGAGGATATAGCCGCCTTTGTTGGCCGGATCGGCGTCTGGCTCCGCATGAACGGCGTCGTCGTGGTCCTTGGCATCAGGCGGATCGATCGTGACCAGCGGCAGGTCGCGCCAGTCCTCGCGTCCCTGCAGGGTCGCAGGCTTTGCGTCGTCGGCCTCGCGCACGGCCGCCGGCGCAAACGCCTGCGGAATATCGTGCGCGTGAATCGCGATCAGGCTGACCGCCTTTTCGGTCGCGAGCGAGCCGAGGCGTTCCTTGACCTTGCCGGAGGCGAGGCCGTAACCGCGTGTGCGTACGAGATCGACGCTGACCAGATCGCCGTCTTCCGCGCCGGCGCTGTCGGATTTCGCGATGTTCAGTTCGCGTCCGGCCTGCTTCTTGTCGACCGGCACCAGCCGGCCGCCGCCTTGCGGCAGCGCGCGGAAGATGCCGAGAATGCGCGAGCGATTGTGGTCGATGACCTTGATGATGCGGCCGCGATAGGACGCGGTATCGCCGGGCTCCATCGCTTCGATGCGGAGCAGTGCGCGGTCGCCGACCCCCGCCGCGGTGCCGGGTTTCGGGTGGCGCGGGACGTGGATGCGGATTTTCGGTGTGGAACCGTTGTCTTCATTCCACTCGGTCGGAGTCGCGATCAGTTCGCCGTCGCTGTCGCGTCCGGTGATGTCGACCATGACGGTCGGTGGCAGCGCGGCCGGCTCAAGGATGGTCTTGCCCTGTTTGGTGATTGTGCCATCGTCCGCGAGTTCGCGCAGGATTTGCTTCAGCTCAACGCGATCGGCATTCTTCAGGCCAAATTCACGGGCGATCTCGCGCGTGCCGACCTTGCCCGGATGCGCGCGAATGAAAGCGACGAGGGTCGCGCGGTCTGGAAAATGCCTGTCGCGCGGTTTGCTCACATCAGCCGTTCTTGCCAGCACTCTTCTTTGCGGGCGCTTTTGCAGTCTTGGCTGGTGGCTTCGCCGCCGCGATCGATCCACGCGCCTTGCTCACTGCGTCCGACTTCGCTTCTGACTTGGGCTTGGCGGCGGCCTTCTTCGCGGCTGCCTTCTTGGCTGGCTTTGCAGCGGTTGCAGCGCTATCGGATTTGTCTGTTTTGGCAGCCTTGTTTGTGGTCTTGGCAGGCTTTGCCTTTTTTGCCGCGCGCTTCGGTTTGCCGCCGCCTTTGGCCGCGCGCTCGTCGATCAGCGCGATGGCCTCCGGTAGGGTAATGCTCTCCTGCGTCTTGTCGCTCGGAATGGTCGCGTTGACGCCGCCTGCCGAAACATAGGCACCGTAGCGTCCGCCCTTCACGACGACCCCGCCCAGGGTGGGATGATCGCCCAGCGGCCTTCCGGGATCGGCGCCGAAACGACGGCTCGGACCTTTCGCTATTCTTTCCGCGATCAGCGTCACCGCGCGGTTGAGTCCGATGTCGAACACTTCATCGCCGGCCTCAAGGCTCGCATAGGTCTTCTCATGCCGCACGAACGGACCGAAACGTCCGATGCCTGCGGTAATCGGCTCGCCGGTCTCCGGATGTTTGCCGACTTCGCGCGGCAACGACAGCAGTTTCAGCGCGAGATCGAATTCCATGTCGGCGGGCGAGGTATTTTTTGGAATGCCCGCGCGCTTGGGTTTTTCGCCTTCGCCGTAATCCTTCGGCTCGCCGAGCTGAATATATGGCCCGAAGCGCCCGGACTTGACGACGACTTCGAGACCGGATTCCGGGTCCTTGCCGAGAATCCGATCGCCGGTGGCTTCGCCGTCGGCGGCGAGCGGACGGGTGTAGCGGCACTCCGGATAATTGGAGCAGCCGACGAACGCGCCGAATTTTCCGGCCTTGAGATTGAGCTTGCCGGTGCCGCAGGTCGGACACTGGCGCGGATCGCCGCCGTCCTCGCGCGGCGCGTAGATGTGCGGCCCGAGCATGTTGTCGAGCACGTCGAGCACTTCGGAGACGCGTACGTCCTTGATGTCGTTGACCGCGCCGATGAAGTCGCTCCAGAAATCCTTCAGAACCTGCTGCCACGACACCTCATTATTGGAGATGCGGTCGAGCTGTTCTTCGAGATTGGCTGTGAAATCATATTCGACGTAGCGGGAGAAGAAATTTTCCAGGAAGGCCACGACCACGCGGCCCTTGTCTTCGCCGTAAAGCCGCTTCTTCTCGAGCTTGACGTAGCCTCGATCCTTCAGCACCTGGAGGATCGAGGCGTAGGTCGAAGGACGGCCGATGCCGAGTTCTTCCATGCGCTTGACCAGCGAGGCTTCGGAGAAGCGCGGCGGCGGCTCAGTGAAGTGCTGCGTAACGCTGAGGTCCTGGCGTTTGAGCGCCTCGCCTTCGCTCATGGCGGGGAGGCGGCGGCCGTCCTCGTCTTCTTCGTCGTCGCGGCCTTCCTGATAAAGTGCAAGGAAGCCGTCGAATTTCACCACCTGGCCAGTGGCGCGCAGTTCGAGCGCGCGCGATCCAGCTTTCGCCGTGATGTCGACGGTGGTGCGCTCCAGTTCCGCCGATTCCATCTGGCTTGCGATGGTGCGGATCCAGATCAATTCGTAGAGCCGTGCCTGATCGTTATCGAGCCGCCGTCGCATCTCGGCGGGACGGCGTGACAGATCCGTCGGCCGGATGGCTTCATGCGCTTCCTGCGCATTCTTTGCTTTGGTCTGATACTGGCGCGGCGCGTCCGGCACATAGGCATTGCCATAATCTTCGCCGATCACCTTGCGCGCCTGCGTGATCGCCGAACCGTCGATCTGCACGCCGTCGGTTCGCATATAAGTAATGAGACCTGTGGTCTCGCCGCCGATGTCGATGCCTTCGTACAGGCGCTGCGCGATCCGCATGGTATGGGCGGGCGCGAAGCCGAGCTTGCGGCTGGCTTCCTGCTGCAGCGTCGACGTTGTGAAGGGCGCCTGCGGGTTGCGGCGCGCCGGCTTGGCTTCGACCGTCGTGACGGTGAAGTTGGCGGCCTCGATCGCCTTCCTGAAATCCTCGGCCTCGGCGCCGGTGCCGATGTCGAGCCGCTGAATCTTCTTGCCATCGGCGCCGACCAGACGAGCCTCGAAGGCTTCGCCGCGCGGCGTCGTTAGCATTGCAACCAGCGACCAGTATTCGCGGGGCACGAATTTCTCGATTTCGAGCTCGCGGTCGCAGACCAGCCGCAGCGCCACCGATTGCACGCGACCCGCCGAGCGCGCGCCCGGCAATTTCCGCCACAGTACCGGCGACAGGGTAAAGCCGACGAGATAGTCGAGTGCGCGGCGCGCCATGTAGGCATCGACCAGCGCGCCATCGATCTGACGCGGGCTCTTCATCGCGTCGGTCACCGCCTGCTTGGTGATGGCGTTGAAGACGACGCGTTCGATCTTGTGATCCTTCAGCGCACGCTTTTCCTTGAGCACTTCAAGTACGTGCCAGGAGATGGCCTCGCCCTCGCGATCAGGGTCGGTTGCGAGGATCAGCTTGTCGGCACCCTTCAGCGAGCGGGCGATGTCATTAAGCCGGCCGGCCGCTTTGGGATCGATCTCCCAGATCATCTGGAAATTGGCATCCGGATCGACCGATCCGTTCTTGGCGGGAAGGTCTCGGACGTGGCCGAACGACGCCAGCACCTCGTAGGAGGCTCCGAGATACTTGTTGATCGTCTTGGCCTTGGCAGGCGACTCGACAATGACGATATTCATGTCATTCCAATAGCTTACGGGGAAATTCAAGGCCGGTTCCGCGAGAGTCGCGTCGGCGGTTTCGGGGCGAACATGGGTGCAGCGCGTCGTTAAGTCAAATGGACTCGCGCGGATATGCGGGGATCGGTTCCGCTGCATTGATTGTATTATTTGTATAACTTTACTTAAAGTTGTGCTCTCATAGAGAGTATCGCCTAGAAATACATCTTATGAGATAGGTGGATGATGAGGAGTGTCCGGGGTGAGCGGACGACCAGACCGGAACGATGATTCCGGCAACCGCCGGACCCACGCCGGCGAATCTGCCGGCGATGGCGGCCCGGATGAGGCTGCACGCTACCTCGTGGAAGCGGTTGCCGATCTTGGACAGATTGCTCGCTGTCACCGGCTTGATACCCTCGGCTTCCTGCTCGACATGGCACAAATGGAAGCTGAAGAAATCGTCCGGCTTCGCGAGCAGCGCAATTCAGTTTGACCGGTGCAACGGCTGCGCCGATCAGACCGACGACCGGACCACGATATCCCTATAATGCAGCAGCCGCTTGTCCTGCGCCCGTAATTCCAGCTTGCGCACTGGACGCCCGCTCTTCCGATCAACAAGTTTGGTCGATACCTTCCGTCCGCCGAACTCCTCGGTCCACTGCCGAAGTGCCACCAGGATCGGGAAGACGCCGTGCCCCTTCGCCGTCAGCACATATTCCATGTGGGCGCTGCCGTCAGGGGCGGGCGCTGATTTCAGGATGCCGTGATCCACCAGGGCGCGCAGCCGCACCGTCAGGATATTTTTGGCGATCCCGAGACCCTTTTCGAATTCACTGAAACGGCGCTTGCCCAGAAAGGCGTCGCGAATGATGAGGAGCGACCACCAGTCGCCGATCGCTTCCAACGATCGCGCGATGGGGCACTCCGCTTTTTCAAAACTCGTTCGTTTCACCATGGCATCCTCGGCGAATGATCGCAGGCTGCGGGAAATTCTAACAGTCTCACACCTTCGTGTAGTTGCATTATGAAACCATCCACCTTAAATGGCAATCAGGTTTCATAATGCAACTACAGAGGACATCATATGAGCGGGCGACTTGCAGGCAAGACAGCGTTCATTACCGGCGGCAACAGCGGCATTGGTCTTGCGACAGCAAAGCTGTTTGTGGCGGAAGGGGCGCGGGTCGCCATCACCGGGCGCGATCAGGCCAGGCTCGACGCTGCCGTGGCCGAATTGGGCTCCAACGCTATCGGCATTAAGGCGGATGCGACCGACGTAGCCGCACTGGAAGGTGCGGTAGGGCAGGCCGTGAAACAATTCGGCAAGCTCGATGTCCTGTTTGCCAATGCCGGCATTGCGGGCGGCACGCCGGTGGGCGGCACCACGCTCGCAGCATTTGAGAATGTGATCCGGACCAATCTGACGGCGGTGTTTTTCACGGTGCAGGCGGCAGTCGCGCAGATGAACGACAATGGATCGATCATCCTCAACGGATCCGTCATCTCCGTACTGGGCAATCCCGGCTATGCAGCCTATGCCGCGAGCAAGGCCGGTGTCCGCGCCATGGCACGCGTGATGGCGTCCGAACTGTCACCGCGAGGAATTCGCGTCAACGTCGTGGCGCCCGGGGCGATCCGTACCCCGATCTGGGGTGCTGCCGTCGCAACACCCGAAGCCGAGAAGGTTTTTGAGAAACGCATTTCACTCACCACGCCACTCGGTCATATCGGTGAAACCGAACACGTTTCAAAGACGGTGCTGTTTCTCGCGTCCGACGATGCGGCGCATGTGCAGGGCCAGGAAATCTTCGTCGATGGAGGCTCGACTGCGTCGCCGGCTGGTGCGCCGATCTATCGCGGCTGACGGCGCATTTGCTGCGAATACTTTATGCGATGTGCACAATCGAGCTCCGGGCGGCCATTGTGGCGGTCCGGAACCATTCGTTCACGATGCTCCCTCAGCAAATATTATGACATCGCAATTATACCCTCACTGCATCCGGATATGGGAATTCGGGGCCGGTCTATGTTTTGAGGATCGCGCAAATCAACAACAAGCGGGCGGGGACTCCCGACATCGCAATGGAGGGCGGCATGATGAATTTGGTTCAGACGATTCCGGTAACTGGCGTTTTGAATAAGGACGGGAGCAACGAGTTCGTGACTGTTGCGTTGTTCGTGGCGGTGGGTTTGCTGACGGGGCTGGTTGCCGTGATGAACGGCATCGTTCCGGTTGTCCCCGGGTTCTGAGCGGATCAACCGTATACATCGAATCAACTTCGTCCGGCCTGACCGCCGGGCGAGGTTTCTTTTGTTTTGACGATCTGAACCTTTGCCGCGGTTCCTCCGACAACACGACAGGGCCGGGATAGACGACACGACGTGCAAGGAGACTGACATGGTCAAGGCTTCTCCGCTTGTTGCGAAATCCAACGTCTCTTCATCCACGGAAGCTCACCCGCTGGTCACGCTCGGCCTGTTCTGCGGGATCGGGCTTCTGTTGTCGGTGCTGGCGATCATCGCCGATCAGCACCTGCCGGGCGAGTGGTTCTAGAGCGCGGATTTCGAAGTTCCGTTTGCAGCAACCTTGATGCGAAACTCTGAATCTAGATCATCGACACCAGCCCGCCGCCGTGGCGCTCGAGCCGCCCGGCCAGTTCCAGTTCGAGCAGGACCGTGCGCACGATTGCCGGGGAGGCGTCCGCCATCCGGATCAGGTCGTCGAGTCCGATCGGGGCCGGACCGAGCAGATTGACGATGCGTGTACGGTCGCTCGCGGCGGGCTCTTCCGCCGCTGGGCCGCCATGATCCGGTTCGCTCGCGGGAAGATCGATCGGTCGTCCCATGATCGGACGCACGGCATTGATGATGTCGGATACTTCGGTGGTGAGTGTCGCGCCTTGCTTGATGAGGTCGTTGGTGCCGGCCGCGCGCGGATCGAGCGGCGAACCCGGCACGGCAAAGACCTCGCGGCCCTGTTCGTTGGCGATGCGCGCGGTGATCAGCGAGCCTGAACGATGTGCGGCCTCGACGACGACGACGCCGAGCGCGACACCTGAGATCAGGCGGTTGCGCCTTGGAAAATCGCGCGCACGCGGCGCATGTCCCATCGGCATTTCCGAAATCGCGCCACCGCTTGCCAGCATTGCCGCCAAGAGATCTTCGTGCTCGGCCGGATAGATGCGGTCGTGACCGCCCGCCAATACCGCGACTGTGCCGGCCGCCATGCTGGCACGGTGGGCTGCCTGATCGATGCCGCGTGCCAGTCCCGACACGACGACGAAGCCAGCGTCGCCGAGATTGCGCGCTAATGTCTGTGCGAATTTGTGTCCCGCGCCGGAGGCGTTGCGCGATCCGACGACGGCGATCATCGGACGCATCATGACGTCGAGATCGCCGCGCACGCCGAGCAGCGGCGGTGCGTCGTCTATCGAGGCGAGACGTGGCGGATAACCGGCTTCGCCCGGCGCGAGCAGGCTGACGCCGATCCGTTTGCCGGCGGCAAGTTCTTCCTGGGCTTCAGCCTCACTGTAAATCCGCCCGGCGCGCGCAGCGCCGCCCCGGCGCGCCAGATCGGGCAGGCGGGTCAACGCCTCGCGCGCACTGCCAAAATGATTCACAAGCGAGCGAAAGGTCCGCGGCCCGACGTGCTCGGAACGGATCAGCCGCAGCCAGTCGATCCGCTGCGCTTCGCTCAGCCGTA
>JBEPUM010000117.1:0-10957 GCA_041691515.1 Pseudomonadota bacterium | reverse complement strand
GTCATCTGGTAGATCCACTTGACCTTGCCAGTGTCAAGGTCGCGGGCCCAGATCGACATCGACCACCTGTTGTCACCGGGACGTTGCACCGGATTCCAGGTCGAGGGATTACCCGAGCCGTAATAGACCAGGTTCAGCTTGGGATCGTAGGAATACCAACCCCATGTGGCCCCGCCACCGATCTTCCATTGATCGCCCTGCCAGGTCTTAGTCGATGAATCCGGTCCAACCGGCTTGCCGAGCGAAGTCGTCTTTTCGGGGTCGATCAGCGTGTCGGAGTCCGGCCCTGCCGAAAAGCCGCGCCAGACAAGCTTGCCGTCCTTGATGTTGTATGCGCTGACCCAGCCGCGAACGCCGAATTCGCCGCCGGATACGCCGACCAGCACCTTGTCCTTGAAGATAAACGGCGCATCCGTGCCGGATTGACCCTTGCCGGCCTCGCCGTCCATCACCGACCACACCTTGGCGCCGGTCTTGGCGTCGAGTGCGACGAGTGTCGTATCGGCCTGATGCAGGAAGATCTTGCCGTCGGCATAAGCGACACCGCGGTTGACCGTGTCGCAGCACATGATCGGAATGACGTTCGGATCCTGCCGCGGCTCGTATTTCCAGAGGATCTTGCCATCATGATTCAAATCGAGTGCGTAGACCGTGTTCGGAAACGGCGTGTGCACATACATCGTGTCGCCGATCACAAGCGGCCCACCTTCATGGCCGCGCAATACGCCGGTCGAGAACGTCCAGGCTACCTGCAGCTTTTTAACATTCGATGCGTTGATCTGGTTGAGCTTCGAAAAACGCGTGTTCGCGTCGTCGCCCTGCTGCATAACCCATTGCTTCGGATCCTTGGCGAGTTGATCCAGCGCCTCATCAGCTCTGGCGGCTCCCGCGGCAAGCATCGCCACAACGCCAAGACCGGTCGCGAATAGCACTTTGCGCATCGTGAGTCCTCCCATGTGTGAGAAGGGTTTCCGTAAAGAATACGGTCCGCTTTCTCGGTTCTCTGACCGGGATTATTACCCGCCCCAAATCGGAAAACTTGCCCAAGAGGGAAGCCCGCTTGCGTAGAAGCGAAACACCGCGAACTTTTTAGTTGGGGCCTCCGCGAGGTCAGCAGATCACGCACGTTCGTCTATGCTGCGCGGCATCATAGGTGAGGTTCCACTTGACGGCGCGGAAACTAAGTCAGAGGATTATCAAAGGATATCAGCAGGCGTACTGCGCAAAGCCCAATGACCGCCTTAAATTGAGACAAAGGTCGCTCAATCGTGACTCGACGCCTCTCGCGGCAAAGCGGTCATGTTTTTGGCATCGAACCGGTGGCTGGATAATGTCCGACACGATCCGCTCTAGTAACACCTCCGGATTTACGCCGAAGAAGCAGATCCAAGCTTGGTCAGACACCCTGACCGATCTTTGCGGCCATTTCGACATCGATCCGCTGGAGGCCTCCTCATTCGAAGGCAGGATCAATTACACAACGGTTTCGAAACTGAAGCTTTGCCAGATCGAGGCGAGCCAGCATCGGTTGGCGCATACTGCCTCGCGCGCCGAATTGGGCGGCCACCCGTTTGTTAAAATACTGTTCCAAACCTACGGAACCTCGCATTTCGAGCAGGACGGGCGCCACATCGAGTTGATGCCCGGCGACTGTCTTGCTTACGATGTCTCCTGCCCGCACACGATCGTCAGCCCCACGCTGACGCGGCACGAGGTCGTCATCGTACCGAAAGAACTGTTGCAGGAACGCGGTTTCCGTTCGGCGAAGATGTCGGCCTGCAAACTCTCGGCACGCACCGGCACGGGCCGGATCGCCTACAACTTTGTTCACGCCGCTTTCGACGAGGCGACCAAACTGTCGCCGAACAACGCGATCGGGGTCGCCGATTCGCTGATCGATCTGCTGCTGCTGCCGCTCCGCGAGGCCGACGCGATGTTCGATCGTGTCGGACCCGAGGCAATGTACGTTCGGGCGCAGTTCTTCATCCGCGAACATCTGCGCGACCCGGATCTTTCTATCGACCAGATTTCGGCAGCGCTGGGCTGCACCAAGCGCTATCTGCACATGTTGTTCAGCGACCGGGGCACGACCATCAGCGACTATATCCGGCACGCCAGATTGCAGAACTGCCGCCAGGAACTGGAAACCCAGGTCGGAAAATCCGTCACGGACGTCGCGTTCTCGTGGGGCTTTTCAAGTTCGTCGCACTTCAGCCGCGTATTCCGGGAGTATTTCGGAATCGTTCCGTCCGCGATTCACAAAGCGCAGCACGGCGGCCTGTTCCCGGACATTCCCTGCGAATAGAACTCCTCGCGGCGAGCAGGTATTTACTTTTGCGGCTTTGCTCGCGTGTGTTCTGCCACACGTAGCCTGCTTGGGTCGGATCAATTTCCAGAAGTCATATCTAGTCGTCGTCGGCAGGACGCCTGCCGCGGCTCGTCACAAGAATGTCTCGAGCCGGGCAGATCGTTTCGATGCAGTCTATTTGCGCGCGGCGCAGGCGTACATGTTGATTTCCATGCCCACCGGTACTTCGACAATTTTAGGAGTCTTCCAGGTCATTTCATCCTCCGAAGTAATTCGGCGCGACTTCCACGCCTGAGCCGAAACCTATGAGCACCTCTGAAATCGCGCAAGTACGCAAGATTGAAGAACCAACGCAGATATTTCTCCCTTGGATAAAATAACTTCTCTCTTGGACTAAAAGTGAGGAGGTAGCTGTGGATTCAACGAAATCACACAAAATGCGAATCGTCGTTTTGTCGATCCCAACGCGAAGCGATCAGGTTACTTGAGCACGCACTTGGTTTCCGGACGATCGAGACCGAGTGTATCCAACGTCGATACCTGATGCAGGAAGCCCTCCTGAGGCGACACGGACACGGTATTTCTACCATCGAACAGCAGGATCGGCTGACGCAATTGCAGATTCCAGTCGCGCAGCGTCAGCTTCTGGCCCTTGAAAGCCGCGACCGAGAATGCCGGACTCTCGATGTAAGCGAGCATTTTTGCGGCATCGCCGGAGCCGCTGCGGGCCGCGGCTTCGCCGACGATGCGCACCGCTGTCCACACCTGCATATCGTGGGCCGTCATCGCGCGTTGAAACGCCTTGGTGAAGCGGTTCTGTAACTGCACCGCGCCCCATTGGTCGAACGCGGCATCCCACGCGGTCGGCACGAGCCCGGCGGAGCCCGCGACCGGGCGCGGATCCCAGGTTCGGTACGGCAGATAGCCTGCAAAGACCTCGCTTTCATCCGCCGCCACCAGCACGTCGTGCTCGGGTGCGCTCTGCGTCACCACCGGCATCTGCTGCTGAATCTCGGCGACCCCGCTGTCGGTCCGTCGCGCGCCGCCATTGTCCTTGAATACGCGCTCCTCGACGATCTTTGCGCCGAAACGGGTCGCAGCATGACGAAGGGCGTCAGCGAATAATTTGTCGTTGTCGTGCGAGCCCACGATAAGCAGCCACTTGCGCCACTTCTTCCAGATCAAATATTGCGCCAGCCCATCGGCGAGCATGGAGCGAGTAGGCGCAGCATGAATGACATTGGCGCGGCAATCCTGTTCGCGCAGCCGTTCATCGGTCGCGAACGCGTTGATCAGCGTCACGCCGCGTGCCTTTGCAGCATCGGCCGTCTTCAACAGCTTGTCGGCATCGAGACTGGTGACGATAAAGGACGCACCCTGATCGGCTAGCGCATTCATGGCCGCGACCGGATCGTCATTCTCGCCGAGCAGTTTATCGACCAGCATGTAGTTCTGATTGAGGAAGCGTCCGGTAGCGTTGTCGTCCTCGGTCCCGAGTTGCGCGCCGGCAAGCCCGTCATTGGCGGCCGGCACGTCGATCAGCGAGATCCGGATTCGCGACGGCTGCTGACGCAGGTAGCCTATCTTGATTTCCAGCGGTTGATCGGACCAACCGGTTCCATTCAGCGCAATGAATACGCAAAAGGCGATTAGAAGCCGGAGCACATCAAGCCTCCCAAATCAGCCTTCCACGCGTTGTTCAGGTTCGATTGCACTGCAACACTCCTCACCGGCCGGTACTGTCACAAGCAACGCAGACAGGCTGCGTTTCGTCATGTTTGAGTTTTCAAGCTACGCTCTTTACCGTCGAGCGCAAAGAATGCCGAGCGAAGGCGGGGTATCTCGAACTGCGGCGATTGTCTATTCTGCGGGTCAGCGCCAATCGACCATGAAGTGGTGCGAATGCGATCGTCCTGGACCCGACACGTTGGAGAACGCCCGATGTTCACTGTGCGCCTGATCGCGACAACAGGTCTCGCCCTGCTCGGGTTCCTTCTCCCGCTCAATTCCGCGTCCGCCTACCTGGCCTATGTTTCCAATGAAAAAAGCAATTCGATCTCGGTGATCGACACCGACAAGATGGAAACCGTCGCAACCATCAAGACCGGGCAAAGGCCACGCGGCATCGAAGTCACCCGCGACGGCAAGTTTGTCTTTGTCGCCGTCGGAGACGACGATTCGATCCAGGTGTTCGACACCAAGACCCGCGCCGAGGCCGGACAGTTGCCATCGGGAGCAGATCCCGAGCAATTCGCACTCGATCCCGCCGGAAAAACGCTTTACGTCGCCAATGAAAATGACGCGATGGTGACTATCATCGACGTCGAGAAGCGTACCGCCATTGGCGAAGTCACGGTGGGCACCGAACCCGAGGGCATGACTGTCAGCCCGGACGCGAAGGTGCTGGTATGCACCTCCGAAACTTCCAGCATGGTGCATTTCATTGACACGTCAACGCGTCAGATCACGACCAATCTGCTGGTCGGTTCGCGCCCCCGCTTTTCGGCATTCAAGGCCGACGGATCCGAATTATGGGTAACCTCGGAGATCGGCGGCGACCTCACAATCATCGATCCCGCGACACGGCAGATCAAGAAGATCGTCAAATTTGAAATCCCGGGTCTGCGGTCGGAAGCGATCCAGCCGGTCGGCATCAACATCACGAAAGACGGCAAATTCGGCTTTATCGACCTCGGGCCTGCCAACCGTGTGGCCGTGGTCGACGGTGTCACTCACGCTGTCTTGAAGTATTTACTGGTCGGACAGCGCGTCTGGCACGGCGCCTTTACGCCCGACGAAAAGTACTTGCTTGTCGCCAATGGCGTTTCGAACGACGTTTCGGTCATCGACGTCGCGGCTCAGAAGGTCATCAAATCCATTCAAGTCGGTGAACTGCCTTGGGGGATTGCCTTCGGACCGAACTGAAAGCCGCAGCGCCGACGCCGCGTCAGCGACTCGAATCAAATCCTTCGTTTTTCGTGACCGGGATACTCGCAGGTCCACTTCTGGGTGACCCACTGCGGATGGTCGCCAATCCACTGGGCGATATAGGGCTGCGCAGCCATCATGCATTGGCGAAGCGAGCCTTCCCAGGCGAACTGAAGATATTTCTCCTGACAATTGGAAGGATTGGCGATGGCGCAGACCGTGAGGACAATTTCGATCATTTCCAGTGCCTCCTATTCAAAAATGGCAACTCGAAAATGGTACGCCGAATTCGCTTTCATGTCTCGAACCTCGGCACGACGTTCGCTCTTGCCCGTCATGGGTATCCACGACCCGGCAGCGTAGCGTCCTGCAGCCCGCGGTTCCCAAGGGTTTTATCGCATTGCGACCTTTGTTATGACGCCTATGTTGTCTGCCATCGGCATCTGTGATCTCGGACATCGTATCGTTGGAGCGGCCGGAGATGGAACCCCATGACCCTCGAAACTGTTTCGCTGAATAGGTCGCATGATGGTGTGCAGGGCGTCTACAAGCACGTCAGTCGCGAAACGAAGACGCCCATGACCTTTTCGGTTTATGTACCGCCGCATCCCACCGGCACGAAGCTGCCGATGGTCTGGTATTTGTCGGGCTTGACCTGCACCCACGCCAACGTCACCGAGAAAGGCGAATTCCGCCGTGCCTGTGCCGAGTTAGGTCTGGTCTTTATCGCACCGGACACCAGCCCGCGCGGCAAAGACATACCGGGCGATCCTGCCAGCGCCTATGATTTCGGACTCGGCGCCGGCTTCTACGTCGATGCCACACGTCAACCCTTTGCGGATAATTACCGCATGTGGAGCTATGTTACGGAAGAGCTGCCCGAATTGATTGCTGAGCAATTTCCAGTCGATGCCACGAGACAGTCGGTCCTTGGACATTCGATGGGCGGCCATGGCGCGCTCACGATCGCGCTGCGGCATCCCAACCGCTACCGCGCGGCCAGCGCCTTTTCGCCGATCGTGGCGCCCTCACAGGTGCCATGGGGTATTAAGGCGCTCGGCGGTTATCTTGGGGACGATCGCACGGCATGGCGCAGACACGATGCCGTCGCGCTGATCGAGGGTGGTGCGCGGTTTTCCGATTTGCTGGTCGATTACGGCGATGCCGATCCCTTCCTGGCCGAACAGCTTCGCCCCGATCTGTTGCAAACCGCATGCACACGGGCCGGCATTGCGCTGACGCTTCGGAACCAGCCCGGCTATGATCACAGCTATTACTTCATCTCGACCTTCATGGAAGATCATCTGCGCTGGCATGCCGCGCGACTGAAGACCTAGCGGTTCAGCTATTTGGCCTGCGGTGCCTTGTCTGGAGGGAGATCGTCCGGCAACCGGTTCCTGACCAGGAAGCGGACGCCGTGCTCATAAGCCTCCGCGGTGTCGCCGCGGATCTGACCGCCAAGATGAGCGACCGCCGCGCCGCTGGAAGCATCCATGATCCAGATATCCATGGAGGAGATCAACGACGACACCTTGTGAACCACCGGGATCACGGCATAAGCCGCACCGGCGCGGCGCGCGACCGGTAGAAAGCAATCGCCGCATCGGTAACGCGGCGCCGTAGCTGCGACGTCCGCGCCGAACGGTCCGAGGTCGATGGGCGAATAGCGCCCGGTTTTTTCCAGGGCCTCCGACAGGACGCGCGTTGCCATCGCAAGCCGTTCGGTGCGATCGGGCTGCGGAGCCTCGCCGCTGGTGTCGTAGATCTCGAACGGAAAGATGGCCGTCGCGGGTGCCGCAAGGGCAGCACCCGTCCAGCTGGCGATTGCGAGGACGACAGCAGATATCCGCAGCAGCATTCCAGGGGGCATCGCAGCGTCTCCTCGTTCCCGCAATTGCGATGGGCGCTCGGGATTGATAATAACATGAGCGCTAACCGGCGGCATCGGCTGCATTCACAGCCTCCATCGCATTTGTGTGAAGGCATGGTGTCTAATGTTTGGGAGAAGCGGACAATGACCAAAGCAATTATTATTTCAGCTTTCGTTCTGGTGCTTATTCCGGCGACCGCTTCGGCCAAGGACACCCGGTTCTGGAACCTGACAGCTAATACCATCACGTCGCTACAGCTTTCACCGGCCGGCAAGGACCAATGGGGGCGCAACCAGACCGACAATGATCGCGATCGCACCGTCGACCATGACGAACGCCTGAAGATCACCGACACGGCGAGCGGCGTTTACGACGTCAAATTCGTCGATAAGAGCGGGCGGACCTGCGTGGTTCCAAATGTCGAGATCAAGACAAGCGCTATCTTCACGATCGAGGAGAAAGCCTTGAAGGGCTGCACCAAGTAGGAGCAAGTCGACCCCGCGCCATCGAGCGTCGATGAAAAACATCATGCGATCATTTCTCGACACACGGCCTCGTGAAATTCAATATCTGACGGTTGACCCGCCGCTGACCGACAGCGCTGCGCAGAGATAGCCGACATGCATAGCAAGGCTAATGCTACGACCAAAAGCTAATCTTGAGTCTGCCGCGCTGCCGGACCCAAGCTTGACCTCGATAGTTGATCCTGACAAAATTATTTGGCTGGCGCTGCGCGCCATTCCATTGGGAAAAGCAGAACCCCACAAAAAACAGAACCATAATTGAAGGATGGATGGGCCAGTGAAACAATTTCGGATTTGCGCTTTTGCCGCGGCCGTGTTGGCGGGATCAATCGGCGCTGCAAGCGCTCAGGATGCGGCACTTGGCGAGAAGGTGTTTACCAAATGCAAGGCCTGTCACCAGATCGGCGAAGGCGCCAAAGACGCGGTCGGACCTGTGCTTAACGGCGTTGTCGGCCGCAAGGCCGGCACCTATCCGGGCTATTCCTACAGCGATGCCAACAAGAATTCGGGCATCACCTGGGATGAGGCGACCTTAAAGGAATATCTGAAAAACCCACGGGGCAAGGTTCCCGGCACCAAGATGATTTTCCCCGGTTTGCCGAAGGATGCGGACATCGACAATGTCATTGCCTATCTCAAACAATTTGGGGCCGATGGCAAAAAGTCCTGAACGGCACCCTTCTGAGCCGGTAGCTCGGCTGCGCAGTCTGCTTTGGCCGGCTGCTGTCCTGGTGGTCCTGAGCGTCGTTGCTCCGCGTGCCCAGGCCGAAGACCTTAATGACTATCCGACATCCGTGCGCGCCGACTATGTTTTCGGTTGCATGAAAGCCAACGGCGAGACGCAGGAACTGCTGCGGAAATGCTCCTGCTCGATCGACGTGATCGCCTCGATCATTCCTTACGATCACTATGTCACTGCCGAGACAATCCTCTCGATGTCCCAGGTCACCGGGCCCGTCAGTTCCGAATTCAAATCGACCGAACTGGCCCGGCTTGCCCTGCAGGATTTCCGGCGTGCACAGGCGGAAGCGGAAATCCGCTGCTTCTAGGCGAACGGCTTCGAACGCAAGCCGCCGAGGCACTCATCGTTACAGTATTGATTTCGCAACGGACCATTCGTCCTTGAAGATGTGCTTGCTCGTATCCTTGGCCTCGGCGCGGAAATTAGCCGCGCCGTTGGGTTTGTAGTTGAAACGGATGTTAGGATCTTCCGAGATCGCTATCCCGCCGTCCATCTCCACCATCAACTCATCGCCCTGCCATATCTTGAGGTTTTCGATAAAGAACGGCGGAATATAGAGCCGCGTCAGTTGATCCATCTGCAGGCCCGAGTTTTGCGGATGGCGCAGCATGATTTGCGCTTCGGGTGCCCCGCCCGCCTCCTGCCGGAAAGTGTGGAATTTCATCTTCCCCAACAACGATTTGGTGGCGTCGGCATTCGAGGCTGCCGGCGCCGAGCAACCGCCGGATGCTTTCACGAACGTTTTGACGCCATAGAGTTTTCCGTCGCTGAGTTCGGCGATCAGACGAACATAGGAATAGGAGTTGACCCGAACCCGCGTCGAAATTGACGTCACGCCGGAACGGGGGCCGACCGTGAAAGTGCCCGCGACAGGCGCAGGATTTTCATCGATCACCAGCGTCAGTGACTTCAGCGTGCGCTTGTCGTCACCACTGAAATTGACGCGCATGCCGATCGGTACGATGGCAGAGTCCTCGGCGCGTCGCGGCGCATCGAGCATCACCAGGCCCGAGCCATCGAGAACCGGGCGATCCTTGAAGATGTCGCCCTTAATACTGTTCCAGGTTTCTTCCGAGGGTTGGTCCTGGCTTGCGGCGGCTTGAGCGTTCGCCGGCGACGATCCAGCTAAATTCAGTGGCACTGTCAGACATAACGCTGCCATCAAGCCCGGGGCGATCATCTTGGAAAAAATCGACATGGCCGAATTCCGTTTCCACAATGAAGCAGCGATGAATTTACCCGAAAGCACCTTATGCGGCAAGGTTCGGTCATTCCCATTCGAGTTCGCTGTACGCTGCGATGACGTTACGGGAACCATATTCGCCGAAAAGTTTCCATTGCAACTGCTCGCTGCGCCCCGCCTCTTTCGCCGCTTTGGTGAGAGGAACTCCTCGTCTGATAAGGCTGCGTACTTCGTTGGCGAGGTTTTCTAGATAGCGCTGCTCGTCGGCGACGGCGCCGTGCCAGTCGTTGACAACAGGTCCATGCCCGGGAATCACGCGCAGGGCGGGAATACGCGATAACTCCCTGATGTCAGAGAGAAAGCCCTTGATGCTGCCGTCGATTACCGGCACGTGCTCAACGAACAACAGATCGCCCGCGAACAAGGTCGAACTCGCGGTATCGAAGACCGTCAGGTCGTTGTCGGTATGTCCGGGCGGCCACGCCTTCAGCGTCAGCACGCGCTTTCCGAGATCGATCTGCAACTCGTCATCGACAAGCAGCGTAGGCGGCACAATTCTCACGTCGTCCATCAGGGAATCGCCAAGCACGCCGCGAAATGACTTGAGATAATACTCGCCCCGTGCCGTCAGTGCGCGCAGCAGATTTTTGTGTCCAACAAAAATAGTTCGCTCTCGTGCAAACGAATTTCCTTCTCGTGCAAACGCGGCGTTGCCGAAAATGTGATCGGGATGAACGTGTGTATTGATAACATAGCGAACCGGCTTCGGCGTTACGGCGTGGATAGCCGCAAGGAGACGCGCACCTTCGCGCGCGCTTCCTCCGGTATCGATCACCGCCACCGCATCGTCGCCAACGATGAATCCGACATTCGCAGCATCGCCCTGATTGACTTCGTTCATCATATCGATGTTGCCAACGTGAACGTAGACTCCGGGCGCTATCTCGGCGATAGGCAAAGGCGTGAGCGGCTTGATCTGTTGTGCGTCGCAATTGCTGCGAGCAAGGATCAAGACCAAAATGATCTCGAGGATGGCTATCATGACACGCAATGTCCGCTCCGAAATCTCGCCCACAGCGCAAAAACTCTTCAGGAGTTCCCCCGAGATCCACGGGAGAGAGTCTCCCAAATCATAACTTGCCCACGTCGAAAGAGTTACCTAAACTTTTTCCTCTGCCTGCATGAGCAATTGCGAAAAGGAAGCGTCGTTGCAGAAAGCATAGGTGAGCACTTTTGCTGCGCTCGCGATTCACACCGGATATCTCGCTTCGCATGCATTGACGGCGACTTCGTCAATGTCGTCACCAACGGCCGCGACAACGTCAAACGCCGCAAAGCAGACAGAAGAAAGTTGTACAGGTATCAAATGAGCGCAGAGCACATCGAGAACACCGAACGAGC
>JBEPUM010000116.1:0-11023 GCA_041691515.1 Pseudomonadota bacterium | reverse complement strand
GTGACGGCGGGCCGCGAGGTCTTCAACGGCACATGCGCGCATTGCCATGGGCCCGACGCGGTCCAGGCCGAGCGTCATATCGATCTCCGGTTGCTGAAGCACCGTTACGGTGATGACATGCATGACAAGTTCTGGACGACGGTGCACCAGGGTCGTCCCGCAAAGGGAATGCCGTCGTGGAAGGACGTGTTCACTGACGAACAACTCAACGACGTCTATGCGTATTTACTGACCGTACAAACGCAGCCCGGCGCATCGAACTGACTTCGCGCCGGACCTCAGCATCGCGTTTCTGCGGATTTCCTAAAGCACCTTCGTCGTATCGTTTCGCCGCAAACGCCCATTCGTCGAGCCGGTCGTTTGCTTCGCAGCTAAGGTGAGAGATGATCAGCTTCTTGATTATCGACGATCATCCGCTGTTTCGGGAAGCGCTCGGCAGCGCCGTACGCATGACCCACCCCGATGCCAAGATCTTCGAGGCGATGTCAATCGAGGGGGCACTTGGCATTCTCGCCGCAACTCCGGGAATAGATCTCGCCTTGCTGGATTTGTCGTTGCCGGACGCCGCGGGCTTCTCCGGCTTTCTGCGATTGCGTGAGAGCTATCCCAGATTGCCGGTGGCGATCGTGTCAAGTCACGAAGACCGGCAGATCGTTCGCGAAGCCCTGACGCTCGGAGCGGCCGGTTATTTGCCGAAATCGACGTCGAAGAGCGAACTGGCTCTTGCGATCAAGCTTGTTTTGAGCGGCTCCGTCTCTGTTCCGAAGGGATTCGTGCAGTCGAACGACGCGACCGATACCAACATTACGGAAGGGTTGCGCGCAAGGCTGCAAGAGCTGACACCGCAACAGCTTCGTGTATTGGGTCTCATCCGGCGCGGTCTTCAGAACAAGCAGATCGCCATCGAGCTCAAACTAGCCGAATCAACCGTTAAAGCGCATGTCACCGAGATCTTGCGCAAACTTAAGCTCTTCAGCAGAAACAAGGCTATCATCGAAATCGGAAAATTGAATTTGGCGGCGCCCACGAATCGCTCAAGGCTGAAAGTTTGATGCCGAAATACAGGAAGCCCTCCCTCCAAGGGATCAGCGCGCTGGTTTTTTTAGCCGCACTGTGCGCCGCTGGAACTATTTCTCCGGCTCGCGCGGTGGACTCCCTGCGTATCGGCTTTCAAACCACCGGCACGTTCGCCTGGCAGCTGGACACCATTCGCCGGCATGGACTTGCGGCTGCGGCCAACCTGGACTTGAAGACCGTCGAATTGGCTTCACCGGACGCCGGGAAACTCGCACTGAATGGCGGCACGGTCGATGTGGCTATCGTCGACTGGCTTTGGGTTGCGCGCGAACGTTCCCTCGGAACGAAGCTGAAGTTCTATCCGTATTCGAGTGCCGTCGGCGCCATCATGGTCAAACAAGATTCGTCCTTGCGCGACATTGCCGATCTCGCAGGACGAACGCTCTCGGTTGCCGGTGGCCCCCTCGACAAGAGCTGGCTCATTGTCCGCGCGGCGGCAATGCGGAAAGGCCTCGATCTTACGCGAGCGGCTACGCTGCAATATGGCGCTCCGCCGCTGATCTTTCAAAAGGCCTTGCAGGGCGAGGCAGACGCAAGTCTCAACTACTGGAACTTCTGCGCGCGTCTCGAGGGTCGAGGATATCGCCGGTTGTTCGATGTGCGTCAGGCCGAAATCGAGTTGGGTTTGAAAGAGCCGATCGCACTCACCGGCTACGTTTTCTCGGAAGAATTCGCCGCGACCCACGGCGGCATAATCGAGCGTTTTCTTTCTGTCGTGAAAAAAGCTAACGCCATTCTGTTGCAGTCCGATCCGGAATGGGAAGCTTTGCGGCCCCTGATGCAGGCCGACGACGACGCGACGTTCCTGGCCTATCGCACCCGCACGCGGGAAGGATTGCCGCGCCGTTCGATCGACGCGGAAGAATCCGATGCTCGGGCGCTGTTCAAGGCGATCGTCGACGTTTCCGGAACCCGGCTTGTCGGTTCGTCTAGCGAATTAGACCCCGGCCTCTATTATCATCATCCATTACCCAACGGAGAATGAGCATTGGCCAGGTTTCTCTCGTTGGCCGCTCTGCTCGCGCTGTGGACGCTGGTAGCTACGCTGACGCAGTCGAGGCTTTTGCCGGCACCGCTCGCTGTCGGCGTGAAAATTCTCACCGATCTTCGCTCGGGCGAGTTGCCGCTTCAAATGGCCTATACGCTGGCGCGGGTGATCGGCGCGTTCGTCATCGCGTTTACGCTGGGAACCGCCGCGGGCTACGCCATGGGGCGCTGGCGAACCGTCGACCGATACGCCGATCCATGGCTGATCGTCCTGCTCAATCTGCCGGCGCTGGTGATTATCATATTCGCCTATATCTGGATCGGATTGAACGAAACCGCCGCGATCGTGGCAGTCGCGCTGACCAAGCTCCCGAACGTAATCGTCGTTATCCGCGAAGGAACGCGTTCGCTGGATGCAAATCTCGACGAAATGGCGCGAGCCTTTTGTTTCACCCCGCAAACGAAGCTTCGCCAGTTGATCCTGCCGCAGCTTGCTCCGTATCTCGCAGCGGTCTCCCGCTCTGGCCTATCGATCATTTGGAAAATCGTGCTGGTCGTCGAATTGATTGGACGCCCGAATGGCGTCGGATTTGTCTTGGGCTCGGCGTTCTCGTTATTCGATATGACTACGATTTTGAGCTATGCGATCTCATTCGTCATGCTTATGCTCTTGATCGAAACGCTTGTGGTGCAACCTTTTGAACGACGTGCAAACCGCTGGCGACGCCAGCCCGCTTGAGCTTCGCATCGATGCGAAAAGCTATATTTCGGCGGATGGCGCAAACGTCGAAGTCGTGCGCGGACTCCACCTGCGGCTCGCCGCCGGTGCATGCGGCGTGCTGATCGGCCCCTCCGGTTGCGGCAAAACGACAATTCTTCATATTGCCGCCGGGCTAGATCCGAATTTCACAGGCGCGGTCCGCACCCCGGGCCATGGCCGGCTCGGAATCGTATTCCAGGAGCCGCGTCTTCTGCCATGGCGCACGGTTGCCGAAAACATTCGCCTTGTGCTGCCTGCGCATGAGACTTTGGAAAGCAGGGGCGACCTTATTGAGACGCTCGGTCTCGGCTCTCATCTGACGCGATACCCCGGCGAACTCTCGCTTGGACTGGCGCGCCGCGCAGCGATCGCCCGGGCATTCGCGGTTCGTCCCGACTTTCTGCTGCTTGACGAACCGTTTGTTTCACTCGACGCCAATATAGCGGCACGCCTGCGCGAAGAACTCGTCGCACTTACCGCGCGCGAAAAGATAACCACACTGCTTGTGACCCATGATCTGAACGATGCCATCCAGTTAGCCGACCGGCTGTTCTTTCTATCAAGCAGACCCGCAACTATCGTCGCTGAAATTCCCTTGCCCGCGCCGCGCGGCGGCCGAAGCAAGGAGACCACCGCCCTCATTGTCGACGAACTGAAACGCCTGGTACCGGAACACGCCGCCGGCCTGGCGCGCACCTAGCTCCGGCCTTATGCCAACCGAGAGTCGATCGCCACGCGTACCAGTTCCGATGAAGTTCGTACTCCCAGTTTCTGGCGGATGATCGACGCCGTGTTCGCAACCGTCTTGTAAGACGCGTTGATGAGCGACGCCACTTCGGTCAGGCTTTTGCCCGCTCCGAGCAGACGCAATATCTCGATCTCGCGGGCCGTCAATTTCGCAAGATGATTTTCGGCCAGGCTAGGTCCGGCAAACGCAAGTTTTTGGGCGATCCCGGGCGGCAAGAATACCCGGCCCGCGCTCACTTCGCGGATAGCTTCGACCAGATCTCCGGGGTCTCCGGATTTGGATACGTAACCCCTGGCACCGGCTTCGATCGCCCTCGCCGCGAAGATCGGATCGTCGTTCATGCTGAACATGATGATACGGGCGTCCGCATCTTTTCGCAGGATCCGTCTTGCTAGTTCGAAGCCGGAAACGCCGGGGAGATTGATGTCGAGGACACAGACGTCCGGTTGATCGGCAACAAAAGATGCCTCACCGCTTTCGGCGTCGACAGCCACCACGATCACAATATTCGGATCGTCCGCGAGCAATGCGCGGCAGCCCGACACCACAATGGGATGATCATCAACGATCAGGATACGCATGGGCTTTTCGGCCAGTTGGCCGGCTGCGATCATATCTAAATGGCCTTTGCAGGTGATCCGTATCGGTGGCGCCAAACCGCCGCTCAAGTTTCCCTCGTCTTGCAGTAATCCACCCCGCATTGTGCATGACGGGACGAAATGCTGTAATCTTCAATTAGATAGCCGCCGTTCTCTTCTTGTCAACGCCTGCGGGAACGGGCCGAGCGGGCACCTCAACGGAACGATGCAATGTGGAAAAAGCGCTCGTTGCAGTTCCGTCTCAATGCGCTGTTCGCCCTCGTTCTTATCCTCGGGCTTGCGATCAATGTTGGCCGCCTCATGCTGGAAGCAGGCCCCCGCGTGCAGGCCGAAGACGAAAGCGTCGTCCGGCTGGCGCGCGAATTCGTGGAAACATTGGTCGGCGACTTGAAGGAAAGTCCTGATCCTGACGCCAAGCTGGCAAGGATCGTCGATAGCCTGTCACGGCTCCGCCATGTCAGCATCACGCACCGCCGCGACGCTACAGAATCCGAGGTTGCGCCGACCGGCAATGCCGACCCGCAGGCCAATGACGAAGCTCCGCCGGAATGGTTTGTCGCGCTCGTCCGCCCCGAGCAAACCCGTGTCAGCGTCCCGATCTCCCTCGAAGGAAGATCGCTCGGCTCGCTAATGATCGCATCGCACCCTGCCGATGAGATCGCTGAGATATGGGACGGCATCGTCCTTCAGCTCGAGGTCGGTTCCGCACTTGCGGTGGTGCTGTTTCTCATCACCGTAATCGTCGTCAACCGGGCGCTGTCCCCGGTCCAGCAACTCGCCGATGCCATGGTCAATATTGAAGCCGGTCACTATGGGACACGCGTCGCGGTCGGCGGTTCAGCCGAGATTGCGACGATCTGCGACAAGCTGAATAACCTGGCATTCGCTCTCGGCGCAGCCGTCGAAGACAAGCGGCGGTTGGCAGAGCGACTAGTCTCGCTTCAGGATATCGAGCGCAAGGAGGTGGCGAGAGAACTTCACGACGAATTCGGACCGCACCTTTTCGCATTGCGGGCACATGCGACTTCGCTCCGGCGAATGGCAGAAGGAGTTGACCCCGACGCAGATGGACTAAGAAAGCACGGCAGCGCCATGCTCGATCAGATCAACGTCCTGCAGCAATTCAACCGCCGCATTCTGGAAAAGCTGCGGCCAGTCGGCCTCAACGAACTCGGACTTGATGCCGCTCTCGATGCAGTCATGCAATTGTGGCGCGATACTCACCCTGGTGTCGTCATCGAAACGACGATTTCACCATCTTTGGGGGCTCTCGGAGAGACCGCCGAGTTAACAATTTATCGAGTGGTCCAGGAAGCCCTGACCAACGTGTTTCGCCACTCCGGCGCAACGAGCGTCTCTGTCCTTATCGAAGCTGCAAACGAGGCTTCACGCTCTCCGTCCGACGGCAGCAACGCTATCCGGGTGCGGATCCAAGATAACGGCGACGGCTTGCCGGATTCGCTCAAACCCGGTTACGGCATGATCGGCATGCGCGAGCGAGTGTTGGCGCTGGGTGGGACTCTCAATGTGATTTCCACCGGCACCGGCGTGACGGTTGACGCCATCGTTCCCAATGGTTCCGGCTCCTGAATCTTTCTGGATTTACGGCATCGACAATCCGGGAATTTTTCCCGATGTGATGACCTAAAAATCCCGCGCCACTACTACCTTCTGGCGATGGAAACCCATTTATCCGCTCCCGCATTGTGCGAGACTAAGCCGACGCTCCAGAATAAGCGCGCCTGCCGGGGGGATAATGATTTTACGATCCGCAGCGTTCGCCATGCTGGCATATGGGCTGCTTGCAGCCTCGCCTGTCCGCAGCCAAACCGCACCAGCCACTGCTGAGGCGCTGCCGCCGATCGTGGTTTCGCCGAAACCCGGCACCAAGCGCGGCCGCACGCAAAGCGCGCCAGCCGCGATCAGAAGGCGGCCGCCCGTAGTCTACATTACCACCCCGCTTGCAGGACCAGCCATCGATCCAGACAAGGTGGCGGCAAGCGTCAACGTCATCGACGCCGAGCAAATCGAGCGCGCCGGGTCGCCGAGCGTTACCGACGCTTTGCAAAAATATGTGCCCGGCCTCATCGTCAACGAAGTGACCGGCAACCCATTTCAGCCTGATGTGCAATTCCGCGGATTTGTGGCGTCGCCCGTCGCTGGCACACCTCAGGGGCTTGCGGTCTATCAGAACGGCGTGCGCATCAACGAAGCGTTCGGCGACACCGTCAACTGGGATCTGATCCCGACCGCCGCGATCCGCTCCGTCACCGTCGTCACCGACAATCCCGCGTTCGGTCTTAACGCCCTGGGCGGAGCGGTCAACGTCCAGATGAAGGATGGCTTTAATTACCACGGCGCCGAAATCGATACGATGGGCGGCTCCTTTGGACGGGTCCAGAGTTCGGCGCAGTGGGGAAAGCAAGTCGACAATTTCGCCGTCTATGGCGCGCTCGAAGCAATGCATGACGGCGGGTTTCGCAATTTTTCGGCATCGAACATTCGCCGCTTCTATGGCGATGTCGGGTACAAAACCGACAGCAGCGAATTTCACCTCAACATGGGTGTCGCCGACAACAATTTCGGCGCCGCGGCGACGGTGCCGATCGAGTTGCTTCGGCAATATTACGGCGCGACCTACACCACACCACAGACCTCGGCAAATCGCGTCGGCTATCTCAACTTAACCGGCAAAGTCGAGGTGACACCGACATGGACGATCGAAGGAAATACGCACGTCCGGATTTTCGATCAGAGAACCCAGGACGGCAATCCGACCGGCAGCCAGCCTTGCGCCGCTGACCCCACGCTGCTTTGCTTCGGCGACGACAGCACGCCTGCCAACGGCCTGAATGGCGCCCAACTTGCCAATTCGTTCGACCCCAGCGCCGTACTCGGCGAGAACGATCGAACGACGACCCGTTCGACAACAGCGGGTGTGTCGTTGCAAGCGACCAATACCGACCAGCTCTTTGGACACAATAATCGCTTCGTCATCGGAGGCAGTTTTGATTCCAGTGTGACGCGCTTCTCGGCCAGCGCGGAACTCGGCACGATTGGCTCGAACTACGTCGTCAGCGGCGGCGGAATATTTCTCGGACAATCGGGCGACCCGGTTTCGATCGGCCCGGTCGCGCTTCGTACCACCAACGATTACGGTGGAATTTATGCCCTCGACACCTTCGACGTCACCAACAGATTCTCGATCACAGGCGGCGGACGCTTCAACACAGCACGCATCGCGCTTCAGGATCAGATCGGCAGCGCCCTCAACGGCAACGAGACATTCAACCGGTTCAATCCGATCATTGGCGGCACCTACAAGATCACCTCCGGCCTGTCCGCCTATGCCGGATATTCCGAAGCCAATCGCGCGCCGACACCGCTTGAACTCGGATGCGCCGATCCAGCGCATCCCTGCATTATCGCCTCATTCCTTGTTTCCGATCCGCCGTTGAAACAAGTCGTGTCTCGCACCGTGGAGGCCGGCCTGCGCGGCACGCATGATCTGAGTATCGGAACGCTCGGATGGAAGCTCGGCGCTTTCCGTTCGACGAATACAGATGACATTCTTGCCATCCCCAGTCCGGTCCTGCAGGGGTTCGGCTATTTCCAGAACGTCGGCTCGACCCGCCGCCAAGGCATCGAGACCCAAATCAATCTGAAGTCGAAGACGCTCGAACTCTATGCCAGCTACGCCCTGGTGGACGCACGCTTCCTCGATGCTTTGGAAGTCGGCTCCAACAGCCCCTTTGCCGACATGAATGGCAACGTCCAGATTCTGCCTGGAAATCACGTTCCCTCGATTCCGCGCAACCGGTTCAAGGTCGGCATCGACTATTCCGTTACCGACGCTTTCAAGGTTGGAGGCGATGCGCTCTTTGTCGGCAGCCAATATTATGTGGGCGACGAGTCCAACCAGGCATCGAAACTACCGTCCTATGCCGTCGTCAACCTGCATGCATCCTATCGGATCAACAAGACGTTCCAGATCTATGCGCGCGTGGATAACCTCTTTGACAATCGCTATTCGACCTACGGGACATTCTTCGAAACTGACGCGGTGCCGAATTTTGCCAATGGCGGAGTGGCTTTCGCGGATGCACGTTCCGTCAGCCCTGCCCGGCCGCGTGCGTTCTATGCGGGCTTGAAAACGACGTTCTAGTGGTCCGATTCTAACATTCGCGTCCGTTTCAGCGCGTATCCTTGCGAAAGGCTAGCCGGGCCCGCCGCGTCGCGCCAGGAAGCCGCGAGCGGGATCGTAGGCGATGACAGCGCCGCACAGGATCACCACGGTGAAGCCGGCAACGACGAGCAGAGATGTCCATGACATTTTGCCATACAGCGCGAAGCGGATGAGCTCCGTGGCATGCGTGAAGGGGTTAAACTGGCACACATAATAGAGAAGCGGGCTCGACTCTTTGACCCGCCAGAGCGGGTAAAGCGCCGACGACGCAAAGAACATCGGAAAAATAACGAAATTCATCACACCGGCAAAATTCTCAAGTTGCTTGATCAGCGATGAAATCAGCATACCCAGCGAACCCAGCATGAAACCGCACAACAACAGCGCGGGCAGCACCAGAAAATATCCGCTGGGCGGCGCTTCGATATCCCAAAACCACGCAATCAACAGGAATGCATAGACCTGCATGATCGACACGATGGTGCCGGCCAGCAATTTCGAAGTCAGAAGCCACCAGCGCGGAAAGGGGCTGACAAGCAACGTCCGCATACCACCGGTTTCCCGATCGTAGACCATCGTCAGCGACGATTGCATTCCGTTGAAAAGTTGAATCATCGCAATCAAGCCCGGCGCGATATACACCTCATACAGCACGTAAGTCTCGTAGGGCGGGATAATGGAGACCCCCAGCACCTGACGGAAACCCGCAGCGAAGATGAAAAGCCAGACCAGCGGCCTTACCAGCGCGGAGATGAAACGCTCGCGTTGATGAATGAAGCGCAAGGCTTCGCGCCACACGATGCCTCGCATGCAGATCAGATATTGCGCGAACGTGTAGCCATGCGCGGGCCGGCCCTCGATGATATCGCTCATCTGGCGGCCTCAGCTTCGACGACATTGGCTTGCGTCAGCTTTGTGAAAGCGCCGCCGATATCGGCGGCACCTTCCGTCGCGACGACCTGCCTGACCGGGCCGGTAGCCAGCACGCGGCCATTGTGGAGGATAACGACGTCGTCATTCTCGCCGACCTCATCAATCAAATGCGTCGCCCAGAGAACCCCAATGCCTTCGGTCATCAGCAGCCGCCGAACGTGGCCAAGAATGTCCGCCCGCGCATTGATGTCGAGACCGACAGTGGGCTCATCCAGCAACAGTAGCTTCGGGCCGTGCAGCAAGGCGCGGGCGATTTCCACCCGGCGCATCTGACCTCCCGAAAGATTGCTGACGCGCTCGCCCCGCCGATCCGTCATCGCAACGAGATCCAGGACGCGATTGATCTGTTCGTCCGCCGGCCCTTTGGCGATTCCATGCAGCGCCGCGTGATAGAGCAGGTTTTGCCGAACCGAAATGTCGACATCGAGGGCGCGCGATTGAAACACCACCCCGAGCTTGCTCAAGGCCGCGCCCGGCTCGCGCGTGACGTCGTGACCCAGGATGCGGATTCGTCCGGCGCGAATCGCGTACAGCCGCGTAATCAGCGAGAATAGCGTCGACTTGCCGGCACCGTTCAGACCGAGCAGCACGGTGAACGAACTAGGCTTCACAGCAAGACTGACGTCATGCAGGGCGGTTCGTGCTCCGTAGCGATGACCGACATGGTCGATTTCAAGCGCGGGCGGTCCGTCGAAGCTAGCCGAAGTCATGGGAGATATTGCTCCGGTCATTTCGGGCTGATCGTAATGCCCCATGGCAATGCTCCAACCTGAATGCTCTTGATCACCTTGAGCGCCGAGACATCTCCATCACGGAGACATCGTTTGACAAACCCAAGTTCCGCATCAGCGATCGCATTCCGGAAGAATTCCACGGAATCATGAATCGAAACCCGGAAAAATCGCAAATGACCACGGTTTTCCGGCCTTTTATGGCATGATCAATAGAACGCCCCTCGGAGCAAGGGCCTACTTCGTAGTAGGTCATCAGGTCTGCCCTTTCAATAAACGAGACGCTTGCTGAAGGTTTTTGACTTCCGCTTCAGACCACATCTGGCTACAATCCGGGCAGGTGCCGAAGTAAGTACCGCATCGTCGATAACCGCCGCCCTGTTCGGAACCATAGCTCGGGGGAATGCGTGGCTCGCTTTCTGATCGTCGAGGATCATCCGCTGTTCCGAGAGGCACTGGAAAGTGCGGTTTGCTCCGCAAATCCGGATGCCGATATTTTGCAGGCGACTTCGATCGGCGAAGCGCTGGAGGTACTTTCCTCTACCCACCAAATCGACCTCATTTTGCTGGATTTGTCGATGCCCGGCACCACCGGGCTTTCGGGTCTGGTCCAAATCCGGAACTCATTTCCGAAAAGCCCAATCGTGGTGGTTTCGAGTTACGAGGATCCGCAAATCGTCAGCAGCGCGCTGTTGCTCGGTGCATCCGGCTATATTCCGAAATCGGCTTCGAAGCGAGAAATCGCAAACTCGATCACTGAAGTCCTGCGAGGCTCGATTTACGTGCCGCGGAAAATCCTGGATTCGGCAAAAGCCAGACACACCAGGACCGACGTCAAAGAGTTGCTCGCCCGCCTTCGCAACCTGACGCCGCAGCAGCTGCGGGTACTCGATATGCTGAGGATCGGATTGCAGAACAAGCAAATCGCCTACAACCTGAAAATTTGCGAAACGACAGTGAAAATCCATGTGTCGGAAATCTTGCGCAAACTCAAGGTCCTCA
>JBEPUM010000115.1:0-11043 GCA_041691515.1 Pseudomonadota bacterium | reverse complement strand
GCTCAGGAGGGGCGGCGTGTGCGGCAACTCAGCCAGTGTCATTCGCAGAACGCTGTTGCGTCAACTTGGCGCAATTTGTGATCTGCCCTCCGCGCGGCTAAGCTTGAGACGATGACCGACGTTGCCGCCTCCGATTTTCGCCATCCGCGCCGCTATGTCCGGCTGGATACCATACTGCGGCTGCGCTGGCTCGCAGCGCTGGGACAATTGGCTGCGATCTTCGTCGTTGCGCAGGGGCTCGAATTCGACCTTCCCATCATCCCCTGCGTGGCGATCGTCGGACTTTCCGCGCTTCTCAATCTCGCGCTGCAAATCACTTTCAATCCCATGCAGCGGCTCGAGCCGGTGCATACCGCGGCGCTGCTCGCGCTGAACATCACAGAGCTGGCCACGTTGCTATTCTTTACCGGCGGGCTGCAAAACCCGTTTTCATTCCTGTTCCTAGCACCCGTGCTGATCGCGGCGACGGCATTGCCGACGCGACTGACGATGGCGCTCGGCATCTTTGCGATCGCATGCGCTACGGTTCTGGGGTTCACGCATCTGCCGCTGCCGTGGGACGCCGACGATCCGCTGATTCTGCCGCCGATTTATCTCGCCGCGGTCTGGTTATCGATCGTGCTCGCGATCGGCGTCACCAGCCTTTACACGTTCCAGGTGACCGAGCAGGCGCGCAAACTGTCCGATGCGCTGGCGGCAACAGAGTTGGTGCTGACGCGCGAACAGCATCTGACCCAGCTCGACGGCCTCGCAGCCGCAGCCGCGCATGAACTCGGGACGCCGCTCTCGACCATCTTCCTGATTTCGCGCGAACTGGAAAAGGCCCTGCAAGAGAACGGCGCGCAGGATCCGCAACGGCTCACCGGCGATCTCAAGGTTTTGCGCGAGCAGGCCCAGCGCTGCCGCGATATTCTCGCAAAGATCACCCAGCTGTCGTCCTCGGGTGCACCGTTCGACCGTATGCCGCTGTCGACCCTGATCGAGGAAACGGTCGCGCCACATCGGGACTTCGGTATCGATATCAAGGTCCGGATCGCAGTTACCGGGACGAGCGAGCCGGTCGGCATGCGCAATCCGGCAGTCTTGTACGGCGTCGGCAACATTCTGGAAAACGCCGTTGATTTCGCGCGCAACGCGGTCGAGGTGAATGCCTGGTGGAACACCGAGAACGTCGAGATCGTGATTTCGGACGACGGACCCGGCATTGCGCCTGACATCCTCAAACGGATCGGCGAACCCTATCTGTCGCGCCGCCGCACAACCGACGATGCGCAGGGCGAGCGCGGCGGGCTCGGTCTTGGGATCTTCATCGCCCGTACCTTGCTGGAGCGAACCGGCGCGACGGTATCCTTTGCCAACCGGATGTTTCCGGACCACGGCGCGGTGGCGCGGATCATGTGGCCCCGCGAGCGCTTCGAAAGCGCACAAATAATAGAAGAAACAATATCTTAGGTTTTCTTGGGCTGCGACTTTAAGCCCCAACAGACTTTAAGAGCCTTGGCAGCCGACGGCGCGAACCCATATGTTTGAGTGAACACCAGCGAGGGACTCAACCGTGAATATAGCCGCCGAAGCATCAGTGCAGACCGACCGGTCCCTGTTGATCGTCGAGGATGACAAGCCGTTTCTGGAACGACTGTCACGCGCGATGGAAACGCGCGGCTTCAGCGTGACGTCGTGCGACAGCGTCTCTGACGGCCTCGCACATATCGGCAAGTCCGCGCCGGCCTTCGCCGTGGTTGATTTGCGGCTCGGCGACGGCAACGGCCTCGACGTCGTCTCCGCGCTGAAACGTCAGCGGCCCGATGCACGCGCGATCGTGCTGACCGGCTACGGCAACATCGCAACCGCCGTCACGGCCGTGAAGATGGGCGCCGTCGATTACCTGTCCAAACCGGCCGACGCCGACGACGTGGTCGCGGCGCTCCTCGCCAGCAGCACGGAGAAGTCGGAACTTCCGCAGAATCCCATGTCAGCCGATCGCGTGCGCTGGGAACACATCCAGCGCATTTACGAGATGTGCAATCGCAACGTGTCGGAAACGGCGCGGCGGCTCAACATGCATCGCCGCACGTTGCAGCGCATTCTCGCGAAACGCGCGCCGCGCTGACACACTCGGTAGAAAACAAACGAAAGCCCCTCTCCGGAGGGGCTTTTTGCATTTCGGTCGATGCCTTTTCGGCTAGACGTCGATCTCGGCGTGGCCTTGCGGATCGGCCAGCCGATTAAGCCGTTGCGCTGCCGCCATCGCAAAGCGCAGCATCATGACCTTGCGCGTGGGCGCCGGCAGACGATGCTCGGGCGCTTCGCAATGCAGGTGCGCGCCATAGGCGTCGGCGACGATCAAGCCGGTGTCGGTTGGGAATATCTCGCACGGCAAATCGCGCGTGAACGCAAAGAACAGGCGGTCGCAATGCGTCCGGTAATCCTGCCATTTCTGGTCCGCGCGCAAATCCTCGACCGATGACTTGATCTCGACAATCCAGACCTCGCCGCGCGCATTCAGCGCCACCAGATCCGCGCGCCGCCCTGACGGCAGCGGCAACTCGCTGACGCAGGAAAATCCCAGAGATCGCAGCCAGCGCGCTGTCCCGCGCGCGACCGCAAGCGCCGTCTCCGATTGACGGCGGTCCGGCGGAGGCACCAGGGCCACATGAACGGCGTGCGATTCCATTGCGACAAACCTTAGCAAAAACCAAGGCAGCATCCCAAGCCCGGTCCGCGGCCAAATCGGCCGCGAATTTGTCCGTGCCAAGCCTTGTTTTCGGCCTCACGGGACCGTGAAGCCAATGGAACCTGTCGCGGGGACATCACGTCAACCGGAGGAGCATATGAAGTCAGTCATCACCCCGCGAGTTCTCGCGACCGTAGCCGCGGCTTTACTGTCCACCGTCGCGCTAGCGCCCGCGGCTCACGCCAAGCCGACCGTCGAAGTTGCCTTCGTGCTGGATACCACCGGCTCGATGGGCGCGCTCATCGAAGGCGCCAAACGGAAGATCTGGTCGATCGCTACAACGATCGCCGACAGCAACCCGGGCGCCGATATTCGCATGGGCCTCGTCGCCTATCGCGACATCGGTGACGACTATGTGACCCGTACGTTCGGCCTGACCACCGATATCCAGGACCTCTACGCCAACCTGCTCGAATTGAAAGCGCGCGGCGGCGGCGACTGGCCAGAGAGCGTCAACGAGGCACTCGACGTCGCAGTCAACCAGTTGCAATGGACGCCGTCCGGCGACGTCAGGCGCATCATCTTCCTGGTTGGCGACGCACCGCCGCACATGGACTACGCGCAGGACACCAAATATCCCAAGACGCTTGGCGTAGCGCGGCAGAAGGAGATCGTCGTCAACGCCGTGCTGGCAGGCGACGCGCGTGACACCGAACGGGTCTGGCGCGATATCGCGCAGAACGGCAACGGGCGTTTTATTCCGATACCGCAGGACGGCGGCCATGTGGTGGTGATCGAGACGCCCTATGACGACGACATCATCATTCTTCAGAAGGAGATCAATCGCACCGTCATTCCGTATGGACCCCGCGCATTGCAGAAGCGCACCGAGGACAAGACCCGGCAACTGGCGCAGGTGGCGGCGGCTGCGCCCGCGCAAGCCTCCGACATGGCGAGTTACTTTAACAAGCGCGCCATCACATCGTCGGAAGCAGTAACTGGAGACGGCGATCTCGTCAGCGATGTCGCAGCCGGCAGGCGACAACTCGGCAGCGTCAAGGATGACGAGTTGCCGGACGATCTTCGAGCACTGCCCCCTGAACGGCGTGCAGAAGAACTCGACAGACACATGAAGCAGCGTAAGGCGCTGAACGAAAAGCTCGCAGCGCTGGTGACAAAGCGGGACCGGTTCGTGGCCGAACAGCGCAGCAAGGCACCGCCGAAGGCATCGTCGTTCGACCGTGCGATCGAGGAGACGCTCAAGGCGCAGATCAGGCGCTGACGAGCATAGCGCGAAAGTGCGCCGGCGGAGCCGATTGGATTCCGCCGGCAGACGCTTCATGCCCGGCGGGCGTTAGCATTCTGCTAACCCTGTTTTTCGTGCCATTGCCTGCCATTCGGGCAATTTTCGGCAGAGGATCGGCCGCTTTCGCGCCATGAATCAATCTGGCGCGAAATGCTTTACCCCCGATTCATGCAACTGCGCGCTTGCTGGATGCGCGCGCGCCGAATTTAGCAGGCATTAAGCGAGGCCCGTCAGAATTACCCGTTGCGAGAGCATCCGCACAGCGGCTTGCTCACAACGGGCCTCGACTGGATCTTGTGACGTTAGATGAGACTGAACCTTCCCCGCGCGAATTCCGGCTTTTTGCGGCTGGTCTGGCCATTTCTCGTCCTGATCCTTGCGCAGGCGTTTCTGGCCGGCATCAGCCTCGACATCCTGTCTTCCGTGCGCGCGTATGTCGGCGGTGAAGGGCTATGGTCCAAAGGGCATAAGGACGCGGTTCATTACCTCACGCTCTATGCCGATACGCGTGACGACCAGTATTACCAGCGCTACCTGAAGGCGATCGCGGTGCCCATGGGCGATCGCGACGCGCGAGCCGCGCTTGAACAGTCCCCGCCCAACCTCGAAGCCGCGCGCGACGGCTTTCTCAAAGGCGGCAATCACCCCGACGACATTGCCGGGATGATCTGGCTGTTCCGGAATTTTCGCTCGGTCAGCTATCTCGACAAGGCGATCCAGAGCTGGATCGTTACCGATCCCGTCCTTGACCAACTCGAACATCTCGGGACCGTGATTCACAATAACATCGCGGATGGCATCGTCGCACCGGAGCTGTTCAACGCCCGCAAGGAACAGATCGGCCGCATCAACGAACGTCTGACGCCGCTGGCGATGACATTTTCCCGAAGCCTCGGCGAGGGGTCGCGCGCCATCAAGACACTGCTGACGTTCGCCAACATGTTCACGGCAGGGCTGCTGATGCTGCTGGTGCTGTGGCATACGCGCAAACTGATCGAACAGCGTGAAAAATTCGAAGGTGCGCTGCGTGCGGAGAAGCGGCGGGCGCAGGTCACGCTGGCCTCGATCGGGGAAGCCGTGATCTCCACCGACGCCCAAGGACAGGTCGACTTCATCAATCCCGCCGCCGAACGGCTGATCAGGATGAATGCAGACGACGTTTATGGATCGCCGCTGAGTTCACTGGTCCGCATCGTCGACCAGGAAAATGGAAGAGAATACGACCGTCTGGTTGAGACCATTCTGGCCGGCGAATCCCTCGATGACGAAACTCGTACACACATTCTGGTTCGTCCCGATTCGAGTCCGGTGCCCGTATCGCTGATCGGCTCGCCGCTGCACATCGACGGCGACGCAACCGGAAAGGCCGCGGGCGTCGTACTCGTGGTCCATGACAAGACCGACGAACAGGCCTACATCGACCGGCTGTCCTGGCAGGCGTCGCACGATGCGTTGACCGGCTTGACCAACCGCCGCGAATTCGAGCGGCGGCTGGAAACGGCGCTCCATCGACTCGACGGAACCAGAACCCAGCACGTCCTGATGTTCCTCGATATCGACCAGTTCAAGGTCGTCAACGATACGTGCGGCCACGAAGCTGGCGACCAGCTGCTCCGGCAGATTTCGGCTATCCTGCAAAAGAACGTGCGCAGAAGCGATCTTGTGGCCCGCCTTGGCGGCGACGAATTCGGCGTGCTGCTACCCGATTGCGGCATCGAGACCGCAGCCATGCTTGCTGAAACTCTCCGGCAGTCCGTGCAGGACACCAACTTTGGCTGGAACGGACGGCTCTTCAACACCACCGTCAGTATTGGCGCCATCCCCGTCGCGCATGCGGGCACGACCAAGGAAGACATGCTGCGCACAGCCGACATGGCCTGCTACATGGCCAAGGAAAAAGGTCGCAATCGCATTCAGATCCACTCCCCTAGCGACGCCGAACTGCTTGAGCGCTTCGGCGAGATGACCTGGGTCCAGCGCATTCATGACGCGCTCGACGAACAGCGCTTCTGCATCTATGCCCAGGAAATTCTCGCACTGGATGACAATGACGACGCGGGGATACACATCGAGATCCTGTTGCGGCTGCGGGATGAAGATGGACGGCTTGTTCCGCCGGCGAGCTTCATTCCACCAGCCGAACGCTATGGCTTGATGCCGCTGATCGACCGATGGGTCGTCAGCAATGCCTTCGACCTTCTCGCCGACGGTCTTGGCAACCCCCGGACCACGCGGCTCGCGACCTGTGCCATCAATCTGTCAGGCGCTTCCTTCGAGGACGAAAACTTCGTCGAATTCGTCCGCGAGCAGTTCGCCTTGAAGAATATTCCGCCGACCATGATCTGTTTCGAGATCACCGAAACCAGCGCGATATCCAATCTCGCCAGCGCCAATCAGTTCATCAGCGCGATGCAAGACCTCGGCTGCCGCTTCGCGCTGGACGATTTCGGCAGCGGCATGTCGTCCTTTGCCTACCTCAAGCACCTGCCGGTCGATTTCCTGAAAATCGACGGCGGCTTCGTCAAGGACATGCTCAACGATCCGATCGACCTTGCGATGGTCGAGACCATCAACCGGCTCGGCAAAATGCTCGGCAAGCGGACGATCGCGGAATTCGTCGAAAGCGAGGAGATCCTCGCAAGACTGCGCGAAATCGGCGTCGACTACGCGCAAGGATATGTAATAGGCAAACCGCAGCCTTTCACCGGACTCGCCGATATCTGGGACGATATCGACCGGCCGCGCCGCCAGGTGGCTTGACGGCCCGCGCCCTCCGCCAAAATTAAGCGGGCCGGCGCCAGATCAAGCCTGCCATGCCGCTCAATTGGCTTGGCGAGGCCGCAAAAATCGGCATTGTGCGCCGATGACAAAAGACAACCAGACCAAGGCGAAAGCCGGCGCGACCATTATCCCGGTGACGCTGTTCCAGCAAAACTGCACGTTGTTGTGGTGCGAATCCACCAAGGACGCCGTGGTCATTGATCCCGGTGGCGACGTCCCCCTGATCAAGGCCGCGATCGAAAAGACCGGCGTGAATGTCAGGCAGATCTGGCTCACACACGGGCACATCGATCATGTCGGTGGCGCCGCGGAATTGCGAGATGCGCTGAAGGTACCGATCGAGGGTCCGCATATCGCGGACAAGTATCTGCTCGATCATGTGGTTGAGAGCGGAAGCAACTACGGCATGACCGACGTACGCAATTTTACGCCCGACCGCTGGCTCGACGAGGGCGACCAGGTCACGATCGGTGAACTCAACTTCGACGTCTTCCATTGTCCCGGCCATTCACCGGGCAGCGTCGTGTTCTTCAACAAGGAGATGCGATTTGCGCACGTCGGCGACGTGCTGTTCAACGGTTCCGTCGGACGTACCGACCTGCCCGGCGGCAGTCACGCGACGCTGATCCAGTCGATCAAGGAGAAGCTGCTGCCGCTTGGCGACGACGTCGGCTTCATTTGCGGGCATGGTCCGGGGTCAAGCATCGGCCACGAACGCGCGACCAACCCGTTCCTGACCGGCGAGATGTGACAGGTACAAAAACGGACACATGAAAAGAGGCCGCCGGTAACGGCGGCCTCTTTGTTTCGCTTCAGTGCGAAGTGACGTTATTCGATCACCTCAACGATACGATGCGTCCGCGGATCGACCAGAACGGTCTGGTCGTTCACCACCGTGTAGCGATATTGCGGCCGGTCGTATTCGGCGGGAACTTCATAGTAAGTCACGCCCTGCTCCGGCAGCACGGCGCCGACACGAACGGCTTCGCGATAGTGATAGGACGGACGGTGCTGCTCGACGACGTAGCGATGGAAACGTGGGCGCTGCTCGACGCCGAGCACGCCGGCAACACCACCGACGACGCCGCCGATCGTGCCACCTACGATAGCGCCGACAGGCCCCGCGGCCCGATCACCCTCGCGGGCACCCCGCTCGACCCCGCCAGGCACACCTTGCGCCATGGCCGACACGGGAAGCACCAGTGCGATCGCAATTGCGGCAGTTCCGATAACGCGACGGATCATGAAACTCTCCTCCGATGATGAATGCGGAATGAGAAGTCCCGGCGGCAGCATTCGTTCCAGCATTTTCCGCCGAAGCGGATGGAACGAAATTGAATGTGACGCAATCCGGGGGGCGCACAGTGCCTGACACGAAGGCGTCCTGAAATTACATCAAGCCGGAGATAATAGCCCGCACGCGCTGCGATAGATTGCCGAGATCGAACGGCTTGGTGATCATGTCCATGCCGGGCTGAAGAAAGCCTTCGGCATTCGAAGCGTTCTCCGCGTAACCGGTCATGAAAAGGATCTTGAGATCCGGCCGCAATTCTCGCGCCTGATCCGCCAACTGGCGGCCGTTCATGCCGGGCAGTCCAATGTCGGTGAGCAAGAGATCGACGGGTTCGTCCAACCTCAAGATCCGCAACCCCGCCGGGCCGTCCGCGGCTTCGCGTGTCAAATATCCCTGGTCGCGCAGCATCTCGATGATGACACTGCGCACGACGGGTTCATCCTCGACCACCAGTACGGTCTCGCCGGTTACCGCGATCTCATCCCTTTCGGCGGATAAGGCCTGATCGGCATCAACGGCGCCCTGGTGGCGCGGCAGATAAAGCCTGATCGACGTTCCCTGTCCCGACGCGGTCTCGAGCGCGACGTGGCCGTTCGACTGCCGCGCAAATCCGTAGATCATCGACAGGCCGAGTCCAGTCCCTTGACCGATCGGCTTGGTTGTGAAGAAAGGATCGAAGGCGCGTGCCGCCACCTCCGCACTCATGCCTGTCCCGGTATCGGTGACGGCGATGCAGATATAATCGCCGGGCTGCAACGCGGAGGAATTGGCGTCGGCGGCGCCGATTCTCGTATTTGCGGTGGCGATGGCGAGACTGCCTCCACCGGTCATGGCGTCCCGCGCATTGATGGCGAGGTTGAGCAGCGCACTTTCCAGCTGATTGGGATCGCACAGCGTTGGCCAAAGCCGCTCGGACGGCGCGATCTTCAGATCGATGGTTTCACCGATGGTCCTGCGCAGCAAATCTTCCAGCGACAGGATGAGCTGATTGGCATCGACGGGTTTCGGCACCAGCGGCTGCCTGCGCGCGAACGCCAGCAGCCGGTGTGTCAGCGCGGCGGCTCGGTTGGCCGATGTCATCGCGGCGTCGATGTAATGTCCGACGCGATCGGTCCTTCCCTGGCTGAGACGGGTCTGCATCAGATCCAGCGAACCAACGATGCCGGTCAGCAGATTGTTGAAGTCATGGGCAATGCCGCCGGTTAGTTGGCCGACCGCTTCCATCTTCTGCGACTGACGCAGCGCCTCTTCGGTCGTCTTCAATCGCTCGGCAGCGGCCTTCTCTGCGGTGATGTCGCGCGCGACGGCGTAAAGCAGGTTCTGATCCGGTGCCGCGGTCCAGGACAGCCAGCGGTAGGAGCCGTCCTTGTGACGAAAACGGTTCTCGAACCGGATGGTCGCCTTGCCGCGCGACAAGTGGCGGACTTCCAGCCGGGTCCTGATGATATCGTCGGGATGCTCGATCCATTCGGAGGTCCGGTTCAGCAGTTCGGCCTCGCTCCAGCCGAGCGTTCGCGTCCAGGCGGGATTGATACTTCGCCAGATGCCGTCGTAATCCGCGACCAGCAGCAAGTCCTGCGACACGCTCCAGATCCGATCGCGTTCGCGGGTTTTTTCCTCGACGCGCTCGGCGAGCGTCGCATTCAATTCGGCCAGTTTGCCGGCGATCAGTTTCTGATCGTGCACATCGGTGTTGGTGCCGATCCAGCGCGTGATGCGGCCATCCTCGTCGCGCGCCGGCACCGCGCGCGCAAGAAACCAGCGATATGTGCCGTCGGATCCACGCAGCCTAAACTCGATCTCATAAGGTTCGCCAGTGGCGATCGCGCGCGTCCATGCGGCGACGGCCGCCGCCATGTCGTCGGGATAAACAACCTTGCCCCATTCGGCGCCGTCGAGTTCGCCGGAACGCGCGCCGGTATATTCGTAGACGCGCGGATTGAACCAGTTCAATGCGCCGTCAGGCGTCGCGGTCCAGACGTGATGCGGCAATGCCTCCGCAAGCGTGCGGAATTCCTCCTCGCGCTGCCGGACAGCGCGCTCGGCCTCGACCTGATCGGTGATGTCGGTGTGTGCGCCAACCAGCCTGATTGCGTTGCCGTCCTGATCCCGCTCGATCACCGAGCGCACGGAAATCCAGCGGATCTCGCCGTCGCTCGGGCGGGTGATCCGATAACGCACGGCGTAGTCGTGATCGCCACCCCGCACCGCATCGATGAACTGACCTTCGGCAGCCGCGCGATCATCGGGATGAACGCGGCGGACCCAGTCCTCGTGGCTTTCGGTGGCAGCTTCCGGGGGAAGGCCATGGATTTTCAGATATTCGGGCGAGCGGCGATTGCGGAATCCGGTTCGCAGATCGACCTCGAGACCGCCGATCTGGCCGATGGCCTGGACGCGCGCAAGTTCGGCCTCGCGCTCCTGCAGGGCGACCTTGGCAAGGTGCTCGCGCGTGACGTCGCGGCACACCACCAAAACCCCGCCGACGTCTTTCTCCCCATCGATCGGACTGTATCCGTAGGTCCAGTAGACCTGCTCCAGCTTGCCGTGGCGCGTAACCGGAACGAGCTGATCCTCATTCCAGGTTGCGCCGTGTCCGCCCATAACGTGTTCGATCTGGGGACCGATAATGTGCCAGATTTCAGCCCAGCACTCCCTGCCCTTCTGGCCGAGTGCGCTGGGATGCCGCTCTGGGCCCATGGTCTGGCGATAGGCGTCATTATAAAACTGGATAAGGTCGGGGCCCCACCAGATGAACATCGGATGATTGGTGTTGAGCAGGATGCGGACCGCGGTTCGCAGGCTCGGCGGCCAGGTTTCGGGCGAACCCAACGACGTGGAAGCCCAGTCGAACTGACGCGTCAAATCGCCCATTTCCCCGCCGCCGGCGAGGAAAGCCCCAGAACTCAAACTCGTCTTATCCAGCATTGAGCAGATGGTTGTTGAGCAGGCCGGTCCCCACAGGGTGATCCAGGACGCCGGATGCCA
>JBEPUM010000114.1:0-11055 GCA_041691515.1 Pseudomonadota bacterium | reverse complement strand
GCGATCCGCGACGGCAAGCATCACATGCAGATCCGCGTCTACTACGAGGACACGGATTTCTCCGGCCTCGTCTATCACGCTAACTATCTTCGCTTCATGGAGCGCGGGCGCAGCAACTATCTGCGGCTGCTGGGGGCGGATCAGCGCGCGCTGTTCGCGGAGGCCGAGACCGAGGCGCCGGGGTTTGCCTTCGTGGTGCGGTCGATGCATCTCGATTTCCTCAAGCCCGCGCACATGGATGATCTGCTCGACATTGTGACGCGGCCGCTGGACGTGCGCGGTGCGTCGATCACGCTGCATCAGGAGGTGCGCCGGGGCAATGCGGTGCTGCTGGAAGCGACGGTGAAGGTGGCGTTCATCTCAGAAGGCCGCGCGAAGCCGATCCCAAAACCGCTGCGCGTGGCGATGAAGGCGGATCAAATCTGATCACTGACTTTATAGCGATCATCTTTGACAATCGGGCGATAGGAGACGGGCACTCGACTCCCTCTGCCGAGGGAATACGATTGAGCATCGCATTCCGCTTGTCCCGAGAGGTTGTCATGTCACGCCCACCACTACCGCCGTTCACGCGCGAAACCGCTGCCCAGAAAGTCCGTGGGGCGGAGGATGGCTGGAATTCGCGCGATCCGGTGAAGGTGTCGCTGGCCTACAGCGAAGACAGCGTGTGGCGCAATCGCTCGGAATTTTTGCAGGGCCGCGCCGCCATCGTCGAATTCCTCACCCGCAAGTGGGTCAAGGAGCAGGACTATCGGCTGGTGAAGGATCTCTGGGCGTTCGACGGCAACCACATCGCCGTGCGCTTCCAGTATGAGTGGCACGATGCCGCCGGCCAGTGGCATCGCTCCTATGGCAATGAGCAGTGGGAGTTCGACGAACACGGCTTAATGCGTCGCCGCGAGGCCAGCATCAACGATGTAACGATTGATGAGAAAGACCGGCGCTTCCATTCGCCGGCGCCGGGACCGAGGCCTGCTGAGATTCAGGGCCTGGGTGATCAGCCGTTTTGAAAATTTCGGTCATTCCGGGGCACTCGCCATGGCGAGCGAACCCGGAATCTCGCTCACTGATCTTACTGAATGTCGGGATTCCGGATCGGCTTGCAGCGCAAGCCGTCCCGAATGACGCCGTGAGTATGGCTTTATGCCGCCGCCTTATGACGCGCGAGTTCGGCCTTGAACAGTTCGAATTCTTCCGCGATCGCCTTCGCCACGCTCGGTCGTTCGCGCAGCCGCTCGTAATAGGCCTTGATCTCAGGCCATTTCGCCAGATCGACCGGTGGTGTCGCCATGGTCCAGTTGATGACGGTGACAAGATAGGCGTCCGCGACGCTGAAGTGATCGAGCAGAAACTCGCGACCCCCGAGATAGCTGTTGAGGTAGTCGAGCCGCGACAGGCCTTTGGCCAGCGTCCAGGCATGGACCTCCGGCGCGGCCTTGCGGTCCAGCAGCGCGATGAACAGGCCCTTGTGCAGTTCGGTGCCGATAAAGCACAGCCATTGCTGCAACCGTGAGCGATCCATTCCGGGTTTTGCGCCAATGCCGGACTCGGTGAGGTGCTCCGCGACATATTGCAGGATCGCGGCGTTCTCGGTGAGAACAACGCCATCGTCGGTGCGCAGCGTCGGCACCAGACCCAGCGGATTGATCGCGCAAAAGTCCGAGTTGTCGTTCTGCACGCGTTTAGTTTTGGGGTCGACTTCAAAATAAGTCGCGTCCGCGCCGGCTTCGTAGAATGCGATGCGCGTCGCCATCGAGCAGGCGAGGGGTGAGAAATAAAGATCCATGATCGTCTCCTGGAAGGATTTACTGCGGTTCAAACACCAAGCCGTGGCCACGATCTTGATTTTTGTACCATCTCGTAGGAAAATGTCTCCGTCAAGGATTAGTGTGCGAAATGGTACAAAAAACTGTCAGTAGTGATCGCGGCCTTGCGAAGCGGCCCGTGGAAGATGCGCATGCCGTGCCGAAGCGGCGCGGCCGGCCGCGCGCCTACGAGCCGGATGTGGCACTCGGTAAAGCGCTCGACCTGTTTCGCAAGGATGGTTTTGCGGCGACCTCGCTCGACGATCTCAGCGCCGCCACCGGCATGAACCGGCCCTCGCTCTATGGTGCGTTCGGCGACAAGCGTGAGCTCTTCATCAAGAGCTATCAGCGCTATCGCGCCGATGCCCGCGCGAAGATGCAGGACGTCTTCAAGGTCGAATTGCCGATCCGCAAACGCCTGGAGCGCATCTACGCGGTAGCACTCGATATCTATCTGTCGGGCGAGGAAGGCCCGCGCGGCTGCTTCACCGTAATGACAGCGGGTTCGGAGGCGGTGGCTGATCCCGAGATTTGCGCCATGGTGCTCGATGGATTGACCGAACTCGACAAGGCGTTCGCGATGTGTTTCCGCGCTGCGCAGGAGAGCGGCGAGTTGCCCGCAAGCGCCGACCCCAAGGCGCTGGCGCAATTGGCGTCCGCGACGATCCACACCATTGCGATTCGCGCGCGTGCGCGCGTGCCGCGCAAGGAACTGGAATCGATCGTCAAAAGCGCCGTCGATCTGATGTGCGGACCGCGCTGAACTCCAGGCGGTTTCCAATCCGGCTTGCCGAACATTGCGAACCCGCTTGACAGGGGAGGTCTCGTCCTTTATTTAACCTGAAGGTTATTTAACCGATAGGCTAATCAATGGCGATCGATCCCCTGAGCCAGACCTTCGCGGCCCTTGCCGATCCGACCCGGCGGGCCATTCTGGCGCGGCTCGCGCTCGGCGAGACCTCGGTGACGGAACTCGCCGAACCCTTCGCCATGAGCCTTCCTGCGATCTCCAAGCATCTCAAGGTGCTGGAACACGCAAACCTCATCTCACGCGGGCGCGAGGCGCAGTGGCGGCCGTGCCGGATCGCGCCGACAGCGTTGAAAGACGTCGACGGCTGGCTCGAGCGCTATCGCAAATTCTGGGACGAGAATTTCGATCGCCTCGACGACTACCTTCAGGAATTGAAGGCAGCGGAAGAAATAAAGGGCCGTGGCACCAAATCAAAATCCAAATCAAAATCCAAGTCGAAACCGGGCAAGGAGAAGTCACATGGTCGCAGGAAATAATACCGTGCAGATGGATGACACCGCGCTTGTCATCGTCAGAATCTTCGACGCACCGGTCGGCCTGGTATGGCAGGCGTGGACCCAAGACGAGCATCTGCGCAAGTGGAGCGCGCCGCGCGGCTATACGATGACGGTTTCGGACGGCGATCTGCGTCCCGGCGGCAAGTGGCGCGCCTGTATGCGCTCGCCGGACGGCAACGATCTCTGGCTCGGCGGCGTCTATCGCGAGATTGTCGAGAACAAGCTGCTCGTCATGACTCACTTTTGGGATGACGAGAACGGCGCGCCCGGACCCGAGACGCTGGTAACGGTGCGCTTCGAGAACCTCGGCGGAAAGACCAAAATCACTTTTCAGCAGACCGGCTTCGACTCGGTTTCGTCGCGCGATGGCCATGCCGGCGGCTGGAGCGAATGCTTCGATATTCTTGCCGAACAGCTCGCGGCGCTGCGCCGCTGATTTTGTCCGTACCTAGCGAAGGAGAGCCATCATGGACGCAAAAGTCACAAAAGCCCTGAAAATCACCACGCCGTCGGACCGCGAGATCGTGCTGACGCGCACATTCGATGCACCGCGCCGCCTCGTGTTCAAGGCGATGACGACGCCCGAGCATGTCAGGCAATGGTACGGCTGCGATCTCATGACGCTGATTGCGTGCGAGATCGATCTGCGCGTCGGCGGCGCCTATCGTTTTACGATGCGCGGGCCGGACGGCGTCGATCATACGCTCACGGGGACCTACCGAGAGATCGCGCCGCCTGATCGGATCGTTTTCACCGAAGGTTACGTCACCGAAGGTTTTACCAGTGACGAAGCCACGGTGACCTCGAATTTCGTCGAGACCAACGGCAAGACCACGCTCACGGTTACCGTGCTGCACAAGTCGCGCGAGAACCGCGACATGCATCTCAAGTCCGGAATGGAAAACGGCGCCGGCGAATCCTACGACCGTCTGGCGGCGGTGGTGGCGGCGATGGCGTGATGCGTTCGTCCCCGGACCAACGGAGATGAGCATGGCAACCGCGGCGTCCACCGTTGCACCCGACCTGGACCGCACCATCGTCATCACCCGCATCTTCGATGCGCCGCGCGAGCTCGTGTTCGCGGCGTGGACCGAGCGCGCGCATCTGGCGCGCTGGTTCGGGCCGAGGGACTTCACTGCGCCGTCGGTGGAAGCTGACATCCGGATGGGCGGCAAGTGGCGCATCTGCGTCCGTTCGCCCGATGGCACTGATTACTGGATGCACGGCGTCTATCGCGAGATCGCGCCGCCGGAACGGCTGGTGTTCACTCATGTATGGGAAGACGGTCACGGCGCGGCCGGTCATGAGACGCTGATCACCGTCACGTTCGAGGCGATTGGCGCGAAAACAAAGATGACATTCCGCAAGGCGGTGCTGATCTCCATCGATGAGCGCAATGCACAGCATGCCGGCTGGAGCGAATGTTTCGACCGTCTCGGGGTCTATGTCGGCGAGGTCGCCGCCGGCTGAAGAAAGCTGCAAAAAGATTGCGCACCGATGTCGGATCGCCGCCGACTGATCCGTCTTTGAATTGAACGGGCCGCCGACGCGGGCCGGAAGAAAAACAATCACGATCTGGAGAGAGTAAATGCAGAAGATTACCCCGTTCCTGTGGTTCGACGGTCAGGCCGAAGAGGCCATGAATTTCTACACGTCGATCTTCAGGAATTCGAAAGCGGCTAAAGGTCCGAACGCGGCCTTTGAACTGGATGGCGTCGAATTCATTGCCTTCAACGGTGGCCCCCACTTCAAGTTCAACGAGGCGATCTCGCTTTATGTGGACTGCAAATCGCAGGAAGAGGTCGATTACTACTGGGAGAAGCTGATGTCGGGCGGCGGCGCACCCAGCCAGTGCGGGTGGCTGAAGGACAAGTTCGGCGTGTCGTGGCAGATCGTGCCGGACGCGTTGCCGCGCCTGTTGAAGGATCCCGATCGCGCCAAGGCCAACCGGGTGATGCAGGCGATGATGAAGATGAAAAAGATCGTCGTCGCAGATCTGGAGGCCGCCGCCCGCGGGTAAGCAGCCCGGCGGCTCGATCGGAACAATCGAAAAAAATCCGAGGCCTGTGTCGGATCGCGGCGGGTCCGTTCGTCCTTGGATCATGCGGGGCAGGAAAGCCGCAATTTCTTACGACAATCCAGCGTCTTGCGTCTGAGTTAGATCTGCCCATCAGTTGGAGCGAGCAATGCACAAGATTACCCCATGCCTTTGGTTCGACACCCAGGCCGAGCAGGCCGCGAAGTTTTACGTTTCGGTGTTCAAGAATTCCAAAATCGTTGAGACGGCGTACTATGGCGAAGCCGTGCCGGGGCGGGCCGGCACGGTGGTGACGGTCGTCTTCGAGCTTGATGGCGTCCGCTTCATGGGGCTGAACGCCGGGCCGCAGTTCAAGTTCACCGAAGCGACCTCGTTCAGCATCGACTGCAAGTCGCAGGACGAGGTCGATTACTTCTGGGAGAAGTTGACCGCGGACGGCGGCGCGCCAGGCCAGTGCAGCTGGCTCAAGGACAAGTTCGGCGTGTCTTGGCAGGTGGTACCCGACATCATGCCGCGCCTGCTGACCGATCCGGACCGCGCCAAGGCCAACCGCGCCATGCAGGCGATGATGACGATGACCAAGATCGTGATCGCCGATATCGAGGCGGCGGCGCGGGGGTAGCACGCCCGCAAAAAATCATGGGCCGACTTGTCGGCTCCGGGCATACTCGTTCGTCTTAGATAAGAACAGGGAAACCCTTGCATGCTCTACGCCATACTTTGCTACCATAACGAAGACGTCGTCGGCTCCTGGAGCAAGGAGCAGGACGCCGCCGTCATGCAAAAACTCGCCGTCGTACAGGATAAGCTGCGTCATCAAGGCCGACTCGGTCCAGTGGCGCGGCTGTTGCCGACTACGGCGGCTACGACGCTGCGCAAGGAAGACCCGCCGCTGATCGTGGACGGGCCCTTCGCCGAGACCAAGGAGCAACTGCTCGGCTTCTACCTGATCGACTGCAAGAACCTCGATGAGGCGCTGGAGGCGGCGCAGGAGCTTGGCAACGCCAATCCCGGCGGCTCCTATGAAATCCGCCCCGTTGGCGTGTTCGATGCCGGAGGTGCCATCGCGTGACCGATGTTGCCTGGATCGATTCTGCTCTGACGGCAGCGCGTCCCCAGGCGCTCGGTGCCTTGCTGCGCTATTTCCGCAATCTCGATACTGCCGAGGAAGCCTATCAGAACGCCTGTCTGCGGGCGCTGAAGACCTGGCCGCAGAACGGACCGCCGCGCGACGCGGCGGCGTGGCTGATCATGGTCGGGCGCAACGCCGCGCTCGACGAGGTACGCCGGCGGAGCAAGCAGCAGGCGCTGCCGGACGAGGAGGCCGCGATCTCGGATCTCGGCGATGCCGAGAGCGAAATCGCCGAGCGGCTCGACGGCTCGCACTATCGCGACGACATCCTGCGCTTGCTGTTCGTCTGCTGCCATCCGGATCTGCCGGCAACCCAGCAGATCGCGCTGGCGCTGCGCATCGTCTCCGGCCTCACCGTGAAACAGATCGCGAGCGCGTTTCTGGTCAGCGAGGCCGCGATGGAGCAGCGCATCACCCGCGCGAAGGCGGCGGTAGCGAAGGCCGGCGTTCCCTTCGAGACGCCCGGCGCGGTCGATCGCAGCGAGCGCCTCGGCATCGTTGCGGCCATGATCTATCTCATCTTCAACGAAGGTTATTCGGCAAGCGGAGACACCTCGGAGATCCGCGCGCCGCTGTGCGAGGAGGCGATCCGGCTGGCGCGCCTGCTGCTGCGGCTGTTCCAGAACGAGCCGGAGATCATGGGACTGACGGCGCTATTGCTGTTGCAGCATGCGCGTGCCGCTGCACGGTTCGATGCCGACGGTGCGGTCATCTTGCTGGACGATCAGGATCGCCGCCTATGGAACGCCAAGATGATCGCCGAGGGTTCTGCGCTGATCGACAAGGCGATGCGTCATCGCCGCACCGGGCCTTATCAGATCCAGGCGGCGATCGCAGCGTTGCACGCGCGCGCCGCGAAACCTGAAGACACCGACTGGCAACAGATCGATCTGTTGTACGCGACGCTGGAGCAGTTGCAGCCGTCGCCGGTGATCACGCTCAACCGCAGCGTCGCGGTGGCCAAGGTGCAGGGGCCGGAAGCCGCGCTGGCGCTGATCGCGCCGCTGGAACAGCGGCTATCCGGCTATTTTCATTTCTTCGGGGTCAAGGGCGCGTTGCTGATGCAACTCGGCCGCAACGGGGAGGCCCGGGTCGCCTTCGACCGCGCCATCGCGCTCGCCAACACCACAGCCGAAGCCGCGCATATCCGGATGCATCTCGACCGCTTGATGAAAGACAATGCGCCCCGCGCAAAGGCGGCGAAGTGACCATGCCTGCGGAATCGAGCGACTTCAAAAAATTGTCCGGCCGATGTCGGGATTACGTTCCGCTGTTCGTCCTGGGGGTATCGCTATCCGATCCCTCTGACAGCCAGGAGGTCGTCATGACCCTGCAAGATAGCCGAACCAACGATGAGGCCCATATCCGCACCCTGATCGACGAGCGAAACAGGGCACTCGGCGCAAAGGATGCGCGCGCCCTGATCGCCTGTCGCGCCGAGGACTTTCTTCAGTATTCGCTCGCGCCGCCGCTGGCCCACCGCACCGATGCCGCGAATCTGCAATCCTGGTTCGATAGCTGGCAGGGGCCGATCGGCACCGAAAGCCGCGATGTCCAGATTGCGGTCAGCGGCGATGTCGCTTTCTGTAATAGCTTCGAGCGAATGACCGGCACCAAGGTCAACGGCGACAGGCCCGATTTCTGGTACCGGCAGACGCTCTGTTTTCGCAAAGTCGGCGGTGCCTGGAAAATCACCCACGAGCACACCTCGGTGCCATTCACCATGGACGGCAGCTTCCGCGCCGCCGTCGATCTCAAGCCGTAACCGTCGTCACTCATTTTTTTTAGAGATTGCCATGTTGAAAATCCTCGCCGTTGTGGTTGCCGTGCTTGTCGTCGCCATCGCAATCGTTCTCGTGCTGGCGATCAGCAAGCCCGATATCTTCCGCGTAGAACGCTCGGTCGTCATCAATGCGCCGCCGGACAAGATCTTCCCGCTGATCGCCGATTTCCATCAGTGGGGGAAGTGGTCGCCCTACGAGACCCGGGACCCCGCGATGAAACGCACCTATAGCGGCACCAACGGCGGCAAGGGTTCGGTCTACGCCTGGCAGGGCGACAAGAACGTCGGCACAGGACGGATGGAAATCCTCGACGCGCCGGCGCCGCGAGAGGTCGTCATCAAGCTGGACTTCTTCAAACCCTTCGAGGCGCACAACACGGCCGAATTCACACTGCAGCCACAGGGCGATGGCACGCGTGTCACATGGGCGATGCAGGGTCCAACGCCATTCATCGGCAAGATCATGCACGTCTTCATGAACATGGATCGCATGGTTGGCACCGATTTCGAGACCGGTCTCGCCAATCTGCGCAAGACCGCCGAAAGCTGAAGATTTTTCAAAGCGAGGAGACGACCATGAAGATCAACCCGTACATTCACTTCAACGGCACCTGCGAAGAGGCGTTCAAATTCTACGGCGAGGTGCTCGGCGCCAAGACCGGCGTCGTGATGAAGGTCGGCGGCTCGCCGGCCGAAGAGCACATGCCGGCCGACTGGAAGGATAAGGTTTTGCACGGCGAGGTGACCATCGACGGTCATGTGTTGATGGCGACCGATGCGCCGCCATCGTACTATCTCAAGCCACAGGGATTTTCGGTGACGCTGCATGTGGACGATCCTGCCGAGGGCGAACGCAAGTTCAAGGCGCTGGCGGACGGCGGCAGCATCGGCATGCCATACTCGCCGACCTTCTTCGCCAAGGGGTTCGGCATGTGCGTCGACAAGTTCGGCATTCCCTGGCAGGTGATCTGCCCGATGGAAATGTGAGTAGCGCCAATCACCTTGGCGGGTCTTGAGATCGCCACACCATAATGATGTGACGCGCCCCCGCGCGTCACATCGCGCAAGAAGACCGAACAGGACAATCAAACAAGAAGACTTGAAATGACGTCAAACTATTTGAAAAACGCCGTCGTGCTCGGCCTTCTGTCCGCGGTCGGTCCGTTTGCGATCGACATGTATCTGCCGGCGTTGCCGTCGATCGCCGCCGATTTGAAGGCGTCGACCGCCGCGACGCAGATGACGCTGACCGCGTTCTTCCTTGCCATCGGGCTCTGTCAGCTCGCCTACGGTCCGGTGTCGGACATGGTGGGCCGCAAGCCGCCGCTGTATGTCGGCCTCGCGCTGTTTACCGCAGGCTCCATCGGCTGCGCGCTGTCGCCGGATGTCGGCTGGCTGGTGGCGTTCCGTTTCGTACAGGGACTCGGCGCGTCGGCGATGATGGTGATTCCGCGCGCGATCATCCGCGATCTGCATACCGGCGTCGAGGCCACGCGGCTGATGTCACTGGTGATGCTGGTGTTCAGCGTCTCGCCGATCCTGGCCCCGCTCACCGGCAGCGCACTGATCGTGCCATTCGGCTGGCGTGCGGTGTTCGTGGCCGTGACCGTGGCGGCGATCATTGGCCTGCTGCTGCTCGCAACGCTGTTTCCCGAAACACGCCCGGCGGAGGATCGTATCAAGGTCAGCGTCGGCGGCGTGCTGGACGGCTTCGGCCAGTTGTTTCGCGATTGGCATTTTCTCGGGTTGACGCTGATCGGCGGCCTCGGCATGGCGAGCTTCTTCAGCTTTCTGGCGAGTTCGTCGTTCGTCTACATCGGCCATTACGGATTGACGCCGACCCAATACAGCATCGCCTTCGCGGCCAACGCGATCGGCTTCATCGGCGCCTCGCAGTTCGCTGCCACGCTCGGCGCGCGCTTCGGCATTCCGCGCGTCGTGCTGGGCGCGGTGGCGCTGCATGCGCTGTTCGCCGTCGTGCTGCTGATTGCGACGTTGCTCGGAGCCGATAGCCTCGCAATCCTCATCGCGCTGCTGTTTCTGTCGTTCGCCTTCCTTGGCCTCGTGATTCCGTCCAGCATGATTCTGGCGCTGGAGAACCATGGCCCGATCGCGGGCATTGCCTCGGCCCTCGGCGGCACGCTGCAGATGGTGGCCGGCGGCATCATGATCGCCGTGGTCAGCCAGTTCTTCGACGGCACCTCGAGACCGATGGTGGCGGCGATTGCGCTGTGTGCCTGCGCGGCGCTTGTGACGAGCCTGTTCACGCTGCGCGGAATGCAGGCTGCGCCGCAAATGGCGGAATAGGCCTACGCGTCGAAAAAGCGCTAGCGGCAGCGCGGATAGATTTGCGCCAGCGCTCGCCCGCGGAGCAGCAGCAGCCGTGAGGTAAGGCCGCCGCGCTTTCTGATCCAGTCACGCACCGGTACGGGATACGCGTCCAGCACGGCGGCTGAGGCCTCAGGCTCGGCATGGAAGCGGCCGCGCCGGTCCATCGAGCGTGCGCCATGAAAACCCAGCACCGCGCGCCGCGTGACGCAGATATGATCGTTTGGAACCGCGGCCAGCACCAGCGTGCAGGCCGAGTAACATGGTCCGTCGATCACCACGCGTTCACCTGAATTTTTCACGGCCTCGAACAGGTCGAGAAATGTGCCGACCTGCCCGCCCGGACTGGAGAGAATACGAACTTCGGCATGTGCAGCCGGTGCTGCGAGCGCCCACAGCAGCAACATGGTCGAAGCGCTTTTGAAGAAAATCGTGCGCATGCGGCCTCCCCAGGGTTCGGCTGGAAACGGAGCGATGATGAGTTGAGGTTGATGGGCCTTAATTCGTGACGATTGGACTTGTTCCTGCCAAGCGGAACATGCGGATCATCCGATCGCATGGAACACTGCAAAGTTCCCGGACCGTGACGAGCCGGCACTTAATCGGGACGATGTTAGCCGTTCCGCCGTTCGCCGCGCAGCGTCGGCAGGCCGATGCCGGC
>JBEPUM010000113.1:0-11149 GCA_041691515.1 Pseudomonadota bacterium | reverse complement strand
TGGTTGTGCACCATGATGATCGCGGTGGCCGACAGTTCGAGTGCGCGTTTGACGACCTCGCGCGGATAGACCGGCGTGTGATCGACGGTGCCGATCTGCTGCAATTCGTCCGCGATCAGCTGGTTGCGCTTGTCCAGGAACAGAATGCGGAACTGCTCTTTGTCGGCGAACGCCATCGAGGCCCGGCAATAGTCGATCACCGTGGCCCATGACGACAGCATCGTCCGCTGCTTCAACTGCCCTTTGGCAACGCGGCTGGCGGTCGCCGCGATCAGCTTGATCTCGATGATCGCCGCTTCGCCAAGCCCGCTGGTTTCACGGAGCCGCGCGTCGGGCGCGTGAACCACCTCGGCGAACGATCCGAATTTGCCGATCAAGGATTTGGCCAGAGGTTTGACGTCGCGGCGGGGCAGCGCGCGAAACAGCACCATTTCGAGCAGTTCGTAATCGCTTAGGGCATCCGGCCCGACGTCGCGGAAACGCTCCCGCAACCGCTCACGGTGGCCGTGATAGTGCGGCGCTTCGGCAAATCCGGGAGGGTTATCGGCATCTGCGGGCATTGGACGCAAACGGACCATTCATGTCGATTTGCAACCTTGCCGTGCCCGACGCCATTTGCAACCCCCCAATTTAGGGATGCACGCCACGAAGGGGTGAACGGTTCAGCACGTTTCGTTTGCGAGGATTGCGAGTGAATGTTCCGGCAAGGATGCGTTTTTCATCATTTCGCAGCCATCCGCGTCAATCACCGGCAGAGCGTTCAACCGCCGTAGGGAGGCTTGTCGAACTTGCGCGGCGACAGCGTGAAGATCTCGACGCCGGTCTGGGTCACGCCGACCGAATGCTCGAACTGCGCCGACAGCGAGCGGTCACGCGTCACCGCGGTCCAGCCGTCCGACAGAATCTTCACATGCGGCTTGCCGAGATTGATCATCGGCTCGATCGTGAAGAACATGCCGGGTTTGAGCGGAACGCCTTCGCCGGGCCGGCCGATATGGATGATGTTCGGCTCGTCGTGAAACATCCGGCCAAGGCCATGGCCGCAGAAATCTCGCACCACGCTCATGCCCTGCGGCTCGACAAAGCTCTGGATGGCGTGGCCGATGTCGCCGGTGGTCGCGCCGGGCTTGACCGCGGCGATGCCGCGCATCATTGCCTCATAGGTAACCTCGATCAGCCGCTCTGCCTTTCGCGCGATCGGCCCGACCGCGTACATGCGGCTGGAATCGCCGTACCAGCCGTCGACGATAAACGTCACATCGACATTGACGATGTCGCCTTCTTTCAGCGCCCGATCGGCAGGCATCCCGTGGCATACCACGTGATTGATCGACGTGCAGGTCGAGTAGCGATAGCCGCGATACATCAGCGTGGCCGGATAGGCGCCATGGCTGAAGGCGAATTCGCGCACGAACTCGTCGATCTGTGAGGTCGGCAGGCCCGGTTTCACCAGATCGGCGAGTTCGTCGAGGCAGTGTGCCACCAGCGCGCCAGCCTTGCGCATGCCGGCGAATCCGCTCGGGCCATGCAGCTTGATCTGTCCGGTCTTGCGCAGGGAGGTTTCGGAGGCTTCCACGTAGCTCATCAGGGATCTTGGTTGAGAAAGGGGTGATTCAGGGTTCTAATTTAATGGATGGGGCGGTCAGCGCAAGCTGGAGCACCTATGCGCCGTTCTCAGGGCTGAATGGGAACCGGTCCCGCCAGAACGATTTCGCCGCGATTCAGGCGGCAAACGTGGGCGATGGCTTCGACGCCCTTAGCTCGTGCCCGATCGAAGGCCTGTCCATAGGCCGGATCGATGTCGCGCGCCAGTGTCAGGGCGGTGGCCGATCCGATCTGGATCACGAACAGCATGACGGCGCGTTGCCCCGATGCCGCCACCGCCGCGAGTTCGCCAAGGTGCTTCGCGCCGCGCGCTGTGACGGAATCCGGGAATTCCGCCAGTCCCGGTTGGCGCATCAGATGGACATTCTTGACCTCGACATAACAGGGCGGCCGATCCGGGCTTTCAAGCAGGAAGTCGATCCGCGAACGCCCGCCGTTAGGACCCTGACCGTACTTCACCTCGCGTCGAACGCGTGCATAGCCGCCGAGCTCCGGAAGGGCATCCGCGGCCAGTGCCTGCGCGACGATGGTGTTCGGGTGCATCGTGTTGACGCCGGCCAATTCCAGCCCTGCGCCAAAATCCGCTTCGATCAGCTCCCACGAATACGGCAGCTTGCGCGCGGCGTTGGGCGATCTGGAGAGCCAGACTTGCGACCCCGGTGTCTGCAGGCCCGTCATTGCGCCGGGATTGGCGACATGCACCGTGATTGTGCTGCCGTCGGTCAGTTCGACATCCGCGAGAAAGCGTTTGTAGCGCCGCAGCAGCGTCGCCGGGATGAGATCGAGGGTGAATTTCATGGCGATGAATGGTCAGGATTGCGGCATGGTATGGCCATTACCGCACTCATCGCCGTCCAGATCTTTCCGTCAAGCGGTCACGGATGACATGAAGAAATCCGTTTCGAGTCATCCGCATTTTTGGATGCGGGCAGACGTACCTGCTGTTTCTTTGCAGACCAACAATAGTGACGGGCAGAAATGGGTTGGCGTGGCGTGCCCACGACGATAAGGATGCAAATGCAGGTATTTACCGCTTCGGAACTCTGATGGCATCTCTGGATTCGGTCAGTCTGGCGATCCTGCTCGGCGCAATTCTGGTCATGGCCGGAATTCTGTCGAGCCTGCTGGCGTTGCGGTTCGGCGCTCCCTTGCTGCTGGTCTTCCTGTTCATCGGCATGCTGGCAGGCGATTCCGGGCCGGGCGGTCTGAAGTTCAACGATGTCGAAAATACCTATCTGGTCGGTTCGGCCGCACTGGCGCTGATCCTGTTCGACGGCGGTCTTAAGACGCGATTTCAGAGCATCCGTACGATCCTCGCGCCCTCGATGATGCTGGCAACGGTCGGCGTCTTGCTGACCGCGCTGATCACCGCGCCGGTGGCGAAATACGCGCTCGACCTCAATTGGACCGAGGCGCTGCTGATCGGCGCCGTCGTCGCCTCCACCGACGCGGCGGCTGTGTTTCTGCTGGTGCATGCGCAAGGCTTGAGGTTACGGCCGCGCGTCGGCGCGACGCTGGAGGCGGAGTCCGGCACCAACGATCCCTTCGCAGTATTCCTTACATTGATGTTGGTGGAACTGATCTCGGTCGGTCACAGCTCGGCGGCGCATGTGATTCTTGAATTCGTTCGCGAGTCCATGTTCGGTGCCATCGTCGGCGTGATCGGCGGGCGGCTGGTGGTGCTGGCGCTCAACCGGGTGGCGCTGCCTCAGGGATTGCACGCGCCGTTCGTCACGACCGCGGCCCTCGTGATCTTTGGCGTGGCGCAGATATCTCACGCCTCCGGATTTCTCGCGGTCTATCTCGCAGGAATCATCATCGGCAATCGCCCGACCCGTGCGCATAACTCGGTCGTGACGTTCCTCGATGCCGCGACCTGGCTCGCCCAGATCGTGATGTTCGTGATGCTTGGCCTGCTGGTCTCGCCGCAGCGCCTTTTGAGCAGCGTTGTGCCGGCCGTGATCATCTCGCTGGTGCTGATGCTGGTGGCGCGGCCGGTCGCGGTGTTTCTCTGCCTGGCGCCGTTTCCCTTCAACTGGCGGGAAAAGCTGTTCATCGCATGGACCGGGTTGCGGGGTGCGGTCGCGATCTTCCTGGCCTCGATTCCGATGCTGGTGGGGTTGTCGAAGGCCTATCTATATTTCGATGTCGCCTTCGTCGTGGTGATCATCTCGCTATTGCTGCAGGGCTGGACACTCGCCGCAGCGGCCCGGCGGTTGCATGTGGCGCTGCCGCGCGCCGAGCGTGGCCCACGCCGCGTCGAACTCGATCTGCCGGGACAACTCGAGCAGCAGTTAGTGGGCTACGCGGTGAGGCCCAAGAGCCTGTTCCTGCGGCGGGGACTTATTCCGTCATGGTCGAAACCGACGCTGGTGATCCGCAAAGAGAAAATTCTGACACCGGCTGAAGCGGAGCCTGTCGCGGCCGGCGACTATATTTACCTGCTGGCGCCACCGGAAAAGGCCGAGTCACTCGATCGCTTCTTCGTAGACATGCAGCCGTCGTCCGCGCCCGATCCGCACCTGCTGGGCGACTTTGTGGTGTCGGGGGAAGTGACCTTAGGCGATATCGCGCAAATCTACGGCATCTCCGTTGAGCCGGACGACGCGCGGCTGACGCTGGCTGATTACTTCGACGTCCATCTTGATCACGCGCCGAAGGACGGTGCGACCCTGCCGCTCGACGCTATTGCGCTTGTCGCCCGCAACATCAGCGGCGGCCGTGTCAACGTGGTCGGGCTTCGGCTGCCGGAGGATGAAGACGAGCCGGCACCGCCGTTGACGCGGGTGGGTGCACTCAAACAGAAGCTGTCGGAAGCCTGGGCATCGCTTGCGGGGATTTGACCGGAAAATCAGGCGGGCAGGATATCGACGCCGCCGAATGCCGCGACGCGCCCGCGTTTCAGCATGACGACGTGTGACGCGAGTTGGCGCAATTCATCCGCATCGTGGCTGACGTAAACCATTGGCACGCCGGATTCGTCACGCAACCGGATCAGATAAGGCAGGATCTCCGCCTTGCGCTCATCGTCCAGCGATCCCAGCGGTTCGTCGAGCAACAGGAGCCGTGGCTGCGCCAGCAGCGCCCGGCCAAGCGCCACCCGTTGACGCTCGCCTCCCGACAACTGGCCAGGGCGGCGATCTCCGAGATGACCGATGTGAAGCATTTCGTTGAGCCGGGTTTCCAGCGCGGCGTCACGGGTCAGGCGATTCATTCGGCGGCCGTAGTCGAGATTCCGGCGCACATCGAGATGCGGAAACAGCCGTGCGTCCTGGAAAACATAACCGATGCGGCGGCGATGGGCTGCGACGTGAAGCCGTTGCGCGGTGTCGTCGAGCATTTCGCCATCGACGGAGATCACGCCGCGATCCGGCGCCAGCAATCCCGCGATCATGCTGACCAGCGATGTCTTGCCAGCGCCCGATGCACCGAACAGCCCGGTGACGCGGCCCTCGCTCGCGAACGCGACATCGATCGAGAAGTCACCAAGCTGTTTCGTCACATCCACGCGCAGCATGGTCAGTTTCCGTGCAGGCGTCGCGTTGCGCGCCGTGCGAACACTTCAGATGCGACCAGCGCCGCCATGGCGATGACAATCGACACGATCATCAGCCGCAGCGCGGCGGCATCGCCGTCGGGGGTCGAGATCAGCGAATAGATTGCCGACGAAATGGTCTGGGTCTCGCCGGGAATATTGGAGACGAAGGTAATGGTCGCCCCGAATTCGCCAATCGCTTTCGCAAAGCCCAGCACCATCCCGGCCAGAATGCCGGGCAATGCCAGCGGCAGTGTCACGGTGACGAATACTTTCCACGGCGAGGCCCCGAGCGTACTCGCAGCCTGTTCCAGCCGCCGGTCGATGGCTTCGATCGACAGCCGGATCGGCCGCACCAGCAGTGGAAACGACATTACGCCGCAAGCCAGCGCCGCGCCGGTCCAGCGGAATGCGAAGACGATGCCGAGGTGGTCATAAAGCCACGCGCCGACGAGCCCGCGCTTGCCGAACGTCAGCAGCAGCAGATAACCGGTGACGACGGGCGGCAGCACCAGCGGCAGGTAGATCAGCGCATCGACGAACGGTTTGCCCCAGAATCTGCTGCGGGCGAGTATCCATGCAACAGCAATGCCGATCGGCGTTGCAACCAGTGTTGCGACGACGGCGACCCTGAGCGAGAGTAGCACCGCCGTCCATTCGGTGGGCGATATGTCGAACACGTGCGTCAGATCATCAGGTGGTCGGACTCACGAGAAACGAGAAGCCGTACTTCTCGAAGATGGCCTTGGCGGCCGAGGTACGCAGAAAGGCGATGTAGTCCGCAGTACCTTGATGCGCCGTAATGGTCGCCGCCACGGGGTAGATGATCGGCGGATGCGATGTTGCCGGGAAGGTGCCGACGATCTTCACGCCGGACTCGACCTTGGCGTCGGTAGAATACACGATGCCGAGCACCGCCTCGCTGCGCGCCACCAAAGCCAGCGCGGAACGGACGTTTTCGGCCATCGCGAACTTCGGCTCGGCTGCTGACCATGAGCCGAGTTTTTCCAGCGCCGCCTTGGCGTATTTGCCGACCGGCACGGCCTTGACGTCTCCGGTCGCGATCTTGCCGTCGCCGGCGAGCTTGGCGAGATCGAAACCCTGGGCAATCGTGACGTTGTCGATCTTGGAGTCCTTCGGTGCGATCAGCACGATGGAATTGCCGAGCAGGTTGACGCGAGTGGGTTCGCTGATGGCCTTCTTGCTGTTCACATAGTCCATCCAGGCGATATCCGCCGAGACGAACACATCGGCCGGCGCGCCCTGTTCGATCTGTTTGGCCAGCGCGGAGCTCGCCGCATAGCTCGCCACGATCTTGACGCCGGTCTTGGCTGTATAAGCGGCATCGACCTCATCGAGCGCGTTCTTCATCGATGCCGCGGCGAACACCGTCAGCGTCTTGTCCTGCGCAGCAGCGGGCGCCATGGCCGAGGACTTGGCATCCAGGGCATAGGCTGGAAGTGCGAGAGGCGCACTGACCAGCAATGCGGCGAGCAGCGTACGGGTGAAACTCTTCATGGGGCGCTCCAGACCGGTCCGGCACGAACAATCGTGCGGACGACGTAAGGGATGAAATGACAGGACGATCGATGGAAGCGCCGTTCCATGGATTTCCAGCAGGCTTACGGCCGGCCGGAAAGACCGCTTGGCTTCGACAATATCAGCCACAGACCACAGGTAAAGGGCTGCGGCAGTTGGTCTTCAGGGCGTGGCTGGCATGAAAGCAACGCTGATGGCATCTTTGGCGACGCCGCTGAACTGGATCGTGACCGGACCGGCCGCAAGATCGAAACGCACGCTTTTCCTTGCTCCATCGCAGCCGGTGACACCGCTGAATCCCTTCGGCTTCAGGTAGGCGTCGTTCTGTACGACGTCGATCCAGGCGTAATCCGAGATCGTCACGGTATAGAGGCCCGCCGAGCCTGCACTGGCGCGAAGAAAACCTGCGTAGGTGTTCGGCTTCTGGGGTCGCTCCGGCGGCTTGGGCAGGGTTGCGCCGGCGATCGGTTGCACCGCCACCGTAACCGCGGTTGGTGGCGGTGGCGCTTCCGCGCCCGCAGCAAGCTTCGGTAGAGCGGGCGCGGTGAGCGCCGCCAATTCCTTGTCCATCGGCCATTTGAACTTGTCGCATCCGACAGGATCGGCGGCGAAGGCCGGCGTTGCAGCGACCAGAAGCAGCGCGATGGGCAAGGACTTCAACATGATCAGTTCACCGCAATCATGACGTCGGAGGCCTTCACCACAACGACGACCGCGCTCTTGGCCTTGATGCCGAGTTCATCGACGGCTTCGTTGGTGATCGACGACGTCATGATCTGACCGCCGCCGATATCGACGCGGACATGTGACGTGGTTGCGCCCTTCGTGACTTCGACGACGGTGCCCTTGATCTGGTTGCGTGCACTGATGCGCATGACGGTTCCTCGCGTTGATGCGCGCGCAGAGACGCGCGTCGCATTCGGGATGAATGTGGGAGAGGACCGTCGTCCCCAAGGCATCGTCATGCGCTTACGGCGCTGCGATGTTGCGAATGCTAGCCTACTTTCAGGCGAAAGAAAATCGCGCGCGCGTGAACAGATTCACTGCCGAGCGTCCGGCGCAGCCAGCACATGGCGGCAATCGGAGGGCAGTTGGGCCAGCGTGATCGGCGGCCTCGGCTTCGGCGGTACCTTTGGCGGCTTCGGATGCAGCACCGAATCCCTGAACCAGTAGGCGAAATCCTTCGCTGCGCAGCCTTCGCTATCCGCTGGCGGCGTCTGGCCCTCGCACGCGCTCGCGCCCGGCGGACACTTGATGCGGATGTGGAAGTGATAATCGTGGCCGTACATCGGCCGCACCTTGGACAGCCAGCTTCGATCGCCCTTGGCTTCGCGGCACAGCGCCTTCTTGATTGCGGCATTGACGAAGATGCGTTCGACCGATGGTTCTTTGGCGGCGTCGCGGATCACGCTGAGGTGGCTCGGCGTCCAGGCGTGCGGATCTATGTCGAGGCGATCATGACGCACCATCATCACCGCAGACATTTCCTCGCGCTCGTTGCGCGAGAGTTGCCGATTCGGCATCGGCGTCAGCCACACATCGGCATCGAGCCCGATCTGATGGCTGGCATGCCCCGTGATCATCGGGCCGCCGCGCGGCTGCGCCATGTCGCCAATCAGAAGGCCCGGCCAGCCGGCATCCTTGTGCACCTTGGCCGACAGCCGCTCCAGCAGCGCAACCATGGCCGGATGCGCCCAGTTACGGTTGCGCGACAGCCGCATCACCTGCCAGGTCGGGCCGTTGATCGGCAGCGCTTCGGCGCCCGCAATGCAGCCCTTGGCGTAGAAACCGATCACGCGCGGCGCCCCGGCCGTGGGCAACGTCTTGCGCCCGAACAGTTGCTTGGCGGCAAGATGCGGATCGTTCGGATTGGCCAGCGGCGGCAGAGGCTTGGGATCAAGAGTGCCAATGTCCTGCGCGGCGGCGGTTCGAGACAAGCCCGTCGCGCTGAGAGCAACGGCGCTGGACACCAGAAGCAGGGACAGAATCAGGCGGGCATTCATGGCGGTATTTTATAGCCGACACTCCATGCAAAATCAGCAGGGGTTGCCGCTGTGCCACAACTTGTTGAACGGCTCTGGCGCTAGCGTGCCAGCGCGGATTTGCGTTTGTTGAGGTGATAGGTCAATGCCAGCCCGATGCAGTGACGCAGCGCCTTCTCCGGAAGTCTGTCAGCGATGCCGAAGATGATGGCGCGGTTGCCTTCATAAATCATCTCGTTCGGATACAACTCGCGGAAGGTCCCCACCAGATCCGTCTGGCAATGAAAATAGACCGCGTAGCGATCATCCGATGACTTGACCCGATCAATCCGGATGGTGCTGCCGCTTTTGGTCTGTGCCGTCAGATAACTCGGCTGCCCCCATTTAAGGGTTTCTTCCAGCGCGCCGACGCCTTTGGTCGTCTTCGCGGTGTCGCGGATCAGTCGTCGCAATACCAGCAACTTTCGCCGCAACGCCGCCGGATAGGCTTTGAAGACTGCATCGACGGCGGCATTTGCCGATGCGCGTCGCCCTGTCCTGACGGCCATCGTTGGTGCTGCCGCCTTGCTGGTTTTGCCTGCCACCGTGCGCTCACATCCGTTTGACGACGACGCGGCAAACCTAAGCCACGATCGACAAGACAGGAAGAGGTCCGGTCCCCGGACTATCGCTTGCGCGCTGTCTTCTTGGCGCCCTTCTTTGCGGCAGCCGATCGTTTGGTGGCCGCGCGCTTGCGGGTTGCTGCGGCTTTCTTCGCAGACCGTGAGCGCGCTGCGGCTGGACGGGCGGCGGCGGCCTTGCCGCCACGCGGACCGCCGATCCGGCCGCCGCGTTTCGACGATACTTTCGTCGTCTTCTTTCCGCGGCCCGAGCCGCTCTTCTTGCCACCACCGCTTTCCTTGTTCACCGTGGCCCAGGCACGGCGCTCGGCTTCCTTCTTCTTGACGCCGCGATCCTCGTAGCCTTCCTCGATGTGTTCGGCCTTGCGTTTCTGCTTGCCGCTGTAAGCAGACTTGTCGCCACGTGGCATGACGCGTTTCCTGGTTGTTGTTTGATGGAAATGAAACGCGGGCGATGTGCGCAGGTTCCTTTCGGTTCCAATGTCGCTGAGGAACGATTCGTGCGCCGGGGGTTTGAAGTTGCGGGACTCCTCGAAACACACGGATCAATGATGGCCACTAATGCAGTCGACCACAATATTCCAGGGGCTCCTGTACGCTATTCACCTGACGTGGAGCAGATCGCTCCTGATGAAGCTGATACGATCCGAGAGCTCTCGGAAACGATGCGCTCGATCAGCGAGACCACGTTTAAGAACGCCGGTCATCCGCTTCGCAGCGTGCATGCCAAAAGCCATGGCGTGTTGACCGGCGAATTTGCCGTCCTCGACAATTTGCCAAAGGCATACGCGCAAGGGCTGTTTGCCACGCCGCGCAGCTATCCCGCCGCGCTGCGATTTTCGACCTCGCCCGGCGATATCATGGACGATAGCGTTTCCACGCGTCGCGGACGTGCGATCAAAGTCATTGGGGTGGACGGCGAACGGGTAGCGGGATCGCAGAACGAGCGAACGCAGGACTTCGTGATGGTGAACGGGCCAGCGTTCCTGGCTCCAACGCCGAAGAAATTTCTCGGTAGCCTCAAGCTTCTCGCCAAGACCACTGACAAGGGAGAGGGAGTCAAGAAGCTGATTTCCGCGGCGCTGCGCGCAACCGAAGCTGCGATCGAAGCAATCGGCGGCAAGAGCCCCACACTGACGTCGCTTGGCGGGCAACGCGAAACCCATATCCTCGGCGAGACATTTTTCAGCCAGGTGCCGGTCCGCTATGGCGACTGCATTGCGAAAATTTCTGTCGCTCCGGTGTCGCTGGAACTAACCCGGCTCATCGATGCGCCACTTGATTACGATGGCAACCCCAATGCGCTGCGCGATGCCGTGATCGCTTTCTTCAAACAGCATGGCGGCGTTTGGGAAGTGCGTGTGCAACTTTGCACAGACATCGAAACGATGCCGGTGGAAGATGCATCGGTGGTGTGGCCCGAGGACAAAAGCCCGTACGTCGCAGTCGCGCGGCTGACGGTGCCGATGCAGGATGCGTGGGCTCAGCCGACCGTAGAGCGCGTCAACGAAGGACTGTCGTTCAGTCCGTGGCACGCGCTCGCCGCGCACCAGCCTCTTGGCGGCATCATGCGCGCCCGCAGGCCTGTGGATCGGATGTCGGCGGATTTTCGCGCCAGCCATGGATCACCGGTCGCTGAGCCGAAAACGCGGGAGGATATCCCGGCTTGAAACGGCGGCTCAGCTATCCACCTTCAGCGCGGCAATGAAGGCTTCCTGCGGGATGTCGACCTTGCCGAACTGCCGCATCTTCTTCTTGCCTTCCTTCTGCTTCTCCAGAAGTTTGCGCTTGCGGGTGATGTCACCGCCGTAGCATTTCGCGGTGACGTCCTTGCGCAGCGCACGCACGGTTTCGCGCGCGATGATCTT
>JBEPUM010000112.1:0-11165 GCA_041691515.1 Pseudomonadota bacterium | reverse complement strand
GGCCTGAAGGGCTGGCAATGGCTGTTCATCATCGAAGGCATTCCCTCGATCCTGCTCGGTATCGTCACTTGGTTCTACCTCACCGACCGGCCGGCGAAGGCCGACTGGTTGACTGGCGAGCAGAAGGCATGGCTGTCGTCCCGGCTGGAGGGCGAAATCGCAGCACGCCAGGCCGCGACCCACCTCACCCTCAGGCAGGCGCTGACCTCTCCGAAGGTGATCGCACTCAGCCTGGTCTATTTCGGATTCGTCGGTGCGCTCTATGGCATGCAATTCTGGCTGCCGCAGATCGTGAAGGCGTTTGGTTTCAGTAACGCGCAGACCGGCTTCGTCGTCGCGCTGCCGTACCTGATCGGCACCATCGCGATGATCCTGTGGGCGCGGCATTCCGATGCGACGCGTGAGCGCGTCGCGCACGTTGGTTTGCCATTGCTGCTCACCGCGGTCGCGCTCGGCGTTGCCGGCTACGTCACCGATCCGACGGTCACGATGGTCGCGCTGGTCGTCGCCGCCATCGGCGTGTTCTGCACTTTTGGAGTGTTCTGGACGCTGCCGACCGCCTGGCTCAGCGGCACTGCCGCCGCCGGCGCCATCGCTCTGATCAACTCGATCGGCAACCTCGCCGGATTCGGCGGGCCTTATCTGATCGGCTGGGCCAAGCAGACCACCGGCAGTACGTCGGCGGGCCTGCTGATGCTCGCGGTGTTGCCGTTGATCGCCAGCATCCTGGTGTTCCTCGGCAATCACGGCACCGCGCACGAGTTCGCGGAGCAGGCTTCAGCGAAATCCAGTTAAAGGATTCACTTCGAAGAGATTGAGATGTGTGCGTGGGGCGGCACGCCATCCCGGCCTCATCCGGTCGTATCGATGGATGCAAGCAAGGCATGGGCTTCCTGTTCCGCGCTGCGCATCGCGCGCCGTTGCGCGAGATCAAGCGCTTCGAGCGCAGTCGCACGCGCTGCCGGAGAACCCGTCGCGATCATCGCTTCGGCCAGCGCCGTCAAGAGATACGGCTCGACCTCCAGCCCGGCCTTCTGTGTCCGGGCGTAGCCCAGTGTTTCGGTGAGAAGATCGATCGCGTCTTGCGCCGAACCGCCTGCCAGCAGCGCCAGGGCGCAATAGCGGTTTCCGATCACCCTGAGATATGGCGTTGCATTTTTTTGCAGGATGTCCCGCAGCCGTTCGGCCTCTTTGACGGCGAGATCGGCCTGGGTTTTGCGATAGCCCTCGATCCGGGTGCCGTGAGCGTTCACGCGGTGCACCGTTTCGAGTTGCCGTCCGTCGAGCAGACCGTCAACGAGGACGGCAGCCTCCGGAAAGCGGTCGAGATACAGCAGGATTCGCGCGCGCAGCACCTTGAGCCAGGGTTCTGGATCGAACCCCAGCGTCTGCCGGTCGAACTTGTCGATATCATGCACGCTGTCGAGGGCGAGTGTATTCGCTTCGAGCGCCCGCGGCAGCAGACCCGCGGTCAGTAGCGCATGGCTGTTGACGGTGCGGAGAAAGGCTTCGACGCTACGATTTCCCGTGCCCTGATTCAGCTTCTGGGCTTCTTCCACTTTCTCAACATACGCGTCAGACGAGCCCGTGATCATCAGAATTCGTCCGAACGCCATCGTGATCAGCGCGGCCGCCCGCATGTCGTTAAGCTTGTGCGCGAGCACTATCGCCTGCTGAAAGACGGGCTCGATCTCGGCCGCGTCGATGCCCTGCCACCATGCGTAGTTGACGATCTGGCCACAGGCCATCATCAGCATGTAGTCGATTTCGACCGACGAGGGCTGATCCTGCAGCAAGCGCCGGACGCTGCGCCAGCTATCCAGCGTGTTGCGCGGATCGCGCGCGCCGATCCAGAGCGCGAACTTCAAATAGCTGGATGCTGCGAACAGCGATTTGCCGCCTTCCTCCCAGTGATGGCCGATGAGCGAAGAATACTCGTCGGCCTGTTCGCGAAACTGGACCGCGAGTGCCGCTGCGGTGCCCTGATGGAGCTGGCGGCGCTGCTCCGTCAGCAGCGAGCCATACGCGGCCTCCTGCACCAGGGGATGACGGAAGGCAAAATTGTCCCGCTGCACGCCGAGACGTTCATACAGCATTTCTGCGCCGAGCAGCCGCTGCGCGGAACGCCGGGCCTGCTCGACGGTGATGTGCGCGACCTGCGCTCCGACTGACAACGGGAACTCCTTGCCGACGACCGAAGCTGCCTGCAGAAATAGCTTGTCGTTTTCCGGAAGCCGGTCGATGCGCGATCCGAGCACGGCCTCGATTGTGGCTGGTAGAGATGCATCGCGTCCTGCGGCGGTTGCGCGAAAGTCGCCCGTCGTTCCGGTCAGGATTTTCTGTTCGATCGAGCTCCGGACCAGCTCTTCGGCGAAGAACGGATTGCCACCGGCGCGCGCGATGATCTGATGGCGTAGATGCGCCAGCGACGAATCCTCGCCGAGCGCGTGGTCCAGCATGGCCTGGATGGAATCCGCATCGAGTGGCTGCAGCGCAATCTGCCTGTAGTAAGGTCGCTTCATCCAGCCGGTCGCATAGTCCTTGCGGAAATTGACCAGCATCAGCGACGTCGTTCCGGCGATGGTGTCGGCCAGAACCTCGAGGAATGGTTCGCTCGCCTGGTCCAGCCAATGCAGATCCTCGACCACGAGGATCGACGACTGCGCCAACGCGACCGCGCGGACCAGACGCCGGAGTGCGTCCAGAAATTGAAGATGCCGCAGCGCGAGGTCGGACGGCAGGGCTTCTCCGCCGGCGAGTGGTAACCCAAGAAAATCCAGCAGCAGAGGAAGATCCGGGGTGAGGCCGTGACGTTGCAAGGCCGCGCGAACCCGTCCCGCGGCAATCTCCTTGGACGTTTCCATCTCGATGCCGAAGAACGTGCGGATCAAATCGAGGACAGGCCTTAGCGGCGTCGCCCGGCCGTATCCGGTGGCGCGGGCTTCCAGAATGGGAATTCCTGCGGCGCGGCAACTTTCAAGAAACTGGAAAACAAGGCGGCTCTTGCCGCTGCCGGCCTCGCCGACCACACCGAGCACCGGAGAGTGGCCGGCGCGGGCCTCCTCCATCGCCCGGTTGAGGGCTGCGAATTCGTGGGCACGGCCGACAAACGGACTGAGCTTCTGTCCGCCCCTGAACTGCTGGCTGGCGATCGCTGGCCGAATACCCTTGAGCACGTGGATTGTCACCGGCTCGGAAATGCCGCGCAGGCTTCGCTCGCCCATGCTTTCGGTTTCGACGGCACCGGCGGTTGCCCGCAGGGTCGCGGCGCTCACCACCACGCCAAAATCAGGGGCTTCGTGCTCGAGCCGCGAAGCGACATGAACAGTCCTGCCCATGGCGTCGTATTGCGCGGAGACATCGGTCAGAACAGCCCGGACCACGACCTCGCCGGTATTAATCCCGACCCTGATCGCCGGCGCGTTATCGATCTTGCGAACGTTCTCGATCATCGCCAGCGCGGCGCAACAAGCCCGGACGGCATGATCTTCAAGCGGGATCGGCGCGCCGAACAACGCCATGATGCCGTCGCCTTGAAGCTTGTTGACGGTGCCCTCAAACCGGGCAACTGCCTCGCGCATGGCGGCGGTCAGTTCGCCCAGCCGTTCGGCGGCTTCTTCGGCGTTGAGGTGATCGACGAGGGCTGTCGAGCCGGCGACATCGGCGATCAAAATCGTCAGGTGCTTGCGTTCACCCTCCCGCGCGGCGCGGGTGGCAAGGAAGCCGGGCGTAGCCGGGTCACGTTTGACCTTCGTTTCGGAGGCGAACCCGGCGCCACACGCCGGGCACTGAGTAAGGTCTGGCCGACTGCGGTGTCCGCACATCCCGCATATCTGCGCGAGCATGGAGCCACAATTGATGCAAAACCTTGCATCGTCAGCGGCTTCCTGCTGGCACGTTTCGCAGTGCATGGCCTCAGAATAGGTAAGCCGTTGTTTTATAACAATCAGATTGATGGGCGGCTTGAGCGGTTTGGTGGCCGGAGCCGGCTCCCTTCGCGCGTCCATGCGAACGAACGTACGCCGAAACCGTGCGTTTCCCGGCGCTGCAACTTCAATGACAATTCGAACTAAATTGGGGCCGGTTTTGTCGCTAGTACCGCCGATTTGAAATTCCTGCACCAGTTGCAGCGGGCTCATCTTCGGGAATTTCAAATCGAAAGCGATCTAGGATCATAAAGTTGCTAGTACCCTTAGCTTTCCGAAGTTCGTTAAGACAGGTGTTGCGACGTCTCACGAACTTCGGAAAGCGGGTACTAGTTGACGGACCTTAACTGCGATAGCATTCCGCCTTTCAGCAGGAGACGACAATTCTATCTTTAACAGGGAGCATGCGTTATGGGAGCTTATATTCATGATGTAGCCGTTCCCGAAGTGCAGACCGAATTGAACAATCGTTTTGCACCCGGGCATCCTCTCGAAGAAATGATAGCAATCCAGAAAGAGTTCGATATTTTTTCGCATCGTCATTCGCTCGCGCAGATTTCTTCCCTGCTCAACATTGCGCCGCTGGATCCGTCGCAACGAAAGGGCTGGTTCAAATATCTCGGTCATCTGAAGCGCGTTCCGTCCGACGAAAAGGACGTGAACGCTCATGACCGTGTGGTGACGGCTCTGAAGCACAATCTCGAGTCGAAGAATCCGATGCCGGTTTTTTTCACCTGGCATCCGGAGACCGAGCAGCCGGAGTTGACGGTCTCGAGGGGAAACGCACTGGTCTTTTCGACGACCAAGTACATCATGATCTCGGCACCGATCGCGTTGGCGCCGGGATAATTTGGATCCGATGCAGCAGCCGCGCGGAACGGTCAGGGACTATTATTCCGCGAAGCTGAAACGACATGGCGCTGGGCCGCGAGGAGTCGACTGGTCCAGCACGGCGTCGCAGTTTCTCCGTTTTGCGCAACTGATGAAGATCTGCGATTTCGGCAAGCCGTTCAGCTTGAATGATTTCGGCTGCGGCTACGGCGCGCTGCTGGCCTATCTTGCCGATCGCCACGCCTCGGCGGTGGTTACGTATCGCGGCATCGATATCGCGCCTGGCATGATCGAAGCCGCACGCGATCGCTGGAAGCAGACGCCGCGCATCGAATTCGTGGCCGGCTCCGAATGCGGCAGCAAGGCCGATTATTCCGTGGCGAGCGGGGTCTTCAACGTCAGGCTCGGCTGGGCGGTCGCGGTGTGGGAGGCCTATGTTAAGTCGATCCTGTCCGATTTGCACGCCAACAGCCGGATCGGCTTCAGCGTCAATTTCATGTCGCCACAGGATGATCCGGCGTCCGGCGAAAATCTCTATCGCGTTCCGCCGGATCGCTGGAGCGAATTCTGTACCGATGAGCTCGGCTGCGAAGTCGAGAGGGTCTCCGGTTACGGATTGCCTGAGTTCACGCTGCTGGTCCGGTGCGTCGGATGAACCGGCTTGTGCTCACGCCGGCATCAGGTTGTCGTGTTTGCGACGACGTTCTGTGGCGCGCGCCGCCAGGTGCTCAGCAGCTTCCGAACCCCTCCATTAACGAGCAGATTTCACGATCTTCTGATCTATGATGAATGTTGACAATCGTCACTGAACAATCCACAGTTCCCTTCAGACCTGCAATCCGAAGGGAACTCCGATGTCCGGCCAGTCAGTTTTTCCTAGCTATTACAAAAGACTAGCTGTTTTCTTGATGACCCTGTCAGCCCTGACCTTGGCTGGCTGCAACGAAAAAGCGGCCGAGAAATCCACTCCGAACCGCCCGGTGCTGGTCACCAATGTGCACTATGAGCCGGAAACGCCGGATCGCAGTTTTGTCGGCACCATCAAGCCGCGGATTGAGACCGACATGGGTTTCCGGGTGTCCGGCAAGGTCGCGAAGCGCCTCGTCGAGGTCGGTCAGACCGTTGAGGTCGGTCAGCCGCTGGCGACCCTCGATCCAATTGATCTCAAATTGCAGGCCGAGCAGGCGCAGGCGGAGTTGAGCGCGGCCACCGGCGTGCTGGCGCAGGCCGCCGCTGCCCAGAACCGGGCTCAGGAACTCCGGGTCAAAGGCTGGAGCACCGACGCGCAGCTCGATCAGGCCAAGGCTGCGGGCGACGAAGCACGCGCCCGGCTTAATCGCGCCGAGCGCTCGGTCGAGCTCACGAAGAACTCTCTCTCCTATGCGACGCTGACGGCCGACACCCGCGGTGTCGTCACCGCGACCTTGATCGATGCCGGGCAGGTGGTGGCGGCGGGACAGGCCGCCATCCGCGTGGCGCGCCTCGGCGAAAAGGAAGCGGTGGTTGCGATCCCGGAAACGCTGGTCGGTCGCGCCAAGACCGGCAGTGCCCGGGTCACGCTGTGGTCGGAGCCCGGCAAGACCTACACGGCAAAATTGCGCGAAATCGCGCCGACCGCCGATCCGGCGACGCGCACCTATCTCGCCAAATTCTCGCTGCCCGACGCTGACGACAAGGTGTCGCTCGGCATGACCGCGACGTTGACGCTGGCCGATGCCGCTTCGACGCGCGTGGCGCGGGTGCCGTTATCGGCGCTGTTCAGTCAGGGCGGCCCGTCGTCGCTGTATGTCGTCGATGATGCCGGCGACATCGCGCTGAAGCCGGTCACTGTCAAATCTTACGAGAGCAACGACGTCGTCATTACGGACGGCGTGGACGACGGCGCGAAGGTCGTCGTGCTTGGCGTGCAGAAACTCGACCCGGCGCAGAAGGTGCGGGTCGTATCGTCACTGTCGTTTTAAGCGGGGAGAGTGCCATGAAGCGCTTCAATCTGTCCGCCTGGGCGGTAAGCCATCCGGCGCTGATCCTGTTCCTGATTATCGCGCTTAGCGTCGCCGGCTTCTTCTCCTACGAGAAGCTCGGCCGCGCCGAGGATCCGTACTTCACCGTCAAGGTGGTCAACGTCTCGGCGATCTGGCCGGGTGCGACAGCCAAGGAGATGCAAGCCCAGGTCGCCGATCCCATCGAGAAGAAGCTGCAGGAGCTGCCTTACTTCGAGAAGGTGCAGACCTATTCAAAGCCGGCCTTTACGGCGATGCAGGTGACGTTCAAGGATTCGACGCCGCCGAAGGAAGTGCCATACCTCTTTTATATGCTGCGCAAGAAGCTCGCGGACGTTCAGGGTCAGCTTCCAGCCAATTTGATCGGCCCGACCGTCAACGACGAATTCAGCGACGTCGATTCCATCCTCTACACCATGACCGGCACGGGCGCCGATTATGCGCAGTTGAAGAAGGTCGCAGAGGGCCTGCGCCAGCGGCTTCTGAAGGTCGACGGCGTCACCAAGGTCAACCTCTACGGCACCCAGGACGAGCGGATTTTCGTCGAGTTCTCCCACGCCAAGCTGGCGACGCTCGGCATTGCGCCGCAGGCGATCTTCGATTCACTGGCCAAGCAAAACGCAGTGACGCCAGCCGGTACCGTCGAAACCTCGTCGCAGCGGGTGGCGCTCCGCGTGACCGGCGCGCTCGATGGCGCCAAGGCGGTGGCGGAGACGCCGGTCGAAAGCAACGGGCGCGTGTTTCGCCTCGGCGATATCGCGACCGTCACCCACGGCTTCGTCGATCCGCCTAGCTTCCAGGTGCGGCAGGAAGGAAAGCCCGCGCTTGCCATCGGCGTGGTAACGGCGAAAGGTGCCAACATTCTCGAACTCGGCGAGGAGGTCACCAAGGCGGCCGACGAATTCATGCGCGCAGTGCCGCAGGGCGTCAACATCGAGCGTATCGCGGACCAGCCGAACGTGGTCGAACACGCGGTCGGTGAATTCGTGCATTCGTTCATCGAAGCGCTGGCGATCGTGCTGTTCGTCAGCTTCCTGGCGCTGGGTTGGCGCACCGGCATCGTGGTGGCACTCTCGGTGCCGCTGGTGCTCGGCATCGTCTTCATCGTCATGAACGCGATGTCGCTGGACCTGCACCGCATTACGCTCGGCGCGCTGATCATCGCGCTCGGGCTATTGGTCGACGACGCCATCATCGCGGTCGAAATGATGGTGGTGAAGATGGAGCAGGGCTGGGACCGTTTTCGCGCCGCGTCGTTCGCCTGGGAATCCACCGCGTTTCCGATGCTCACGGGCACGCTGGTGACGGCGGCCGGCTTCCTGCCGATCGGCTTTGCCAATTCGGCGGTCGGCGAATATGCCGGCGGAATCTTCTGGATCGTGGCGATCGCTCTGGTGGCATCATGGTTCGTCGCGGTGATCTTCACGCCCTATATCGGCGTCAAGCTGCTGCCGAACATCAAGGTCAGCCACAACCACGATCCGCACGCGATCTACGAGACGCGGCTCTATCGCGGCCTGCGCGCCGTGATCCAGTGGTGCGTCAACCATCGCATCAAGGTGGTGGCCGCGACCGTCGGCATCTTCGCGGTGGCGATCGTCGGCTTTGGCCACGTCCAGCAGCAGTTCTTCCCGCTGTCGGAGCGGCCCGAGCTGTTCCTGCAACTGCGGTTGCCTGAGGGCACCGCGTTCGGCGTCACCGAAAAATCGGTGAAGGAGGCCGAGAAGCTTCTGAAGGGCGATAGCGATATCGCGACCTACACCGCCTATGTGGGGCAGGGTTCGCCGCGCTTCTGGCTCGGGCTCAATCCGCAATTGCCGAATGAGGCCTTTGCCGAGATCGTGATCGTGGCGAAGAACGTCGAAGCCCGCGAGCGGATCAAGGCGCGAATCGAAAAAGCAGTCGATGACGGCGCGCTGACCGAAGCGCGCGTTCGCGTCGACCGGTTCAATTTCGGTCCGCCGGTCGGCTTCCCCGTTCAATTCCGGGTGATCGGGCCCGATCCGAAAGTGGTCCGCGACATCGCCTATAAGGTGCGCGACGTGGTGCGCGCCAATCCGAACGTGAAGGATCCGAACCTCGACTGGAACGAGCAGACGCCATATCTCAAGCTCGTGGTCGATCAGGATCGCGCCCGTGCGCTTGGGCTGACGCCGCAGGATGTTTCGCAGGCGCTCGCCATGCTGATCTCGGGCGTGCCCGTGACGACGGTTCGCGATGGCATCGAAAAAGTCGGTGTCGTCGCGCGCGCGGTAGCGTCGGAACGTCTCGATCTTGCCGCCGTCGGCGATCTCACCATCACAACGCGCAACGGCGTCGCGGTGCCGCTGTCGCAGGTCGCGAAAATCGAATACGACCACGAGGAGCCGATCCTGTGGCGGCGCAATCGCGACATGGCGATCACGGTCCGCGCCGATGTCGTCGATGGCGTGCAGGCGCCCGACGTCACCAATCAGATCTGGCCGAAACTGCAGCAGATTCGCGATAGTTTGCAGCCGGCTTACCGGATCGAGGCCGGCGGTGCATTCGAGGAATCCGCCAAGGGCAATGCCTCGATCTTCGTGCTGTTTCCGCTCATGGTCATCGTGATGCTGACGCTGCTGATGATCCAGTTGCAGAGTTTTTCGCGGCTGATCCTGGTGTTCCTGACGGCACCGCTTGGCATCGTTGGCGCCTCGCTCGGCCTCAATGTCGCAAACCAGCCGTTCGGCTTCGTCGCGCTGCTCGGGCTGATCGCGCTGGCCGGCATGATCATGCGGAATGCGGTCATCCTTGTGGATCAAATTGAGGCCGACGTGGCCCATGGCCTGACCCGTGGCGAGGCGATCGTGGAGGCGACGGTACGGCGCGCGCGGCCGGTGGTGCTGACCGCGCTGGCGGCGATCCTCGCGATGATCCCGCTGTCACGCTCGGCGTTCTGGGGGCCGATGGCCATCACCATCATGGGCGGTTTGTTCGTTGCAACCTTCCTGACGCTGCTGTATCTGCCGGGTCTCTACGCGCTCTGGTTCCGCAACAGCCTCGAGGAAAGCGGACCGGGCGAGCAAACCGATCTTGCGCCGCAGCATCATGGTGAACCGCAGCCCGCTTTTCCGCTTGCCGCGGCGGCTGAATAATTGAACATAGAAGTCTGACATGACGATGATTGCGGAAAATACCGAAGCCGATACGCGAGGACGGATTCTCGTCGTCGCGGAAAAGCTGTTCCGCGAGATCGGCTATCAGAAGACCACCGTGGCCGACATCGCGAAAGTTCTGAAGATGTCGCCTGCGAACGTGTATCGCTTCTTCGACTCGAAGGGCGCGATTCACCAAAGCGTAGCGCGACGCCTGATGGGCGAGGTCGAAGACGCCGCGCAGACCATCGTCCGCAGGCAGGACCGCGCAGCGCTGCGGCTTCGCGAATTGCTCTCCACGATCCATCATATGAACACCGAGCGTTATGTCGGCGACTCCAAGCTGCACGAGATGGTCGCGATCGCGATGGAGGAGAACTGGGACGTCTGCAAGGCGCACATGCAGCACGTGATTGGGTTGATCGGGCAGGTCATCGCGGATGGCGTCGCGAGCGGGGAGTTCGAGACCGCAGACGTGCCGCTGGCGGCGATGTGCACCTGTTGTGCGATGGAGCAATTCTTCCATCCGCAGATGATCGCGGAAGCGGTGGCCAAGCCGTTCGGCCCGAAGATCGATCAGATGATCGACTTCATTCTGGCCAGTCTTGCACCGCGCGGCGCTGTGGCGCGCAAATAGCGCAAACAAGAAGCACGGCATCAGAGGACAAACGGCGTGAGCAAGGATCTGCATTACTACGAGCCGAAAGACGGCCACGGCCTCAAGCACGATCCCTTCAACGCCATCATCGCCCCGCGTCCGATCGGCTGGATTTCGTCGCGCGATCCGCAAGGCAACGTCAATCTGGCGCCCTACAGCTTCTTCAACGGCTTTAATTACACCCCGCCGATCATCGGATTTTCGTCGACCGCATGGAAGGACACCGTCGTCAACGTGCAGGAGACTGGTGAGTTCGTGTGGAATCTCGCCACCATGGATCTGGCCAAGCACATGAATGCGACGGCGGCGCACGTTGCGCGCGATGTCAGCGAGTTCTCCATCGCGGGCCTTACCGCGGTGCCGGGCAAGCTCGTCAACGTGCCGCGCGTCGCTGAAAGCCCGGTCTCGTTCGAATGCAAGCTGACGCAGATCATCCAGTTGCAGGGCGCCGACGGCAAGAAGGTGCAGGGCTGGCTGACGCTGGGCGAGGTGGTCGCCGTCTATATCGACAAGACCTTGATCAAGGACGGCGTCTACCAGACCGCGCTTGCCCGCCCGATCGTCCGTGCCGGGCGCCGTGGCGACTACTTTGAAATCCGCCCCGAGGCGATGTTCGAGATGGTCCGTCCGGACT
>JBEPUM010000111.1:0-11311 GCA_041691515.1 Pseudomonadota bacterium | reverse complement strand
ATTGCTCGTTTTGCGGCAAGAGCCAGCACGAAGTGCGCAAGCTGATTGCGGGGCCAACCGTATTTATCTGCGACGAATGCGTCGAACTCTGCATGGATATCATCCGTGAGGAGAACAAGTCCTCGCTGGTGAAGTCGCGCGACGGCATTCCGACGCCGAAGGAAATCTGCAAGGTCCTCGACGACTACGTCATCGGGCAGAGCCATGCCAAGAAGGTGCTCTCGGTCGCGGTTCACAACCACTACAAGCGGCTCAATCACCAGACCAAGCACAACGACGTCGAACTGGCGAAGTCGAACATCCTGCTGATCGGCCCGACCGGATCGGGCAAGACGCTGCTCGCGCAGACGCTGGCGCGCATCCTCGACGTGCCGTTTACGATGGCGGATGCGACGACGCTGACCGAAGCCGGCTACGTCGGCGAGGACGTCGAGAATATCATCCTGAAGCTGCTGCAGTCGGCCGACTACAACGTCGAGCGTGCGCAGCGCGGTATCGTCTACATCGACGAAATCGACAAGATCTCGCGCAAGTCCGACAATCCCTCGATCACGCGGGACGTCTCGGGCGAGGGCGTGCAGCAGGCGCTCTTGAAGATCATGGAAGGCACCGTTGCCAGCGTTCCGCCGCAGGGCGGCCGCAAGCATCCGCAGCAGGAGTTCCTGCAGGTCGACACCACCAACATCCTGTTCATCTGCGGTGGTGCGTTCTCCGGGCTCGAGAAGATCATCTCGTCGCGTGGACGGACCACGTCGATCGGGTTCGCGGCGCAGGTTCTCGCGCCCGAAGATCGCCGCACCGGTGAGATTTTCCGGCATGTCGAGCCTGAGGATTTGCTGAAATACGGCCTGATCCCGGAATTCGTCGGACGTCTGCCGGTCGTCGCCACGCTCGAGGATCTCGACGAAGCATCGCTGAAGAAGATTCTGACCGATCCGAAGAACGCGCTGGTGAAGCAGTATCAGCGGCTGTTCGAGATGGAGAACATCGAACTGACATTCGCCGACGAGGCGCTTGGCGCGGTCGCCCGCAGGGCGATCGAGCGCAAGACCGGCGCGCGCGGGTTGCGCTCTATTCTGGAGAGCATCCTGCTCGAGACCATGTTCGATCTTCCGGGTCTGGAAGGGGTCGAAGAGGTTGTAATCTCGCGTGAAGTGGTCGAGGGAACCGCGCGTCCGCTCTACATTTACGCGGACCGCTCGGATCGCGCCAACGAGACCAGCGCCAGCGCCTGACCGAGGCGTTTGCGGAGCATCAATTGCGGCAAGATAACAACGGCTGCCGGTCACTCGGCAGCCGTTTTTTATGGGGCCGTGAGGGTGTTTTAGCCGTTGTAAACAGCCACTTTTCGTTCACTTGACACACTGGCGGTCGATAGCCACCTAATGCTGTCGGTGGCGAAAAACATGTCAAGATTCGCCGCTCTACGACCCAGGGCAGGTGAGGCCGCGGTGCGGTCATCGGTTCGAAAGGGCCCCATCCTCTCAGGTAAACTCGGCACCTTGTGGCGGTTGCGCATGATCTGCGGGCTGCGTGCAAGGGGGCACAACAAAAGGAACAAGGCCATGACTGCCCCAAAACCCCGGCCAACGATCGTTCACGGCGAAAGCCATGCTTACCCGGTGCTGCCGCTTCGCGACATCGTCGTTTTCCCGCACATGATTGTGCCGCTGTTCGTTGGCCGCGAGAAATCGATCAAGGCGCTCGAAGAGGTCATGAAGAACGACGCGCTGATCATGCTCGCGACGCAGAAGAATGCGTCGGACGATGATCCGGCCTCGGATTCGATTTATGAAATCGGAACGCTCGCCAGCGTGCTGCAACTCCTGAAGCTTCCTGACGGCACCGTGAAGGTGCTGGTGGAAGGTCTTGAGCGTGCGCGTGTCGAGAAGTACACCGACCGTGCCGATTACTATGAAGCGACCGCCGTCGCGCTGGTCGATACCGATGCGAGCAGCGTCGAGGCCGAAGCGTTGTCGCGCTCGGTGGTGTCCGACTTCGAAAGCTACGTGAAGCTGAACAAGAAGATCTCGCCCGAGGTGGTTGGCGTCGTTCAGGCGATCACGGATTTCGCCAAGCTCGGCGATACCGTGGCGTCACATCTCGCCGTCAAGATCGCGGATCGCCAGGGCATTCTGGAGACGCTGTCCGTCACCGCGCGCCTGGAGAAGGTGCTCGGTCTGATGGAGAGCGAGATTTCGGTCCTGCAGGTCGAGAAGCGCATCCGTTCGCGCGTCAAGCGGCAGATGGAGAAGACCCAGCGCGAGTATTATCTCAACGAGCAGATGAAGGCGATCCAGAAGGAGCTCGGCGACGACGAAGGCCGCGACGAGCTGGCCGATCTGGAAGAGAAGATCGCCAAGACCAAGCTTTCCAAGGAAGCGCGGGAGAAGGCGCAGCACGAGCTGAAGAAGCTGCGCCAGATGTCGCCGATGTCCGCGGAAGCGACCGTCGTGCGCAATTATCTCGACTGGCTGCTGTCGATTCCGTGGAACAAGAAGTCCAAGGTCAAGAAGGATCTGGCGGCGGCGCAGGCCACGCTGGATGACGACCACTACGGACTCGAGAAGGTCAAGGACCGCATCGTCGAGTATCTCGCGGTGCAGTCGCGCGCGAACAAATTGACCGGCCCGATCCTGTGCCTCGTCGGCCCTCCCGGCGTCGGCAAGACCTCGCTCGGCAAGTCGATCGCGAAGGCGACCGGCCGCGAATTCGTGCGCGTGTCGCTCGGCGGCGTGCGCGACGAGGCCGAGATCCGCGGTCACCGCCGCACCTATATCGGCTCGATGCCCGGCAAGATCATCCAGTCGATGCGGAAGGCCAAGACCTCGAATCCGCTGTTCCTGCTGGACGAGATCGACAAGATGGGCGCCGATTTCCGCGGCGATCCGTCGTCGGCGCTGCTTGAGGTTCTCGACCCCGAGCAGAACTCGACCTTCAACGACCACTACCTCGAGGTCGACTACGATCTGTCCAACGTGATGTTCATCACGACCGCGAATACGCTGAATATTCCCGGGCCGCTGATGGACCGCATGGAGATCATCCGGATCGCCGGCTACACCGAGAACGAGAAGGTTGAGATCGCCCGCAAGCATCTCATTCCGAACGCGCTCTCCAAGCACGGTCTGGACTCGAAGGAATGGTCGATCGACGACGATGCGCTTCTGTTCATGATCCGTCGCTACACCCGCGAGGCGGGCGTGCGTAATCTTGAACGTGAGCTCTCAACACTCGCCCGCAAGGCGGTGAAGGAGCTGATGCTTTCGAAGCGGAAGTCGGTCAAGGTCACTGAAAAGGCCGTCGAGGAATTCCTGGGCGTGCCGAAGTATCGTTACGGCGAGATCGAGAGCGACGACCAGGTCGGTGTTGTGACCGGATTGGCGTGGACCGACGTCGGCGGCGAGCTTCTGACCATCGAAAGCGTCATGATGCCCGGCAAGGGCCGCATGACGGTCACCGGCAATCTGCGTGACGTGATGAAGGAATCGATTTCGGCGGCGGCCTCCTATGTCCGCTCGCGCGCGATCACCTTCGGGATCGAGCCGCCGACCTTCGAGCGGCGCGATATCCACGTCCACGTTCCGGAGGGCGCTACTCCCAAGGACGGTCCGTCCGCCGGTGTGGCGATGGCAACGACGATCGTCTCGGTGCTGACCGGCATTCCGATCCGGCACGACATCGCGATGACCGGGGAAATCACGTTGCGCGGCAGGGTTCTGCCGATCGGCGGGTTGAAGGAGAAGCTTTTGGCTGCGGCTCGCGGCGGCATCAAGACGGTGCTGATCCCCGAGGACAATGCCAAGGATCTCACGGAGATTTCCGATGCCATTAAGGGCGGAATGGACATCATTCCAGTGGCGCGGATGGACGAGGTGATTTCCAGGGCGCTGGTTCGTAAGCCGGTCGCGATCTCATGGGAAGAAGACACCAAGGTTCCGGTGAAGCCTGATGCGACTGACGAGGCGGGTGGCGGGCTGACCGCGCATTAAGCCAGACTGCCTGGACCAAAAATCAACGGCGTCCTTTGGGACGCCGTTTTTTTATGGACGCAGTTGCTGCGTGGCTCATGATCCAACAATGTTGGAGGATGCGATGAAGGTTGACGGGCAATGTCACTGCGGGATGGTTTCGTTTGAAGCCACGATCGATCCTGCGCGGGTCTCGATCTGTCACTGCACAGACTGTCAGACGCTGACCGGTTCGCCCTTTAGAGTGACGGTACTTTGCCAGGGTGAGCGTATTCGGATGACTGGGAAAGCCGCCAGGATTTACGCAAAGGTCGGTGACAACGGCCGAACACGGTTTCAGCACTTCTGTCCGGAATGCGGCACGCCACTGTTCACTAGTGGCGAGGGCGATGAGGCCGAGGATTGGGGCATCCGTTGGGGCAGCATCCGCCAGCGCGAACACCTGCCGCCGAGGCGCCAGATCTGGTGCCGCTCGGCGGCGCCCTGGACCGATAGCCTGCGTGCGTTGCCCGCGCGCCCGATGGATTGATTGCCGTGCTTTGGCGGTCTACAACCACCGGCGAGGGCGATTAGCTCAGTTGGTAGAGCGCTTCCTTTACACGGAAGATGTCGGCGGTTCGAGTCCGTCATCGCCTACCACTCGATCACAAAAATCCAAAAGTTCGTTCGAGGCAGGAGCACGCATGGAACCACCCGCAGGCGATGCTCGAAATGCCGACCAGATCGCATACTGGAACGGCCCGGGCGGGCAGCTCTGGGCGGAACGGCAGCAACGGCAGGATGCGCTGCTGGCCCCCGTTTCCGGCATCCTGCTCGATCGCGCCAAGGCGAAGGCCGGCGAGCACGTTCTTGATGTCGGGTGCGGCTGCGGCGCGATATCGCTCGCGTCCGCCACAGCCGTCGGTCCCACCGGTCATGTTCTCGGCATCGACATTTCAGCGCCGATGCTGACGCAGGCGCGTCAGCTTGCGCCGACAGATGCGCCGCTGGAGTTCCTGTTGGCCGATGCAACCGTGCACGCGTTTGAACCGTCGAGCATCGACCTTCTGGTGTCGCGGTTCGGTGTGATGTTCTTCGCCGACCCCGCGTCGTCGTTCACTAATCTTCGCAAGGCGATGCGATCGTCCGGCCGGTTGGCATTTGCCTGCTGGCGCGAGCCCCGCGAGAATCCCTGGATGATCGCGCCGCTTCAAGCTGCCTACAAGCATGTCCCAAAACTGCCGCAGCTCGGGCCTGAAGATCCCGGTCCATATGCGTTCGCGTCGGAAGCCCGCGTGCACCGTATTCTGGGAGAGGCGGGGTTTGTCGACCTTGCGATGGAACGATGCGACCTGTCGCTCGACCTCGCCGTTGGGCGAGGTCTCGATGCGGCGGTCAAGTCTGCGCTTGAAATCGGACCTGCACATCGCGCACTTGAGGGTCAACCTGCTGATGTCGTTGCCGCCGCGGCAGTGTCGATCCGTGAAGTGCTTGCGCCATTCGCCAGCGGGCAGGCGGTCGCACTTCCTGCATCGATCTGGATCGTGACCGCCCGCAATCCATAAGCCGCCGGCGGCGGCAGAATTCTCGTTCCTCGCTGTAAACGAGATGCTCCGATCCGTTCGTCGTCCCTAGCAGTAGCCGTACAGGCCGCAGGCGTAGGGCAACCGGTCAAAATAAAACGAGATCGCGGACCGGTCCTCATAGTAGGAGCGATAGTAAAAATCGTTCGGGCGTCCGTAATAGCCGGGCACCGGCGGCGGAATCCGAAACCGGTAAAGGGCACTCTCCGGATAGTCCTTCTCCTTGTCGCGCACGATACGGACCGGCCGATGCGACGGCGCGGGCTCCGCGAAGATCGCGCCGATGCGGCTACGCGCAGGCAGGTCAGCGGCAAACGCCGTCGCGCCCATTGCGGCGACGCCGACGATCGATAGCAGCACGGCGCGCAGCATTGTCGAGACCCTCGTTGATTCGAGGATCATATCTCCTGACATTTACGAAAGATTAACGATGCGGGCGCGTGCATCTCGCGCGGCAATCGGCGCACGGTTTGGATACAGACTTTCGCTTGCGATATCCGCGCCTTCAGGCGCGTTCTTCCCAGATCGCTGCGAGATGCACGATCGTCCGGACCGCAGCTTCCATGTCCTGCACGCTGACCCATTCGGTGCGCGAATGGAATGCGTGCTCGCCGGCGAAGATGTTGGGACAGGGCAAGCCCATGAACGACAGCCGCGAGCCGTCGGTGCCGCCGCGAATGCTGCCTTTGACCGGTGTGAGACCCGCGCGCCGGATCGCCTCGAGGGCGTTATCGATGATCTCGGGGTGGCGGTCGACGACCTGCTTCATGTTGCGGTATTGCGGCTTGATCTCCAATCGATACGTCGAGTGCGGGAAATCCTGCATCACGTCCCTGACGATGTGTTCCAGCAGATCTTCCTTTTGCTTCAGGCCGGCGTCGGTGAAATCGCGAACGATGAAGCTGAGCGTTGCGCGCTCCAGCGCGCCGCTGATGCCGATCGGATGCAAAAATCCGTCGCGGCCGTCGGTGGTCTCGGGCGAGCAGGTATCTTTGGGAAGCCGCTCCACGATACGGGACGCGATCTTGATCGCGTGCTCCATCTTGCCCTTGGCAAAGCCGGGATGAGCGCTGACCCCTTCGATGGTGATGACCGCGCCATCGGCCGAAAATGTCTCGTCCTCGATGTGGCCCGCGGTTTCGCCGTCGATGGTGTAGGCGAAGTCCGCGCCGAGCTTTTTCAGGTCGGCCTTGTCGACGCCGCGTCCGATTTCCTCGTCCGGTGTGAACAGGATTTTGACGGTGCCGTGCTTGATCTGCGGGTTCTTCAGCAGGAACTCCGCCGCATCCATGATTTCGGCCAGGCCGGCCTTGTTGTCGGCGCCGAGCAGGGTGGTGCCATCGGAGGTGACGATGTCGTTGCCGATCTGGTCGGCCAGCGCCGGATTATCCGCAGGACGAATGACCTGCGACGGATCGCCCGGCAGGACGATGTCGCCGCCGCGATAATTTCTGACGAGTTGCGGTTTGACGTCCGCACCCGAACAGTCCGGCGACGTGTCCATATGCGAGCACAAGCAAATGACGGGAACCTGCTTGGTCGTGTTCGCGGGAATCGTTCCGTAGACGTAACCGTGCTCGTCGAGATGGGCATCCGCGATTCCCATCTCGAGCAGTTCGCGCACCAGCAGGCGGCCAAGATCTTTTTGCTTTTCGGTCGACGGACAGGTGGGCGAGGCCGGGTCCGATTGCGTGTCGATGACAACGTAGCGCAGGAAACGAGCGGTCACGTTATGTGCAAATTTGACGGCGGACGCTGACATCACGGGTGCCTCTGGATTGGATGAGGCCGTATATCCCGGAAATCAGGTCAAGGAAAACCCGCCATCCCAGGCCGCAATCGCGGCGGGTATGGCGGGTTTTCGAAGTCGAGAATCGGAGCGCGTCTTGAATCAGACGGCTTCCTTCAGTTCCTTGGCGGCGCGGAACGCGACCTTCTTGGACGCCTTGATGTGGATGGCTTCACCCGTGGCGGGGTTGCGGCCCATGCGGGCTGCGCGCTTGCGGACCTGGAGGATGCCGAGGCCGACGATGCGGATGCGCTCGCCCTTCTTGAGGTGCTTGGTGATACGGGCGACCATGTCGTTCAGGATGGCCTCGGCGGTCTTCTTCGACAATTCATGGTCTTCGGCCAATGCTGCCGCGAGATGCTTCAGTGTCACGGTGGTCGGGGTCGCTGCTTTCTTCGCCATATTTGGCCCTCCTCGTTGTTGATGGCTTCGGAACACTAGGCGTATCAGGCCTTAGTTGATTCGGGGAGGCGGCGACCACGCTGTTTTGCCTGTAAACAGCCTATTATTTGCATCGACATCCCCAAAAAGCCTGCCAGTTAAGGAGATTCGCAACTGCCTTGACTAAAAGGGGATGCCCCTTTAAGTCCACTCCCACTGCGGGGTTTGGCGATCCACGCGGGAGTAGCTCAGTTGGTTAGAGCGCTGCCCTGTCACGGCAGAGGTCGCGGGTTCGAGTCCCGTCTCTCGCGCCATTTTTGTCCATCGTTCCCCTTCCTCCCAGAACCTCGGATTCGGCGCAAAACACCCGGGACAGCGGATTGCTCTGCGGCCTGACGTCCGCGCGCAAAAAAGCCGCCCGGGGGCGGCTTCTGCAGATCAACTCAAAGCTGCGTGGGTCACCGCACCAAGGACGTCCCCGAGTTCGACATCATCGTCGGCTGCCCGGCCTTGATCACATGGATCTGGGCGACGTCGGTGGTCGGACGGGCGGAAATGCCGAAAGCGGCCAGGCCGATGCCCGCGACGAGGGCAACAACCACGATCTTCAGATGGGTGGCCCGGTCTGCACTGTGAATCGAGTGGTTCATGGAAGCCTCCTGTCCTTCGGCATCGCTGCGCCGCTGCAAAAAGGAATAGACCCGGTTTGTTTCAGGATGGCTTCGCAGGTTCCCCAAAATGGTTTCTTCAGCCTGATTTCCGAACCCGGACCCTGAAGCTCCCGACACGTGGCGGGATCAGGCACGGCCACCAGTAAAGCCCGAAACGTGCAGCAAGCCTGTGCGTCCTGTCGAGCTGCGAGCCACGGAGCCGGCCGGTCGGAAGGTTGCTGGGGGCGTCAAAATAGGTTGTCTTGCCACCCCTGTTGCGCTGCGCTAAGCCTCAGAATAATTCCAATGTTCCAGCGAATCTGCGGAGTCGAACGACCGCAGCAAGGGGATCGCCGATGAACGGCATCTTGCAAAACTATCTTCCGCTTGTGGTGTTTATAGGGATAGCGACGATTATCGGCGGAGTTCTGCTGATTGCGCCGTTCATCGTTGCGTATCAGCAGCCCGATCCGGAAAAGCTGTCGGCCTACGAGTGCGGATTCAACGCATTCGACGACGCCCGCATGAAATTCGATGTCCGATTCTATCTGGTTGCGATCCTTTTCATCATTTTCGATCTGGAGGTCGCGTTCCTGTTTCCGTGGGCGGTTGCGTTTGGGAAACTCGGAGCCACAGGCTTCTGGTCGATGATCGTATTTCTGGGAGTGCTGACCGTCGGGTTCGCCTACGAATGGAAGAAAGGCGCGCTTGAATGGGATTGAGCCCTCATACCGCGAAGGTCGCTAACGCTGCTCCGTCGGTCGGCAGTCCGCTGGTTGCGCCGGCCTCGACCGGAATTCTGGACCCACGGACCGGGCAACCGGTGGGCGCCAACGATCCGTACTTCCTCGAGGTCAACCACGAACTGTCCGACAAGGGCTTCTTCGTCGCCGCGACCGACGATCTCATCACTTGGGCGCGCACCGGATCGCTGATGTGGATGACGTTCGGTCTGGCCTGCTGCGCGGTCGAGATGATGCAGGTGTCGATGCCGCGCTACGACGTCGAGCGTTTCGGCTTTGCGCCGCGCGCCTCGCCGCGGCAATCCGACGTCATGATCGTGGCTGGCACGCTGACCAACAAGATGGCGCCGGCACTGCGCAAGGTCTACGACCAGATGCCGGAGCCGCGCTACGTCATCTCCATGGGATCGTGCGCCAACGGCGGCGGCTATTACCACTATTCCTATTCGGTGGTGCGCGGCTGCGATCGAATCGTGCCGATCGATATCTACGTGCCGGGGTGTCCGCCAACGGCGGAGGCGCTCCTCTACGGCATTCTTCTTCTCCAGAAGAAGATCCGGCGAACTGGTACCATCGAACGTTAAGGTTTTGGGAATGGACGACAGCAGGCTCGATGCCTTGGGTCAGACAATCGTTGCCGCGCTTCCGGGCGCGGCGACCGGCCATTCGATTGCGTTCGGCCAACTCACCATCACGGTCGAGGCCGCGAAAATTGTCGAGATTGCGCGCTACATCCGCGACGACGCAGGTTGCCGCTTCGTCAGCTTTATCGATGTGACCGCGGTCGACTATCCCGGCCGCGAGAAGCGTTTCGACGTGATCTATCATTTCCTGTCACCGACTCAGAATGCCCGCCTGCGTCTGCGCGCCGAGGCATCCGAGACGACGCAGGTGCCGTCGCTGATCGATGTGTTTCCCGGCGCGGACTGGTTCGAGCGCGAGTGTTACGATCTTTACGGCGTGATCTTTACCGGTCATCCGGACATGCGCCGCCTGCTGACCGACTACGGGTTCGACGGCCATCCGCTGCGCAAGGATTTTCCGCTGACGGGTTTTGTCGAGGTGCGTTACGACGACTCCGAGAAGCGGGTTGTGTACGAGCCGGTGCGTCTCAATCAGGAATTCCGCAAGTTCGATTTCATGTCGCCATGGGAAGGCGCGGACTATCCGCTGCCGGGTGACGAGAAAGCGGCGGCCCCGGCTGCGCCCGCAGCACCGAAGGCAGGTGGCTGATGACCGACGCAATCGATACCCAGGCGCTTGGCACCCAAACTCCGGGCATGCGCAACTTCACCATCAATTTCGGTCCCCAGCATCCGGCGGCGCACGGCGTGCTGCGCCTGGTGCTTGAACTGGACGGCGAGGTGGTCGAGCGCGTCGATCCGCATATCGGGCTGCTTCATCGCGGCACCGAGAAGCTGATCGAGCAGAAGACTTATTTACAGGCGATCCCGTATTTCGATCGTCTCGATTACGTCGCGCCGATGAATCAGGAGCATGCGTTCTGCCTGGCGGCGGAAAAGCTGCTGGGCATCGCAGTGCCGCGCCGCGGCCAGTTGATCCGCGTGCTTTACTGCGAGATTGGCCGTATCCTCTCGCATCTGCTCAACGTCACCACGCAGGCGATGGACGTGGGCGCGCTCACGCCGCCGCTGTGGGGCTTTGAGGAACGCGAAAAGCTGATGGTGTTTTATGAGCGCGCCTCGGGCTCGCGCATGCATGCCGCGTATTTCCGCATCGGCGGCGTCCATCAGGACCTGCCGCCGAAACTGATCAATGACATTGAGGCCTGGTGCGATCCGTTCCTTCAGGTCGTGGCCGATCTGGAAACGTTGCTGACCGGCAACCGCATCTTCAAGCAGCGCAACGTCGACATCGGCGTGGTCAGCCTGAAGCAGGCCTGGGAGTGGGGCTTTTCCGGCGTCATGGTTCGCGGCTCGGGTGCTGCCTGGGATTTGCGTAAAGCCCAGCCTTACGAATGCTATGCTGAGATGGATTTCGACATTCCGATCGGCAAGAACGGTGACTGTTACGACCGTTACTGCATCCGCATGGAAGAGATGCGGCAGTCGGTGCGGATCATGAAGCAGTGTATCGCCAAGTTGCGCGCTCCTGACGCGCAGGGCCCCGTCGCCATCGAGGATCACAAGATATTTCCGCCGCGCCGCGGCGAGATGAAGCGCTCGATGGAAGCGCTGATCCATCACTTCAAGCT
>JBEPUM010000110.1:0-11336 GCA_041691515.1 Pseudomonadota bacterium | reverse complement strand
GGAAAGCCGCCGCTACGATTACCAGCGTGGTCGGTATTCTGGTCCATAGGAGTCGCCTGATGGACGCGGGCATACCCAATGCGACCTATCGCGTGCAATTCACGTCGCGTTTCACCTTCGACGACGCCACCGCCATCGTGCCGTATCTGAAGAAACTCGGCATCACGCATCTTTACGCTTCGCCATTCATGAAGGCCCGCCGGGGCAGCACCCACGGCTACGATATCGTCGATCATAATGTGATCAACCCGGAGCTCGGGGGCGAAGAGGGCTTCGGCCGGTTGAGCGCTATGTTGAAGTCCCATGACATCGGTCTAATCCTCGATTTCGTTCCTAACCACATGGGTGTGCACTATGCCGACAATGTCTGGTGGCTCGACATGCTCGAATGGGGACAGCGATCGCCGTTTGCGGCCTCGTTCGACATCGACTGGGACATGCTGCCGTTCCGCAATAAGCCCGGCGTTCTGCTTCCAATTTTGGGATCGTCCTACGGCGAGGCACTGACACGGGGCGAGATCGAACTGAGGTATGATCCGCAGCAGGGAGGTTTTTCCGCATGGTATTTCGAGCATCGGCTGCCGATTGCCCCGGAGCGATACAGCGAGATTCTGCGATCGATCGCCGCGCGTGACTCAGCTAGTTCCAATAGCGATAGCGCCCTGCTGGCAATCGCTGCGCGCTACGCCGGACGCGACAATCCCTCACGCGATCGCGCATCCGCGCTGAAGCGCGAGATCGCGGCCGTGGAAGATGGCGAAGCCACGATCAATCGCGGCCTCGCCGAAACCTATCGCGCCGGACCGGACCGGCCGGCGCAGACGCAAGCGCTGCATCATCTGCTCGAACGGCAGAACTACCGGCTGGCGCACTGGAAGCTTGCGACCAGCGAAATCAACTATCGGCGATTCTTCGATGTGAATGAACTGGCCGGGCTTCGCGTCGAAGATCGCGATACGTTCGATCGCATCCATGGCCTCGTCCGCCGCCTGATCGCAGAAGATAAGCTGCAAGGCCTGCGGCTCGATCACATCGACGGCTTGCGCGATCCCGCGCAATATTGCCAGCGATTGGCGCGCTTGATCCGCGAAGCTCAGGGCCCGCGTCGCCGCCCGTTCTATCTGCTCGTTGAGAAGATTCTCGGGGAGTGGGAAGCGCTGCCCGAATTTTCCGGCCTTGATGGCACAACAGGTTATGAATGGTTGAATGCCATCACGCACGTCCTCGCTGACGGGCAAGGCCTAGAGAACCTCGATGAGGTCTGGCGCCAAGCGAGTAATATTGCACCAGACTTCGATCCGGTATTGCGTGCCGCCAAACGTCGCGTTCTCAAAACGTTGCTTGCAAGCGAATTCACCGTTCTCACGCGCCTGCTCGCTCGGATCGCGGCGGGTCACTTTTCCACGCGAGATTATTCCGAGGACAGCCTTCGACAGGCGTTTGAGCTGTTCGTGCTGCATTTTCCGGTTTATCGCACCTACATCACGCCTGCGGGGCCAACCGACGGCGACCGAGCTCTCATTACAGAGACGATAGCGAAGGCGCGGCAGGACTGGTTTGCCGCCGATGACGGGATTTTTGACTTCCTGCAGGATGCGCTGACACTCGATCTGTTGGCGCCGGGCCGGCCGACGCACAGCCGCCCACGGGTTCGCCGGTTTGCCTTCAAGGTCCAGCAATTTACCGGACCGACCATGGCAAAGTCGCTCGAGGACACCGCCTTCTATCGCTATCACCGCCTCCTTGCTTTCAATGAGGTCGGTGGAAATCCCGCGGCATCGGCTATCGGCGTTGACGCCTTTCACAACACAATGGTTGAGCGCGCCCACCACTGGCCGCACGGGCTGACAGCCACCGCGACCCACGACACCAAGCGCGGAGAGGACGCCCGAACGCGGATCCTCGCCCTGACTGAACTGCCCGGAGAATGGGCGAGCATGGTCGGGCGATGGAAGATGTTGAACGCGGAATTGGTCTCGACACACAACGGTGTCCGCAGTCCGTCCGTGGCGGACGAGTACATGCTGTATCAGGCATTGATCGGCGCCCTGCCCCTCGATGCGATCGAATCCACCTTCGTCGCGCGCATGCAGGCCTATGCCGAAAAAGCCTGCCGCGAAGCCAAGCTGCAAACGAGCTGGCTCAACCCTGACGCAGGCTATGAGAGCGGCGTGAAGCAATTTCTCGCCGATATTCTCGACAGGAAACGGTCGTCCGAATTTCTTGCGTCGCTGCAAACCTTCGCACAGCGAACTTCGCTGATCGGCGCGCTGAATTCCCTCAGCCAGATTACACTCAAGGCGACAATTCCGGGTGTCCCGGACTTTTACCAGGGCACTGAGCTGTGGGATTACTCGCTGGTCGATCCGGATAACCGGCGTCCGGTGGATTTTACAGCGCGCGAAACGATTCTCGATGCCGGGACCGTTGACATGGCGACCCTCGCCGAGAGTTGGAGCGATGGCCGCATCAAGCTGATCTGGACGCGCCGCCTTCTCGAACTCAGGCAACAGCACGCGGCCGTTTTTACAGAGGGCGATTACATACCTCTCACCGTCGACGGCGTGCACAGGGAGCATGTCATTGCCTTCGCCCGTGTTCATCGCGGCGACGCCGTAGTCGTGGCCGTGCTACGGCACTTCGCATCGTGGACCGACGGCGGAACTGTCTGGCCGACCTACGACCGGCTCGATGCCGCGATAAATATAGCTGGCCTTTCACTCAGCCACCACGGCGCTTCGACTGTGGAAAAACTTAAGCTCAACGAGGTGCTGACAGACCTCCCAGCGGTCGTAATGGTTGCGCGGACCGTCAAATCACCTTCCAGTCGCCGTCAGAAGGCCTAGGGAACAAAAGTTCCATGGAGGAACCGCCGGATAAATCCTGGGGTCAACGCCTATCTCCGCAAAACTGCTAACTGATCCCAGACTGCATAAAGCGCCACAAACTTCTAAACTCAGGCAGGTTTGCGACTCACCACCGGCATCGGCTGAAACAGATCGGGATTTCAGGATGGTCTTCCAGCTTTCCCCCAAACGGTATCGTGTCCTCGAATACGACGCATCCGCGTGGCCCGAGCCCGAAGATAAGGACAATGATGCTGTCGCAGACATTAAGAGCGCGATGCTCGCCAAGATCGTTCTGGTGGCAGGAAAAGATGTCGAGCGCGCCAGCACCCATGACTGGTATATCGCGGCGGCGCTGACGCTGCGCGATCGCATCGTCAATCAATGGCTTCAATCCGATCGTGCGGCCCGCAATCATGGCGACAAGCACGTCTATTACTTGTCGCTCGAATTCCTGATCGGCCGGCTGCTGACCGATGCCCTGACCAACATGGCCCTGCTGGAGCCGTTCAAGACGGCGCTCGAAGATCTCGGCATCGATCTCGGCGAGTTGCGCGAAATCGAACCCGACGCCGCGCTCGGCAACGGCGGATTGGGCCGGCTTGCCGCATGCTTCATGGAAAGTCTGGCGACGCTGGCGATCCCCGCACAGGGTTACGGTATTCGCTACGAGCACGGGCTGTTTTGCCAGATCGTCTCAGACGGATGGCAGCAGGAGTTTCCGGAACAATGGCTGCGCTCCGGGAACCCTTGGGAATTCGAACGCAACGATGTGGTGTTCGATATCCAGTATGGCGGGCTTCTCGAACAAACGGAACAGACGGGCAAACCATCTCAAACGCGCTGGATTCCCGGCGAGACCATCCAGGCCGTTGCCTACGATACGCCGATCGTCGGCTGGCGCGGTCGCCACGTCAACGCGCTGCGGCTTTGGTCCGCGCGCGCAGTCGACCCGATGCGCCTCGACACCTTCAACAGCGGCGACCATCTTGGCGCGATGTCCGAGATGGCGCGGGCGCAGGCGATCTCGAAATTCTTGTACCCGAGCGACGAAACACCTGCGGGCCGTGAGCTGCGCCTGCGTCAGGAGTATTTTTTCGTCTCCGCCTCACTGCAGGATATCATCGACTGCCATCTGCGGACGGACGGCGAAATCCGATCGCTGCCCGCGCACGCGGCCATTCAGCTCAACGACACACATCCCAGTCTCGCCGTGCCAGAGCTGATGCGGCTACTGGTGGACAAGCATCATATCAGTTGGGATGACGCTTGGGAGATGACCAACAAAATAATCTCTTACACCAATCATACCCTGTTGCCGGAGGCGCTCGAAACCTGGCCGGTCGAACTGTTCGAGCGAGTATTGCCGCGTCACCTCGATATTATCTATCGGATCAACGTCGAGCATCTCGCCAAAGCCGACAAACATGCCGGATCCGATACCCATTACCGCGCGTCGGTTTCGCTGATCGACGAAACCGGCGGCCGCCGCGTCCGCATGGGACATCTCGCGTTTGTTGGCTCTCATCGCATCAACGGCGTCTCCGCCATGCACAGCGAACTCATGCGCAAAACCGTGTTCTCCGACCTGAACAGTCTTTATCCGGGCCGCATCACCAACAAGACCAACGGCATCACATTCCGCCGCTGGCTCCATCAATGCAATCCAGGCCTTACCTCGCTGTTGCAGGACGCCTGCGGCGCGGCAGTTCTCGACGAACCCGAACGGTTGCGAATGCTGGAACGATTGTCAGACGATCGTACATTCCAACAGCGCTTCCAGGACGTGAAGCGAACAAACAAGATTGCGCTCGCCCAACTCATAGCCCGGCGACTCGGTATTTTCGTCGATCCGTCCGCGCTGTTCGATGTTCAGATCAAACGCATTCATGAATACAAGCGTCAGCTTCTCAACGCGGTCGAGACGATTGCGCTCTATCAGGCCATTCTTGCGAATCCCGAAGGCAATTGGACGCCCCGCGTCAAGATTTTCGCCGGAAAAGCCGCCGCGAGCTACCGGCAGGCCAAACTGATCATCAAGTTCATCAACGATATCGGGAATGTCATCAACAACGATCCGGCGATCAAAGGCCTTTTGAAGGTCGTTTTCATCCCGAACTACAATGTCAGCACCGCCGAGGTCATCGTTCCTGCGAGTGACCTGTCTGAACAGATTTCCACGGCCGGCATGGAAGCCTCCGGGACCGGCAACATGAAGCTTGCGCTGAACGGGGCGATTACAATCGGAACACTCGACGGAGCCAACATCGAGATTCTCGAGCATGTTGGCGATGACAATATCTTTATCTTCGGCCTGCAAGCTGACGAGGTCGTCCAGCGCCGCGCAATGGGACTCGACGCAACAGACATTATCTCTTCGTCACCGGCGCTTGCCGGGGTCATCGACGCCATCGAACGCGGCGTATTTTCGCCGGACGATGTGTCGCGCTTCGCGCCCATCGCCCACGCGCTGCGTTTTCTCGACCATTATCTGGTGTCGGCTGACTTCGACGACTATTACCGTTCGCAACGAGCGGTCGATGCGAAGTGGCAAAGCCCGGACTGGACCCGATCGAGTATTCTCAACGTCGCGCGCATGGCGTGGTTCTCGTCCGATCGCACCATCCGCGAATACGCCGAGGATATCTGGAATGTTCCTCTAACCTGATTCCGGTGATTGTTCGCCGTCCGATTACGGGACGAAATTTTTATGTCCGTAATCATTAGACCCAATGGTTCACATCTGAATCATCCTCGAGTTCTAAATTCGAGCTAAATTTCGACGCGCAACGCGTCACTTGGCCTCATCCAAAGGACCAATGCGTGGGATGCCATGGGGTGTTGATGCAAAACCTTATCATGGGTATCCTTGTAGGATAATTGGTCCACTACGAGACCGATCTGAGGGAGGAAAATATGCGCAGCATGCGAATGCTCGGCGGTGTGATTGTGTCTTTGCTCATAGCCAGCAATGCTGGTTTTGCGGCCGAGAAACAGGGAGGCATCCTTCGGATCTACCACCGCGATAGCCCGGCCAGCGCATCGATCCACGAAGAAGCGACCTACTCCGTCAATGTGCCCTTCATGGCGGTCTTCAACAATCTTGTCATGTACAAGCAGGATGTCGCACAAAACAGCCTTGAATCGATCGTTCCCGAGCTCGCGACGAGCTGGGCCTGGAGCGACGACAAGAAAAAGCTCACCTTCAAATTGCACCCGGGCGTCAAGTGGCACGATGGCCAGCCGTTCACTGCAGCCGACGTCAAATGCACATTCGACATGGTGATGGGAAAATCGCAGCAGAAATTCCGGAAAAATCCTCGCAAGGCCTGGTTCGAACAGGTTGAGGACATCACCACGAACGGCGACCTCGAGGTTTCATTCAACTTGAAGCGCCCGCAACCGGCGCTTCTCGCCCTCCTCGCCTCGGGATACTCTCCGATCTATCCCTGCCACGTCTCGCCGGCGCAAATGCGCACACATCCGATCGGAACCGGCCCGTTCAAGTTCGTGGAGTTCAAGGCTAACGAATCGATCAAACTCACTCGCAATCCCGATTACTGGAAAAAGGGACTGCCTCACCTCGACGGCATCGAATACACCATCATTCCCAATCGCTCGACGGCAATTCTGGGATTCGTGTCCGGGAAGTTCGATATGACCTTCCCGACTGAGGTTTCGATTCCGCTTCTGAAGGACGTCAAGGCGCAGGATCCGAAGGCGATCTGCGTCGTTGCGCCGAACAACGTCAGCACCAACATCATCGTCAACCGCGCATCTCCGCCGTTCGACAATCCGGATATCCGCAAGGCAATGGCGCTCGCGCTGGATCGAAAGGCGTTCGTCTCGATCCTGTTTGAGGGACAAGCCGACATCGGCGGCACCATGTTGCCCCAGCCGGACGGCATCTGGGGCATGCCCAAGGACATGCTCGAGACCATCCCCGGCTATGGTCCGGACGTGAAAGCCAATCGCGACGAAGCCCGCAAGCTGATGGAGAAGGCCGGCTACGGCCCGAACAAGCATCTGCAGGTAAAGGTTTCAACGCGCAATATCGCTGTCTACCGCGATCCTGCGGTCATCCTGATCGACCAGCTCAAGGACATCTATATCGACGGCGAACTGGATGTGGTGGAGACCGCGAACTGGTTCTCAAAGATCGCACGCAAGGATTATGCGCTCGGCCTTAATCTGACTGGAAACGCGGTCGATGATCCCGATCAGGCGTTCTACGAGAACTACTCCTGCAACTCCGAGCGAAACTATACCAAGTACTGCAACCCGGCGATCGAGAAGCTGTTCGACCAGCAGTCCTTGGAGACCGACCTGACCAAGCGCAAGAAGCTTGTCTGGGAAATCGACAAGCAGCTCCAGGAGGACGTGGCGCGCCCGATCATCTATCATTCGCGGACGGGCACGTGCTGGCAGCCGTACGTGAAGGGCGTCACCGTCATGGTGAACAGCTCCTACAACGGCTACCGTTACGAGGACTTGTGGCTCGATAAATAGCCGCCGGAACCGACAAGAGCCGTATCGCGCCAACCGACCAACTGGAGCCGTCCGGTGCTTGGATATATTGTTCGTCGCCTGGCGCTGATGCTGATCACCCTGTTCGGGATATCGGTCATCATCTTTGTCCTGCTGCGGATCGTCCCCGGCAACATCGTCGACATCCTGTTCGACGCCGCCGGCTACGTCGATCCGGCCGATAAGGCCAACCTCGAGCGCGAGCTCGGGCTCGATCAATCGATGGTGGTACAGTATTTCCACTGGATCGGTGGTTTGCTGCACGGTGATCTCGGATACTCCTACGTATCCGAGAAGCCGGCACTCGACGAAATCCTGCCGCGCATCCCGATCACCGCGCGGCTGGCCGGCCTCGCTCTGCTGTTTTCGACTGTCATCGGCGTTCCGCTCGGCGTTCTCAGCGCTCTCAAGCAAGGCAGCCGGCTGGATTACCTGCTGCGCGCGGTCAGCCTTAGCGGATTATCGCTGCCTTCGTTCTGGCTGGGCCTACTGATTCTGATGGCCTCCGTTTCCCTATTTGGAACGATGCCGCTCTACACACCCAATCCGCAAAGTTTTGGCCAGGCGATCGCGATTTATTGCGTTCCCGCGCTCGCGGTCGGATTTCGCAGTGCCGCCCTCGTCATGCGCATCACGCGCTCGTCCATGCTTGAGGTTCTGCGGCAGGATTACATCCGGACCGCACGTGCCAAGGGCGCATCCGAAACCACGATCAATTTCCGGCACGCGCTTAAAAATGGAATGCTTCCGATCATCACCGTCATCGGGATTGAGGCAGCATTTCTATTCGGTGGCCTCATCGTTACTGAAACGGTCTTCAATATTCCGGGTGTCGCGCGTTTCCTCGTCGAAGCCATTCGCTGGCGCGATTATCCGATCGTCCAGAACCTTGTTATGTTTTGCGCGGTTATCGTGGTGCTCGCAAACTTCACTGTTGATATGTTGTACGCGGTCTTCGATCCGCGGATCAGATACACCGACTGAGATCGAGGCAAGTCATTGACCACAGTCAACTACGATAGCGAATTGAGACGCGCGGGCGCCAATGCAACGCGTGGCTGGCGCAAGTATACATTCATGGCTGGGCATAACGTCCTCGGCACGATCGGCCTCATCATCATGGTCGCGTTCGTGCTGGCCGCCATATTCGCAGACCTCATTTGCAGATTCGACCCGCTGACCGTGGATTCCGTCCACGCGCTGGCCGCGCCAAGCGCTGTTCACTGGATGGGCACAGACTCATTCGGCCGCGACGTCTGGAGCCGCATCATTCACGGTTCCCGCATCTCGCTTGCCGTAGGTCTCGGTTCGACCGCCCTTGGAGGCTCCATCGGAGTCCTGATCGGCCTCGCCTCAGGCTATCTATCGGGCTGGGTCGATCTGGTGTTCCAACGCATCATCGATATCCTGCAGGCGCTGCCGCTGCTGGTTCTGGCGCTGGTGATGACAGCGGCGCTTGGACCGTCGCTTCAGAACGTGATCATTGCGATCGCGATCCCCCTCGTTCCCTCGGTCGCCCGTGTCATACGGGCCAATACACTGGCCTTGAGAGAGCTACCATTTGTCGAGGCAGCGAGCGCCATCGGCATGAGCGAGATGCGCATCGTGTTTCGGCATATCCTACCCAATACACTCGCACCCCTGATCGTCCTTGCGACCGCCCAGTTGGGCTCCGCCATTCTGACCGAAGCGTCGCTGTCGTTCCTGGGCCTTGGCATTCCGGAGCCATACCCATCATGGGGACGTATGTTATCGGAGTCCGCAGCCGAGTACGTCCGCGTCGCGCCATGGCTTGTGATCTTTCCTGGCATCGCGATCAGCCTCGCGGTGTTCGGAACCAATCTCTTTGGCGACGCGCTTCGCGATGTTCTCGATCCGAGGCAGCGCGGTTGATGGACAAGGTGCAAAGCGGAGATGTGGTTCTGGAAGTGAAGAACCTGCGGACGGTCTTCTTCACGAACTCCGGACTGTTCAAGGCTGTCGACGATCTTTCGTTCGCGGTTCGCCGCGGCGAAACCCTTGCGATCGTCGGAGAGTCCGGTTGCGGCAAGAGCGTCACTGCACTTTCGGTCATGCGGCTCGTGCCGGACCCGCCCGGGCGCGTAGTGGATGGTTCGATCCTGCTTGAGGGCAACGATCTGCTTAGCCTGGACGACGCCGGAATCAGAGCAATCCGCGGCTCCCGCATCTCGATGATCTTCCAGGAGCCGATGACCTCTCTGAACCCGGTGATGAGAATCGGAGATCAGATCACCGAAACTATTCGGCTGCATCAGACAATCGGCGCCAAGGAGGCATGGGCGCAGGCCATCCAGATGTTGCGTCTCGTCCGCATTTCGGAACCAGAGCGGCGTGCGAAGGAATATCCACACCAGCTTTCGGGTGGAATGCGGCAGCGCGCTATGATCGCGATGGCGCTTTCGTGCCGGCCTGCGCTGCTGATCGCCGATGAGCCGACAACCGCGCTTGACGTCACCATTCAGGCGCAGATTTTGGCCTTGATGCTGGACCTTCAGAAAGAGTTCGGCATGGGACTCGTCCTGATCACCCACGATCTCGGTGTCGTCGCTCAGACTGCGCAGCGTGTCATCGTGATGTACGCGGGAAAAAAGGTCGAGGAAGCGACGGTCGAACGCCTATTCGAGGACCCACGGCATCCCTACACCCGTGGCCTGCTGGCATCGATACCCGCGGTGCCATCAACGGACACACCGGATCAGGCACGGCTCGTTGAAATTCCAGGCACAGTACCCTCGCTGACGAAACTTCCCGCCGGCTGTGCATTCGCGCCACGATGTCAACTTGCGATCGCACGATGTCACGAGGAATATCCGCCGTTGCAAGCTTTAAGTCCCGATCATACAGCGGCCTGCTGGCGAGCAGCGGAAACGGCAGGCGTACCATGACCAGCAGCCCTGCCCTGTTAGAGGTTACCGATCTCACGAAATATTATCCGGTGCGGAGCAGCATCCTGCGGCGCTCCGTCGGCAAGGTATACGCCGTTGATGGCGTCAGCCTGACGCTTGGCGTTGGCGAAACACTCGGGCTGGTTGGCGAATCCGGTTGCGGGAAATCCACAGTCGCGCGCAGCATTATGCGAATCGTTCAGCCGACGTCCGGCAGCATCAAGCTCAACGGCAACGACATTGCCCGGCTGGGCAAATCCGAAATGCGGCCCTATCGCCGCTCGATGCAAATTATTTTTCAGGACCCCTTTGCGTCCCTTAACGGACGCATGAGGGCCGGCGATATCGTGGCAGAGCCCCTCAGTGTTCATGGCATAGCGACAGGACGCGCCAAGCAGGAACGTGTCGCGGAATTGTTCGAGCAGGTCGGATTGAGACCCGATCAAATGCAAAATTTTCCGCACCAGTTTTCCGGAGGCCAACGTCAGCGCATCTGCATCGCGCGGGCGCTCGCGTTGGGGCCGAGCCTTCTCGTCTGCGACGAACCGGTCTCGGCGCTCGATGTATCGATCCAGGCCCAGGTGATCAATCTTCTGATCGATCTGCAGCGGGCGAAAGGCCTGTCCTATCTCTTCATCGCCCATGACCTCGCAGTGGTTGCTCATATCAGCCACCGCATCGCCGTGATGTATCTCGGACGCATCGTCGAGATTGCCGACAAGGCCGATTTGTTCGCAAACCCGCGTCATCCCTACACGCAAGCGCTTCTCGCCGCCGTTCCGGTGGCGGATCCTAAAAAAAGAAACACGGTACCGCTGATCGAGGGCGACGTGCCTAGTCCGATCAATCCACCCTCGGGCTGCGCCTTCCACACCCGATGCCGCTACGTGATGGACCGCTGCAGGGTTGAAGCGCCAAAACTTCGGGAAACAGGGACCCGTCACCAGGCCGCCTGCTTCCTCAATGAGAGCGTCAGCCAGACTTAACTTACCCCGCCTGCTGAACCGCGCGTTTTGCCATGACGGTGACGAGGTTTGCGCGATAGGCGGCGGAGCCG
>JBEPUM010000109.1:0-11546 GCA_041691515.1 Pseudomonadota bacterium | reverse complement strand
GTGTGACGGCCGAGGACGGAAGCTGGGGACTCGTGCGCGCGTCATCGAACAAGCCCGAACTCGTGGTGGTGGTCGAGAGCCCGGTCTCCGAGCAGCGGATGCGCGACATGTTCGAAGCGATGGATAGCGTGCTGCGCACCCATCCCGAGGTCGGCGAATACAATCAAAAAATCTAGACTGTCGTCATTGCGAGCGAAGCGAAGCAATCCTGAATGCATAAGGCTGGATTGCTTCGTCGCTCCGGGACGACGCTACGCGTCGCCCTTGAGCTCCTCGCAATGACGCTTTGGCGTCCAACGGGTAAACACCGCTAAGCCGCGCTCGCCGCTGGCACTGGCAGCGCCGTCACCGACTTGATCTTCTCCATCGCGAATCGCGAGGTGACGTTCTTCAGCGCCACTGCGCCGATCAGCTTCTTGTAAAAGACGTCATAGCTTTGCATGTCCGCAACGACGACACGCAGCATGTAATCGACGTCGCCCGCCATGCGGTAGAATTCCATCACCTCGGGCATCGCGCTGACGGCATCGGCGAACTGCTTCAGCCACGTCTCTGAGTGGTCGCCGCTTTCCACCGATACGAACACTGAAATGCCAAGCCCGATCTTGTTCTGATCGACCAGCGCGACCCGGCGCAGGATGATGCCGTCCGCTTCGAGCCGCTGGATGCGTTTCCAGCAGGGCGTTGAGGACAACCCGACCCGATCGCCGATCTCGGCCACGGACAAGGATGCGTCATCCTGGAGCACGGTCAGGATCTTGCGGTCGATGGCGTCGAGGCGGCGGCTGGACTCGGTGGCCTGCAGGGCGAGATCAGTCATGGCTAGAATTTTGTTCCAATTATGAGGTCAGTTGACCTAATACATAGAAAAATATTCTAACGCAAGGCGGATTTAACCCGGCTATGCCAAAGTCGAAGCAGATTGTCCCAAAAGTGCTTCGACTTCAGGACGTTGAGGGCAGGCAAAGGCTCCGCCAAATCGGGTGCATTTGAGGGCTGCTGCGGCGGAGGCAAATCTGAGCGCACCGGGCACGTCCTGCTTTTCCGTGATGGCGAGGGCAAACGCGCCATGGAACACATCCCCGGCGCCCAGCGTGTCGACGGTGTGGACCGGAAACGCCGGGGTCTGCTGGAGAGCACCGCTCGGATCGAGCCACAGTGTGCCCTGAGGTCCCCGCGTCCCGGCCAGGAAGGACGGAGTGACCTTCGCAAGCTTGTGCAGCGCCGCCGCATCGTCGGCGACGTCGGCTGTGGCCTGCAGGGCTTCGCTTGAAAAAATCAGGTGCGACGATGCCGTCAGTAACCCTTCGCGCATCGACATGGCGCGATCGACATCGACGACGACCGGGATGCCGCGCTTGCGTGCCTCGACACAGAGATCGGTGACAAATTCGGCGCAACGGTTTTCGGTCAGGATGGCATCGCAATCCGCGAGCAGCTTGCCGGTATCCGGCAGGCCGACCTTCCACAATTCCGGATCGCGGAACGTAATGATGGTCCGCTCGCCGCTGGGATCGATCATGATGGCGGAGATCGGCGTCACCAATCCCGGCATGTGCACGATATCCTGGGTCTCGATGCCGAGCTCCGCCATCTTGTCGAAGATGTAACGGCTGGATGTTTCGCCGGCATCGCCCATGGGACCACAGATCGCCGCATGGCCGCCTAGTTTGGCAATGGCAATCGCCGAATTGAGCGCGTTGCCACCGGCGATTTCCTCGAAATGCTCGGCGCCGACCTTGAAGCCGCGCGCCGGCAGGCCCTGCACACGAAACGTCAGGTCGCGCACCGGCATGCCGATACAGAGGATGCGGGGCTTTTTTGTCATGCGGGAATCCTTGCCGAGGCGTCTTGCTGAGACAAGGGGTTAATTCGGTGGGCTCCGCTCAGGTTCCGTCGCTCAGCGTCCGCTTTCCGTTTGCAACCAGCGGCCGAGCAGATGATGGGCGATTGCAAATGGATGCGGACCCGCCATACCCTCCGGATGCTCGCGTTTCAGCATCAGCATGGCCTCAGTGCGATCGAACCAGCGCGCGTCCTCGAGTTCGCTGTGATCGACCACGATGTCTTCATTGGTCGCGCGCGCGGTGCATCCGATCATCAGCGACGACGGGTAAGGCCACGGCTGCGTCATGTAGTAGGTGACGTCGGTGCAGCGGATGCCCGATTCCTCGAAAATCTCGCGGCGTACCGCATCCTCGATGGTCTCGGCAGCTTCGACGAATCCGGCGAGGCACGACCACATGCCCGTAGGAAACTGCTTCTGACGTCCCATCAGGCACTTCTCACCTGACGTGACGAGCATGATCACCACCGGATCGGTGCGTGGAAAATGCTCGGTCTTGCAACTCGGGCAATCCCGTTTCCAGCCGCCCTGGCTCATGCCGGTGCGGGCCCCGCAATTCGCGCAGAAGCCGTGACGCTGATGCCAGCTCACAAGTGACTTCGCCATCGCGACCGCGGAAAGCTGGGCCGGCGGCACGCTGCCTTGCATCGCCATCCCGCGCAGTTCGGTGACGCCGACGTCGTCACGCCCCAGCAGCTTTTCCGCCGCTGCGGCGCTCATGCCCATGCCAAACACGGGGGCACCGTCGCGCAAGCCGAGAAAGATCGTGCCGGGGTTGGCGCCGAACTTCAGCGCCTCGTCGATCGTCAGCAGCGCGCGCGGGCCGTCGGCCTCCTGCTTCACGACGAGTGAATCGCGATACACCACATAGGCGCGGGCGTCGCGCTGGCCCTCCATCGCGAACAGCTTTTCGTCGCTCATCCGCAGATGCGCGGCGCGATCGAGAATATCGGAGACGAAAGCGGGACGTCCAATCGGAAACGAATCGAATGCGGTCATTGGTTTAGCTGAGCCATATTTTGCATCGGAGTGCACTGATGAATGCTTGAACCTCGTCCGGGTCGTGGTCGAGCGCGGGCACGGCGCCCCAGACCGGGCGTGGCCACGCCGCGTCGCTGGTGCGGCGTGCGATGACGTGAACATGCAACTGCGGAACGACATTCCCCAGCGCCGCGATGTTGAGCTTGTCGCACTGAGTGACGTCCTTCAACGCGCGCGCAACGCGGGTCGTTTCGGTCATCAGTTGCGCCTGAGCGACTTCATCGAGGTCGATGATTTCAACAACGCTGGATCGGCGCGGCACCAGCAACAACCAGGGATAGTTGGCGTCCTTGATCACCAGCACGCGCGACAACGGCAGGTCGCCGAGTTCGATGGTGTCTTTTTTCAGTTGGGGGTGAAGCGACCAGTCGGCGGGCATCGGATGTTCCAGGCAATTGTGGCAGCGTCGCAGAGAGCTAGCTGACAAACAACTCCCGTCTTGCCCGGCTTTGCGGCGGGTATCCACGTCTTTTTTATCGTGCGGCCGAAGGGTCTAAACGAGATGGCCGCGGGGTGGCCCGCCGCGGCGGATTAGAACACTTTTGATGCCGAGGCGGCGCCCCGTGCCCGCTTGCTTTCCGGCCCTTTTGGCCCCAAATAGAGCCCGGGAGATTGGCGGTGGACGAGCCACTCGCCAACCGGGTCAGATCCGGAAGGAAGCAGCCCTAACGAGGTCCGGATCGGGTCGCTCGTCAGTCTCCTACCTGTTTTTCGGGCGAACCATGCCAGCGCCGGATTTCGGCGAGGCCTGAAAGCCTGCTCCAGTAGTTCCGCAAGCCGGCTTCGAGAGACAAAAAATTGCGGATTGCTCAATGACCGATGCTGGCACTCCCTCACCAACCGCTGATGGCGATGCTGGCCAGACCGGGTTCGACCTCGGCGCGGGGCCGTCCCAAGCCGGCGCTGCCTATCGCGTGCTGGCGCGGAAATATCGCCCCACCAGCTTCGACGATCTCATTGGACAGGAGGCGCTCGTGCGCACCGTGTCCAATGCTTTCGAAACCGGGCGGATTCCGCAGGCCTGGATCCTGACTGGCGTACGCGGGGTAGGCAAAACCACGACGGCGCGCATTCTGGCCCGCGCTCTGAATTACGAATTGCCCGACGGTTCGGCAAAGGGGCCGACCATCCAGATGCCGCAGCTCGGCGTTCACTGTCAGGCCATCATGGAAAGCCGGCATATCGACGTGCTGGAAATGGATGCGGCCTCTCATACCGGCGTCGATGATGTCCGGCAGATCAACGACAGCGTGCGCTACGCGCCCTCCAGTGCGCGGTACAAGGTCTACATTATCGACGAAGTCCATATGCTCTCGACGGCGGCCTTCAACGCATTCCTGAAGACGCTGGAAGAACCTCCGGAGCATGCCAAGTTCGTGTTCGCAACCACCGAAATTCGCAAGGTGCCGGTGACGGTGTTGTCGCGCTGTCAGCGCTTCGATCTCAAGCGCGTCGGGGCCGATGTGCTGATGACGCATCTCGGCAACATCGCGAAAAAGGAAGGCGTCGAGGTCGAGCCCGAAGCGCTGGGTATCGTGGCGCGGGCCGCGGAAGGCTCGGTGCGCGACTCCCTGTCGTTGTTCGATCAGGCGATCGCGCACGCCGCCGGAACCGTGCGCGCCGATGCCGTGCGGCAGATGCTCGGCCTTGCCGACCGCACCCGGGTCATCGATCTGTTCGAGTCGCTGGCGCGGGGCGACATCGCCAGCGCATTCAAGGAATTTCGCGACCAGTACGATACCGGCGCCGATCCGATCGTGGTGCTCAGCGATCTGGCTGAGTTCGTCAACTTCGTGACTCGCGTCAAGATCGTTCCGGCGACCGCCGACAATGTTGCGTTCGGCGAAACGGAGCGTTTGCGCGCCCGCGAGTTTGCCGCAAAATTGTCGATGCGTGTGCTGTCCCGGATGTGGCAGATGCTGTTGAAGGGCATCACCGAAGTCCAGGGCGCGACGCGGCCGGCGGCCGCGGCCGAGATGGTGCTGGTGCGCATCGCTTATGTCGCCGATCTGCCGACGCCCGACGAAGCGATCCGGATGCTGGATCAGAACGGCGGCGGATCGCCGGTGGTCTCGAACAATGCCGCGCCACGCGGCGCGGCCCCTTCATCGCAGCCATCGATGCAGTCATCGCCGCCTCGCGGAATCGTATCGGGACCGCGTGCCAGCGCCGAGGCCGCGCCGCGCCCGCAAATGATCGCGCCTGCGCTGGAAGCACAGGCGGCTGCGCCTGCGCTCAAGCTCAACAGTTTCGCCGAGTTGGTCGCGCTGGCGGGCGAAAAACGCGATCTGATCGTCAAGGCCGCGCTTGAGGCCGACATGCGTCTCGTGCGGATGGAGGACGGCCGGCTTGAGGTTGCGCTGGAACGCAGCGCGGCGCGTATGCTGGTGAACGATCTCTCGCGCAAACTGGAGCAGTGGACGGGCCGGCGCTGGACCGTGATCGTCTCCAACGAAGCGGGCCAGCCGACGCTACGTTCGCAGGCGCAATTGCAACAGAACGAACGAGAGCGCGCAGCCGAGGCCGACCCGCGCGTGAAGGAGGTGTTGGCACGCTTCCCCGGAGCCAAAGTGGTGGAGGTGCGAAAGCTCGCCCCGTCGCTGCCGGAGCCCGATGCCATGCCTGACGATCTGGCAGACGGCTTCGACGGCGACGACTAAGAAAAGGAGCGATCGATGGCTGATTTTCTCGGCATGATGAAGCAGGCAGCCCAACTGCAATCCAAGATGAAGGCGATGCAGGACGAACTCGAACACGTCGAGGTCGAGGGCGTTTCGGGGGGCGGGCTCGTGACGGTTCGCATGACCGCGAAGATGGATGTGAAGGCCGTCAAGATCGATCCGTCGCTGATGAAAGCGGATGAGCGCGAAATACTTGAGGATTTGCTCGTCACCGCGCATAACGACGCGCACCGCAAGGCGGAAGCCGCGATGCAGGAAAAGATGCAGACGCTGACCGGCGGTCTTGGCCTGCCGCCCGGTCTGGGTCTCGGCTAGTTTTCATCCATGTGCGAAATGTGACGACCGATGGCCTCCGTTGCCGGTCCCGAGATTGAGCGCCTGATCCAGCTGCTTGCGCGGCTGCCGGGACTTGGCCCGCGCTCGGCCCGGCGTGCGGCATTGCATCTGATCAAAAAGCGCGAAGCACTGATGACACCGCTGGCGAGTGCGTTGCAGGTTGCGATCGACAAGATCCAGATCTGCGGAACTTGCGGCAACATCGATACACAGAGTCCCTGCACAGTTTGTACCGATACAAGGCGCGATCCCGCGATCATCGTGGTGGTTGCGGATGTCGCCGATCTCTGGGCGCTGGAGCGCGCCAGCGCCACCAACGGATTCTATCACGTGCTCGGCGCCACGCTGTCGCCGCTCGACGGCGTCGGCCCGCAAGACCTGACCATCGATGCGCTGGTGTCGCGCGCGCACGATTCGCGCGTCACGGAAATCATCCTGGCGCTGAATGCGACCGTCGATGGCCAGACCACAGCGCATTACATCACCGACCTGCTCGGCGAGGCCAATGTGAAGGTGACACGGCTTGCGCACGGCGTTCCGGTCGGGGGCGAGCTCGACTATCTCGACGAAGGGACGCTATCGGCTGCGATGCGGCAGCGAACGCTGTTTTAGCGCCAAGCTTAGGTCTCCAGTGCCGAAAAATGCCCGCGCCGCTGTAGCCAAACGAGCAAAATCAGGCTCGGTACCGCCACCAGCATGCAGATTGCAAAAAACAACGGCCAGCCGGTCGCGGTGGCGACAAAGCCTGCACCTGCCGACATATACGTGCGTCCCACCGCGGCAAGCGCCGTCAGCAGCGCGTATTGCGTGGCGGTGTGCAGCGGGTTGCGGCAGAGCGCGGAGAGATAGGCAACGAAGATCACGGTGCCGATGGCGCTGGTGAAATTTTCCGCGGTGATCGCGAAGCCCAGCGCCCATTCGTTGACACCGACCAGCGCCAGCCATGAGAACGACAGGTTGGCGACTGCCTGTAAAATTCCGCCAATCCACAGGCTTGCCGCCAGCGAATAGCGACGCGCCACGAATCCGCCGGCGAAGCCTCCGATCAGCGTCGCTGCGAGACCGACGCCCTTGACGATGGCGGCATAGTCGTTGCGGGTGAAGCCGAGGTCGATGACGAACGGCGCCGTCATGGTGCCGGAAAACGCGTCGGTGAACTTGAACAGCACGATGAACGCCAGTGCCGCGAGGGCGTCTTTTCGGCCGAGAAACTCGGAGAAGGCGCCGATTGCCGCATGCGTGACGCGCGCAAAACCACTCTCGGCCCGCGTTGCTTCTTCGGCTCGCACGGACTGCTCGGGCTCGGTGGCCGCAAGCGCGGTGACAGTACCGATCAAGACCATGGCCGCCATGGCGACATAGCCCCACGCCCATGCCGAGGCGCGAACGAGGCCGGTGCCTTCGAACGCGCTGACGAGAAACAGTGCGCCTGCGGTCGAGACCAGCATGCCGATGCGGTAGGCGGCGACGTAACCCGCCATGCCGGCGGCTTGCTCGCTTTCCGGCAAGCTCTCGACCCTGAAGGCATCGACCACAATGTCCTGCGTTGCCGATGTGGCGGCGACCAGCAATGCGCCGAGCGCGACGAACCACGGGGCCTTGAGCGGATCGGTCGATGCCAGCAGCAAGATCGCCGCGATCAGCAGCAGTTGCGAGAACACCAGCCAGCCGCGGCGGCGGCCGAACCGCCGCGTCAGCAGCGGGATGTGCAGGGCGTCGACCAGTGGCGCCCACAGGAATTTCAGCGTGTAGGGCGTGCCGACGAGGACGAACAGGCCGATCGTGCGCAAATCGATGCCGGATTCCTTCATCCAGATTTGCAGCGTCGATCCCGACAGCGCGAGCGGCAGCCCGGACGAAAAGCCGAGCAGCATCACGATCAGCACACGCGGCTGGAGATAGACCGCGATGCTTTCACGCCAGGAGGCGCGGGGCCGTGTGGCGGGAGCTTTCGGCGGAGGGCTGGCTACGTCCGGTGCGGTCATGCCGCAGTGCTAGCAGATTCGGCCTCTTTTCCCTCTCCCCAAGCGCAGCAATTGCTTCGGGGATGGGAGCGGAAAAAGTGAAACTACTCCCCCGCCTGGATTTTCCGGGCCAGTTGCGGGGCAAACAGCTCCGGTCCGCCCGGTTTGACAATCCGCGGCGTTTCCACGGCGGTATCGTCCTTGCTGAAATCCAGCTCTTCGATCCGGCCAGCGCGTTTCTCGATCTTGTCGGCGGAAATCAGGATCTGACGAACATCCTCGTTGGCCTGCCCGAAATGATTTTGCAACTTCAGGACGCGGTCGCGCAAACGGCCGAGATCGTCGCCGAGGTTCATCACCTCGGTGCGGATCAGGTCGGCGGCATCGCGCATCCGCGCGTCCTTTAGAATCTGCTGCATCACCTGGATCGCCAGCATCAGGAGCGATGGCGACACCAGCACGATCCGCGCGCGATAGGCCTTCTGGATCACATCATCGAAACCGTCGTGAATTTCCGCATAGACCGATTCCGACGGCACGAACATCAGCGCCGTGTCCTGGGTCTCGCCCGCGATCAGGTATTTCTCAGCGATGTCGGTGACGTGTTTCATGACGTCGGCGCGTAGCCGCTGGGTTGCGAATTTCTTTTCGTCGTCGGTTCGGGCGTCGTGCAGCGCCGTCACGGCTTCCAGCGGAAACTTTGCGTCGATGCAGAGCGGCCGCTGGTCGGGCAGGAAAATCACGCAATCCGGCCGCTTGCCGTTCGACAGGGTGTGCTGAAAGGCAAAAGAGTCCTTCGGCATACCGTCCTGGACGATGGCTTCCATCCGCGCCTGTCCGAACGCGCCGCGGGACTGCTTGTTGGCGAGTACATCGCGCAGCGTTGTCACCTGCGTGGTCAGGTCGGTCAGGTTCTTGTGCGCGTTGTCGATGATCCCCAAGCGCTCATGGAGAACACGCAGGCTATCCATGGTATTGCGCGTGGTCTGTTCCATCGACTGGCCGACGCGGTGAGTGACGGAGTCCAGCCGCTCGCTGACCGCGCGGGCCATCTCCGCCTGCCGCCCGGCGAGCGCCTGGCCCATGGCGTCGACGCGCCCGGTAGCCTCGGACTGCGCGCGCATCATCTCGCTGAGGCGCTCTTCCAACTCATCGGCCCGGATCGCCTGCGCCATCGCCATTTCGGCGCCCCGGCGTCCGGAGCGCGAAATCACCACAGCGATAATCAGCAGCAGCACAAGCGCCGTTGCACCGAACGCGATCAGCGCTGCGCCGGCCCGGACCGGCATGTCGCCCAGCATGAAAAGGATATCGTTCATCCCGCCCTTGTAGCCGATTCGGCGGATAACGCGAACGAAGAGGGAACATTTATGGTTAATGAAAGCGCAATTCTTATGGTTAATACGCGGTTAACTGCTCGCGTCGCCACGGATTGACCGGGGCAGACCGGCGGACTACATCGCCCGCCATGGCTATTCGCGAAATTATCGTTTTACCGGACAAGCAGTTGCGTCTGGTTTCCAGGCCGATCGAAAAGGTCACGCCGGAAATCCGCAAACTCGCCGACGACATGCTCGAGACCATGTATGACGCGCCGGGCATCGGGCTCGCCGGCATTCAGGTCGCGAAGCCCGTCCGCATTATCACCATGGACCTTGCCAAGCGCGACGATGAGGGCGAGGCGCAACCGCGGCCGCGCGTGTTCATCAATCCGGAAATCCTGTCGTCGTCGGAGGAACTGTCGGTCTACGAAGAGGGCTGTCTGTCGATTCCGGAATATTACGAGGAAGTGGAGCGGCCGGCTCGAGTGCGGGTGAGGTTCACTGATCTCGACGGCAAGGTTCATGAGGAGGATGCCGAAGGGCTTTACGCCACCTGCATCCAGCACGAGATCGATCATCTCAACGGCGTGCTGTTCGTGGACTATCTTTCCAAGCTGAAGCGCGATCGCGTGCTGAAGAAATTCACCAAGGCTGCGAAGCTCGCCTCGAAATAATCTTCGCAATAGATCGGCTTATCAATGCCGCTGCGTCTGATCTTCATGGGCACGCCGGATTTCGCGGTGCCGACCCTGCTGCAACTCGTTGCCCACGGCCACGAGATCGCGGCCGTCTATACCCGCGAGGCCAAGCCTTCGGGCCGCGGCATGAAATTGCAGCCGACGCCCGTGGCACGGGAAGCGCAACGCCTCGGTATTCCCGTGCTGACGCCGAAAACATTGAAGACGGCGGACGCGCTCAGTGAGTTTAAATCGTTCTCCGCCGATGCGGCGGTCGTCGTGGCCTACGGCATGATCCTGCCGCAGGCCATTCTCGATGCTCCGAATCTCGGCTGCTTCAATCTGCACGGGTCGCTGCTGCCGCGCTGGCGCGGCGCCGCGCCGATCAACCGAGCGATCATGACGGGCGATACCGAGAGCGGCGTCATGGTCATGAAGATGGATGCCGGTCTCGATACCGGCGATGTCGCGATGGCCGAGCGGATCGCCGTGACCGATGCAATGACGGCAACCGACCTCCACGATGCGCTGGCACCGCTTGGCGCGGACCTGATGGTGCGCGCGATGGGCGCGCTGTCGCGCGGCGGCTTGCAACTGACGAAACAGAGCGAAGAGGGCGTCACCTACGCGACCAAGATCGACAAGGCCGAGGCGCGGATCGGCTGGAACAAGCCGGCGCGCGAGGTGCTGCGGCACATTCACGGCTTGTCGCCGTTTCCGGGCGCATGGTGCGAGATGCCCGTTGATGACGAACAGGTTCGTGTCAAGATTCTGCGCTGTGAATTGGCTGATGGCTCCGGAGTGCACGGGGGACTGCTCGACGATCGGCTGACGATTGCCTGCAAGAATGGCGCGATCCGGATTCTGGAATTGCAGCGCGCGGGCAAAGCTCCGATGAGGGCCGGCGATTTCCTGCGCGGTACGCCGCTCAAGCCGCCGCTGCGGCTGACCTGATGCCGCGCTACAAGCTCATCATCGAATATGACGGCGGCCCCTTTTGCGGCTGGCAGGTTCAAGACAATGGCCCGTCGGTGCAGGGCGCGCTGGAGACGGCGGTAAAGGCAATCTGCGGCGACGCCGTTCGCGTCAACGGGGCGGGCCGCACCGATGCCGGTGTGCACGCGCTGGCGCAGGTGGCCCATTGCGACATCGCCAAGCCGTTTTCGCCGGACCGTCTGCGCGACGGGCTCAATGCGCATCTGCGGCCGCATCCGATCGGCGTACTGACAGCCGAAATCGTGCCCGATACGTTTGAGGCACGTTTTTCCGCGATCAAGCGGCATTACGTCTATCGCATTTCCAATCGCCGGGCGAACCTCGCGATCGATGTCGGTCATGTATGGCGCGTGCCACGGCCGCTCGATGCCGAGGCGATGCACGCGGCGGCGCAACGGCTGATTGGCAAGCACGATTTCACGACGTTTCGCGACACCGAATGCCAAGCCAAATCGCCGGAGAAGACGCTCGATCAGTTGGATGTCATCAGGAACGGCGACAACATCAGCATCGTCACATCGGCGCGGTCATTCCTGCACAGCCAGGTGCGCTCGATGGTGGGATCGCTCGTATGGGTCGGGCATGGCCGCTGGAACGCCGACGATCTGTCAAATGCGCTGGCCGAGCTGCGCCGTGAAGCCTGCGGACCTGTCGCTCCGCCGGACGGATTGTATTTGGTGCAG
>JBEPUM010000108.1:0-11599 GCA_041691515.1 Pseudomonadota bacterium | reverse complement strand
GCGCATCCCTATGTGCTGATGAATTATCAGGGCAAGCCGCGCGACGTGATGACGCTCGCACATGAGCTTGGCCACGGCGTGCACCAGGTGCTCGCTGCGAAGAACGGTGCGCTGATGGCGCCGACGCCGCTGACGCTGGCGGAAACCGCCAGCGTGTTCGGCGAGATGCTGACCTTCAAGCGTCTGCTGTCGCAGACCAAGAGTGCGAAGCAGCGGCAGGCGCTGTTGGCCGGCAAGGTCGAGGACATGATCAACACCGTGGTGCGCCAGATCGCGTTCTATTCGTTCGAGCGCGCCGTCCATACCGAGCGCAAGAACGGTGAACTCACCGCCGAGCGCATCGGTCAGCTCTGGCTGAGCGTGCAGGGCGAGAGCCTCGGTCCGGCGATCGAAATCAAGCCGGGCTACGAGACGTTCTGGATGTACATTCCGCACTTCATCCATTCGCCGTTCTACGTCTACGCCTATGCGTTCGGGGATTGCCTCGTGAACTCGCTCTACGCGGTGTACGAGCATGCGTCCGAAGGGTTCGCCGAGCGCTATCTGGCGATGCTCGCGGCTGGCGGCACCAAGCATTATTCAGAATTGCTGCAGCCGTTCGGCCTCGACGCCAAGGACCCGAAATTCTGGGACGGCGGATTGTCGGTCATTGCCGGCATGATCGATGAGCTGGAGGCGATGGGCTAGGCCGTTGCCCGACCTCAATAATTTTAATGTAAAACAATTGTTGAACTGATTTAATCCCCATGTTATACAGTCGTATAACATGGAGAAGGGCTATGAACGAGCGCGCAAAACAATCCGAAGCTGAAATCGCTGCCATCCAAGTGCGCAAGATCGGCAATTCACTCGGATTGATTCTTTCGAAGGAATTGCTTGCCCAGCTTGGCTTCCGCGAAGGCGATAAACTTTATCCCGTGCGCTATCCGGACGGTAGTCTGCGGTTGTCGCCATTTGATCCTAAGCACGCGCGGACGATGGAGATTGCCCGACATATCATGCATGAGTATCGCGATACGTTTGCAGCCCTCGCGAAATGAGTGAACCGATCTGGCTCGATGTCCGCGAGGTCATCGACATGCACGCCGAGCAGCTAGAAATGTTTGGTGGTCCTGAAGGTATACGCGATCAGGGAATGCTTGAATCGGCAATCGCCCGTCCGCTCAACCGCTGGCACTATGGCGAAACTGATTTGGCTGTCTTGGCTGCGGCCTACGCATTTGGCCTGGCGAAAAACCATCCGTTTGTGGACGGCAACAAGCGCATCGCTTTCCATGCGATGATGGTTTTTCTTCGAAGCAGTGGAGTAGCCTTTGCCCCGGAGCCCGCCCATGCCACCGCCATCATCCTCTCTCTCGCTGCCGGTGAGGTGAGTGAGGAAAGCCTGACGCGCTGGATCAGGGACAACTGGCCGCAAGACTGATCGAGCGAAGATCGCACAAAAAATCCCCGCGGCGCGAGCCGCGGGGATTTCGTTTGTGCGCCGAGTTGGTCTTACTTGATGACCATCGCGCTGAACGGATGCACGTAGGCCTGCAGCATCACGAACAGACCGACGAGGCAGGCCAGTGCGATCGAATGCTTGAACACGAAACGTAGAATCGTGCCCTCATGTCCGTACCAGTTGGTCGCGGTAGATGCGACGACGATCGATTGCGCGTCGATCATCTTGCCCATCACGCCGCCGGATGAGTTGGCGGCGGCCATGAGGATCGGCGGCAGACCCAGTTGTTCCGACGTGATCTTCTGCAGATTGCCGAATAGCACGTTGGAAGCGGTGTCCGATCCCGTTAGTGCGACGCCCAACCAGCCGAGCAGGGTGCCGAAGAAGGGATAGAGCACGCCGGTCGCGGCAAAGGCGAGACCGAGGGTCGCGTCAATGCCGGAAAGGCGGGTCAGGGTGCCGATCGCCAGCATCGCCGAGATCGTGGTCAGCGACACCGCACAGATCTTCAAGGTGCGGCCGTAGATTGCCAGGATCTTGCCCGGCCCGAAGCCCATCACGAAGCCGGAAACGACCGCCGCGATGAGCATTCCGGTGCCGGTATAGGACAGCCAGGTAAAGGAGAACACCGCGCCTTCTGGAGTAGGCTTCGGCACGATCGGCGCCACCTTCATGATCATCTTGTCGAGATCAGGTACCGCGAAGTTCCAGGTGGCCCACGGATTGACCCAAGCCTTGAACCCGCCCGTGCCCCAGATCAGAAGCACGACGCAGACGATGATCCACGGCACCAGCGACGACCAGATTTCAGCCGACGACAGCCGCGGCATGGTCGTGCTCATGTCTGCCTTGGCGAGATCCGCCGAGATATCGTGGCTGCGCAGCGCCGGCGACGTCCACAGTTTCTTCGGCTGCCAGATTTTCAGGAAACCGATAAGTGCAGCCATCGAGATCAGTGAAGCGCCGATGTCCACGATCCATGGGTTGACGTAGTTCGAGATCAGGAATTGCGGGATCGCGAACGAGACGCCGGTGACGAGAATCGCGGGCCAGACTTCCTTCATGCCTTTCCAGCCGGCGAACGCCCACACCACCCAGAACGGCACGATCAGCGAAAAGATCGGCAACTGACGGCCGACCATCGCGCCGAGCAGGTATGGATCAAGGCCGGTGACCGAGGCCAGTCCCTGAATCGGCGTTCCCAACGCGCCGTAGGCAACGGGCGCCGTATTCGCGATCAGCGAGAGGCCCGAGGCGGCAAGCGGAGAGAAGCCGAGGCCGATCAGGATCGCGCCGGTGATTGCGACCGGAGTACCGAAGCCCGATGCGCCCTCGAAGAAGGCCCCGAAGGAGAACGCGATCAGAAGAAGCTGTAGCCGCCGGTCGGTGGTCACGCCGCCGACGGCGCGCTGCAGTGTCTCGAAGCGTCCGGATGCGACGGTGAGTTGGTACATGAAGATGACGTTGAGAACGATCCATCCGATCGGGAAGAAGCCGGTCACCACCCCGAGCAGCGAGGCGCGGATCGACATGCCGGCCGGCATGGTGAAGATGAAGATCGCGATGAGATTGGCGACAACGAGCGCGGCAATCGCGGCGATGTGCGCCTTGACCTTGCCGCTGGCGATCAGGACGAGCAGCGTGACGACGGGTATTGCCGCCGCGATTGTGGACAACGCGGAATTCCCGAATGGATTATAGACTTGATTCCACATGAAGTTCTCCCCCCACGCTGCTTGTGGGCGCTCTGACCAGCGTGGATGGCCATAAGGCGCCCGGCACGGTCATGAGGGGTAGCTGCGCCTGCGAGCCCGGCAAATCCGCAACTCGCTTGACGATGAAAAAACAGCACAGCCCCCAAGCCCCGCCGTTGGTGCGATGGTACGGGTGTGCTGACCACCGTGACAAGACGGATATCGCGCGCTCAGGAGTTGTAGTCTAGATTGATTCTAAAGTAGTAGTCGGGAATTTTCTGAAGCTTTCTGACGGCCGTGTCGCCGGTCCGAGGCTTTAAGGCTCCCAAGGAAGACCGCCGCGAGAGGATTTCTGTTGGATGGCAAGACGTCGTCCGCTGAAAGGCCTTCATCGCTTTGATGAGGGGCTGCAGCGCGCCCTGATCCGGATCGATAACGCCTTCCGATGGCTCGATCTGAATAAGAAATAGGCGCTGACATCGTGCTCCAAAGCGCCTGCTGCCGTTGCCCTGACATTCCGATTGCGGTAATTCCACAGGCAAATACCTGAACAGTGGCTGGAGACTTGACGTGGCAGATCATAACGAAGTGGCTTACACGATGGCGGATGGAAACGATTATCCAGCGCACGAGCAGACCTATGAAGGCTTCATCAAACTAGTGAAGTACGGCAGTGCCGCGGTTATCTTCATCGTTGCCATGATGGCGATCTTCCTCACCTGATTTTTCGGTCGCTCTTCTGACCGTCCTGAAATTTCCTTTCACTAGCAGTGCGGCTGGTGCTTTAGTCATACGCAGCGGTCGGCTGCGGGAGGCGTCATGAAGATTGCGATTGCGAAGGAAATCGATCCGTCCGAGCCGCGGGTAGCTGCGTCACCCGATACGGTGAAGAAATTCAAGGCGCTCGGCGTGGACGTCGCGATTGAGCCGGGCGCGGGGATCAAATCGGGCTTGCCGGATTCGGAGTTCACGGCCGTGGGGGCCGTGGTCAGCGCCGATGCGCTCAAGGACGCCGATATCGTCATCAAGGTGAAGCGGCCGGAAGCCAGTGAACTCGCGCAGTACAAGCGCGGCGCGCTGGTGATCGCGATCATGGATCCCTACGGCAACGAAGCGGCGCTGAAGACGATCGCCGATTCCGGCGTCTCCGCTTTCGCGATGGAGTTGATGCCGCGCATCACCCGCGCGCAGGTGATGGACGTGCTGTCGAGCCAGGCCAACCTTGCCGGCTATCGCGCCGTGATCGAAGCCGCCGAGGCCTTCGGCCGCGCGTTTCCGATGATGATGACCGCGGCGGGCACCATTCCGGCCGCGAAGGTGTTCGTGATGGGTGTCGGCGTCGCCGGCCTGCAGGCGATTGCGACCGCACGGCGTCTCGGCGCCGTGGTGACTGCGACGGACGTGCGTCCTGCCACCAAGGAGCAGGTGGAAAGTCTCGGCGCGAAGTTTTTGGCGGTCGAGGACGAGGAGTTCAAGAACGCGCAGACCGCCGGCGGCTACGCCAAGGAAATGTCGAAAGAGTATCAGGCCAAGCAGGCCGCGCTCACCGCCGATCACGTCAAGAAGCAGGACATCGTCATCACCACGGCGCTGATCCCGGGCCGCCCGGCGCCAAAACTCGTCACCGCCGAGATGGTGAAGTCGATGAAGCCGGGTTCGGTGCTGGTCGATCTCGCGGTCGAACGCGGCGGTAACGTCGAAGGCGCGAAAGCGGGCGAGATCGCCGAGGTCGATGGCATCAAGATCGTCGGTTTCACCAACGTCGCAGGGCGCATTGCCGCCTCGGCCTCGAGCCTTTATGCGCGCAACCTGTTTTCGTTCATCGAGACGCTGGTCGACAAGACGACCAAGGCGCTCGCGGTGAATTGGGACGACGAATTGGTAAAGGCGACCGCGCTGACCAAAGACGGCGCCGTGATCCACCCGAACTTCCAGCCGAAAGCATAGGGGCTCAAGCCATGCATGCCTTTGAGATCGTCGATCCCTTCGTATTCCGGCTATCGATTTTCGTCCTCGCCGTGTTCGTCGGCTACTTCGTGGTGTGGTCGGTGACACCGGCGCTGCATACGCCGCTGATGTCGGTCACCAACGCGATTTCCTCGGTGATCGTGGTCGGCGCGCTGCTGGCGGTCGGCGTCGGCATGATCTCGAGCGGTTCAGGCTGGGCGCGGGGCTTCGGCTTCGTGGCGCTGATCTTCGCCTGCGTGAATATTTTTGGTGGTTTCCTTGTCACCCAGCGGATGCTGGCGATGTACAAGAAGAAAATTAAGTGAGCGGCGCGCACCTCGGTGGCAGGGACAATAGGGGCTTGAGATGAACGCCAATCTGTCTGCAGTATTCTATCTCGTTGCGGGGGTGCTGTTCATCCTGGCGCTGCGCGGGCTGTCGAGCCCGGCATCGAGCCGTCAGGGCAACTTCTTTGGCATGATCGGCATGGCGATCGCAGTCGCGACCACGCTCGCGTCGCACCCGCCCGCGGACGGCCTGGCGTGGCTCCTCGTCGTGCTCGGCGTCGCCATCGGCGGCGGCATCGGCGCAGTGATCGCGCGCCGCGTGCCGATGACGTCGATGCCGGAACTGGTCGCGGCGTTCCACTCGCTCGTCGGCATGGCTGCGGTGCTGGTCGCTGCTGGCGCCTTCTATGCGCCGGAAGCCTTCGGCATCGGCACGCCGGGCCATATCCATGGGCAAAGCTTGGTTGAAATGTCGCTCGGCGTCGCCATCGGCGCGCTGACCTTTACCGGCTCGGTGATCGCGTTCCTGAAATTGAGCGGCCGCATGAGCGGTGCGCCGATCATTCTGCCGGCGCGTCACATCATCAACATCGCGCTTGGTCTCGCGCTGGTGTTCTTCATCGTCGGCCTCGTGATATCCGGCAGTCCGCTCGACTTCTGGCTGATCGTGATTATCGCGCTGTTGCTCGGCGCACTGCTGATCATTCCGATCGGCGGCGCCGACATGCCGGTCGTGATCTCGATGCTGAACTCGTATTCCGGCTGGGCGGCCGCCGGCATCGGCTTCACGCTCGGTAACTCCGCGCTGATCATTACCGGCGCGCTGGTCGGCTCCTCCGGTGCGATCCTGTCCTACATCATGTGCCACGCGATGAATCGCTCCTTTATCTCGGTGATTCTTGGCGGCTTCGGTGGCGAGACTGCGGCTGCTGGCGGCGGCGCGGGCGGTGAAGTCCGACCGGTCAAGCTCGGTTCGGCGGACGATGCGGCCTTCATCATGAAGAACGCGCAGAAGGTCATCATCGTACCCGGCTACGGCATGGCGGTGGCGCAGGCGCAGCACGCCTTGCGCGAGATGGCCGACAAGCTCAAAGCCGAGGGCGTGGAAGTGAAATACGCGATTCACCCGGTCGCCGGCCGCATGCCCGGCCACATGAACGTGCTGCTGGCCGAAGCCAACGTGCCTTACGACGAGGTGTTCGAGCTCGAGGACATCAACTCCGAATTCGCCCAGGCCGATGTGGCCTTCGTGATCGGCGCCAACGACGTCACCAATCCGGCCGCCGAGGATGACAAGACCTCGCCGATCTACGGCATGCCGGTGCTGCAGGTCTGGAAGGCCGGCACCGTGATGTTCATCAAGCGCTCGCTTGCCTCCGGTTATGCCGGCATCGACAATCCACTGTTCTATCGCGACAACACCATGATGCTGCTTGGCGACGCCAAGAAGATGACGGAGAATATCGTCAAGGGGATGTGACAGGCCCCGTCACTAGCGGGAGGTCCATATGGCTGACAACAAGGCGAAGCGCGGCGGAAATGATCGTGCGTTGATTGCGTTGAGTGAGGCCTACGAGGTTCGCTACTGGTCGAAGAAGTTCAAGGTTACGCCGTTGAAGCTGAAGGCGGCCGTCAAGGCCGCGGGCCATTCCGCCAAGAACGTCGAAGCCTACATCAAGCTGCAAAAGCACAAGGCGCGGGATCGTGCGCTCATTGCCCTGAGCCAGCCCTACGAAGTCCGCTACTGGTCCAAGAAGTTCAAGGTGACGCCGGCGCGGCTGCGTGCTGCCGTCAAGGCGGTCGGCCATTCCTCGAAGAAGGTCGGAGCCTATCTGGCGCCAAAGAAGGCGGTGGTGAAGAAGAAGACCGTCAAGAAGGCTAAGAAGGCCGTCACGAAGCGCGCGAAGAAATAGCGCGTCACCAGCCAAATGAGCACACACGGCCCGATGCCGAAATCAGCGTGGATTTTCCCCGCGCTGGCTCTTTTGTTTTTCGCTGGAGCGACTGGCCTCGGCGTCACCTTCACGCCATCAGCGGGCGGACTGTTTTTCGCGGTTGTCCTGCTCGTGATCCTATTCGGCACGGTTTTTGCGGCCGTGCATCATGCCGAGATCATTGCCGAGCGAATCGGTGAGCCCTACGGCACGCTGCTGCTGACGCTGGCGGTCACGATCATCGAGGTGGCGCTGATCGCAACCATCATGCTGGGCGACAAGGCCGTGCCGACGCTGGCGCGCGATACGGTCTTCGCGGTCGTGATGATCGTCTGTAACGGGCTGGTCGGAATTTGCATCCTGATCGGCGGGTTGCGCTTTCGCGAGCAGGAATTTCAGCTTGCCGGCGTCAATATCTATCTCAGCGTCCTGATCGTGTTCACAGTCATCACGCTGATCATGCCGAACTATACGCTGACCACGCCGGGACCGCTGTATTCGGAGTTGCAACTCGGGTTCGTCAGCATCGTCACCATGATCCTGTACGGCGTGTTTCTCTACACCCAGACCATCCGGCATCGCGATTATTTCATCATCGAGAGCGATACTGCCGGAGGCGATGCGGGGCACGGCTCCGGCAGCATGCTGATGCCTAGCGTGTTGCTGCTGCTGATGTCGCTGCTGGCGGTGGTGCTGCTGGCGAAGAAGTTCTCGCTTGTGGTCGATGCCGGCGCCGCCGCGATCGGTGCGCCGCCGGCGTTCGGCGGCATTGTGGTGGCATTTCTGGTTCTACTCCCGGAAAGTCTCGCCGCGATCGCTGCCGCGCGAAAGAACGACCTGCAGAAGAGCATCAATCTGGCGTTGGGCTCGTCGCTCGCGACCATCGGTTTGACGATCCCGGCGGTCGCTGTCGCGGCCTATGCGCTGGACAAAACGCTGGTGCTCGGTCTCGACCCGCGAGAGATGGTGCTGTTGCTGATGACGCTTGTTCTCAGCATGCTGACCTTCGGAACCGGGCGCACCAACATCCTGTTCGGGTTGGTGCATATGCTCGTGTTCGCGGTATTCATCTTCATGGTGTTCGTACCTTAGGCAATTTGCCACAACTTGCCGGTTCGAAACGAACCGGAAAATGTGCTTACAACGTCTGCATGAAACTTAGATATCTTGTTCCGGGCCTCGCCCTGGCGGCCTGCCCGGACAGCGCGCATGCATCCGATGCGCTCGACGGCTCGGCAATGCCGTGGACATTCGTGCTTCCGTTCGGCGGATTGCTGCTGTGTATCGCCCTTGGGCCGTTGCTGTTTCCAAGAATCTGGCATGCTCATTATGGCAAGATAAGCGCCGCTTGGGCTGTTCTGTCGCTCGTACTTGTCGCCGGATTTGCTGGCGTTTCCGCGATGGTTGCGGCGCTGACCCATGCGTTGCTGGCGGAGTATCTGAGTTTTATTGTATTGCTGTTTGCGCTTTATACCGTGGCCGGCGGCGTCGTGATCGCCGGCGATATCAAGGCAACGCCGCGTAATAACACCGCGTTTCTTGCGCTTGGCGCGGCCATGGCCAGCGTCACCGGAACGACCGGCGCCGCCATGATTCTGATCCGGCCGCTGATCCGTGCGAATCGCGGGCGTCCCAATACCCATGTTGTGATCTTTTTCATCATTCTAGTTGCCAACGTGGGCGGCGCGCTCAGTCCGCTGGGCGATCCGCCGTTGTTTGTTGGCTTTCTTCGCGGAGTTGATTTCTTCTGGACCGCCAAAAATCTATGGATGCAGACCGCGATCGTGGTGCTGACCTTGCTGGTGGTGTTTTGCGCGCTCGATGTCTGGCATGGTCGAGGGGGTCCTGAAACATCAAACGTGCGGCCGGTCGAGCCCGTCAGAATCCTCGGTTCCGTCAACCTGGTGCTGATTGCTGCGGTCATCGGCTGCATCCTCGGGTCCGCCGCGTGGAAGTCTGGGATTTCCTTTGACGTTCTCGGTACACGGCTGGAATTGCAAAATCTCGTCCGCGATGGGGCGCTCGTTATCATCGCGTTGTTGTCGCTCTGGCTGACGCCCGACGAGCATCGCGACACCAACGATTTTACCTGGGGGCCGATCAAGGAGGTCGCCAAACTCTTTGCCTGCATTTTTGTCGCCATTGTCCCGGTGGTTGCCATGCTGGCCGCGGGCCGCGACGGTCCGTTCGCTGGATTGCTGGCGGCGGTCACCGGCCGGGATGGCGCGCCGCATCAGGTGGCGTATTTTTGGCTCACCGGCGTGCTCTCCGCATTTCTGGACAATGCGCCGACCTACCTGATGTTCTTCGAACTGGCCGGAGGAAATTCGCAGCACCTGATGGGGGAATTCGCGGGAACGCTGGCGGCGATTTCGATGGGGGCGGTGTACATGGGCGCGCTGACGTATATCGGAAACGCGCCCAACTTCATGGTCTATGCGATCGCCGTTGAGCGCGGTGTCAAGATGCCCGGCTTCTTCGGCTACATGATGTGGGCGGGCGTCATTCTGATTCCGCTCTTTCTCCTGCTCACCTTTTTGCCGATCGCTCCCGTTTTCAGGTTGCAGTAGCGGTCGTAAGATTGTTCTGTTGCGTTCTCGCAATGTGAACGAGGGGACGATCAATGCTTGCAGCGAAATCCGATGTTCAGCAGGACACGCCGGAGGTTCGCGTGACCGAATGGCGGCTGCCGCCCGGCAGCGCCACCGGACCCCACACGCATGAAATGGACTACGTCATCGTTCCCATCACTACGAGCGTAATGACTATCGTCGCGCCGGATGGCACGCGCTCGCAGGCGCCGATCACCACGGGCAAATCCTACTTCCGCAAGGCCGGGGTGCAGCACGACGTCCTGAATGAAACGAATAGCGAAATCGTGTTTCTGGAAGTCGAGCTGAAGCCGTAGACCGCCAATCGGGATCATGCGGATCTGCCGATTTCGACACGAAACATCACGACAAAGCGCCTGTTTGCCACCGATCCGTCGTGATTGATCCCTCAATCGGCCCCAAAGTTCCCCCATCACAGCAGGGTGGGGAGAGGCCGGCCATGCTGAAATACGCTTCGAAGTTCTTTTTTGAAAAGATCATGCCGTCCGTCGTTGCGACGGTCGCGGGCGCCTACATCGTCAACCATTACGTCGTCAACAAGCCGGCCGATGCGCCGTTGGCGGCTGCGGTGTCAGCGGTGATGTCACCGGCATCCGATAAAGCCATCAGCAACATTCCCGAAGCCGGGGTTCGCGCGAAGGGTATCTCCGAGAAGGCCCTGGCGAAGGAGCAGCCCGAGAAAGTCCAGCCCGAAAAGGCCGCGGAAAAGCCTGCCGAGAAGCCGGTGGAAGCCGCGAGCCTGCCGGCTGAGCCGAAAAAGCATCAACCGGCACCGCGCGAAAAGGCAGTTGCCAAGGTAACGCCGACGCCGGCCGCTGCGCCAGCACAGACGGCCTCGGCCCCGGAGGATCGTCGCGACGCCAATGATCTCGCGCGTGCGGTGATCGATCGCTTGCGCAGTACCAACGATGCGCCTGCACGGGTTGAGGCCTCGCGTTCTCAGCCAGAGGCCTCCCATCCCCATCAGGACGCGGGCCGTCAGCCGGCCGAATCCTCGCCCCCGCGCGTGCAAGAAGCCGCGCGCATCATGCCTCAACCGGCGATGCAGCCTCTCCCGCCCGCGATCCAGGTCTCCGCGCCGGCCGTTGAAACTTTCAATCCCGACGCTGCGCGGATGGCAGAGAAACCGCAGTCCGACCGCGCCGACCGTGCGCGGGGGCTGATTCCGCCTGCCGATATTCCGGAAGCGTCGCGGCCGCTCGATCTCGAGGCAAGCGCTGCTCCAGCAGAGATGCGCGCCCACACGTCTGTCGCCGACGATGTGCTGTCGGCCGCAAAATCGGTCTTCCAGGCTGTGATCCCGCGGTAAAGCCGCCAATCGCGCCACAGGCGCGGGAAGCCGGACATTGATCGCAAACAAAAACGCGGACCGTGAGGCCCGCGTTTTTATTCAAGATCGGTTGGAAGCGTTCGCTCAGCGCGGTCCGCGCGGACCAGCACCCGGGCCGCCACGGCCACCTGCGGCACCACGCTCGCCAGCGGCACCCGCGCCGAAAACCGGCTTCGGCTTCATCGGCAGCAGGCCTTCGCGCTGCAGCTTCTTGCGGGCGAGCTTGCGCGCACGGCGCACGGCTTCGGCCTTTTCACGGGCCTTCTTTTCGGAGGGCTTTTCATAATGGCCGCGGAGCTTCATCTCGCGGAAAATACCCTCGCGCTGCATCTTCTTCTTCAGCGCCTTGAG
>JBEPUM010000107.1:0-11720 GCA_041691515.1 Pseudomonadota bacterium | reverse complement strand
CGACTCCGCCACCGCGAGACCGGAGCGCAATCCGTCCTCGTGAAAACCGTATCCCGTCCAGGCGCCGCAAAACCAGGTTCGGTGCTGGCCCTGGATTTCGGGCAGGCGCCTTTGCGCTGCAAATGCAGCGGTATTGTACATTGGATGATCGCACATGTACTTGCCGAATGTCAGGGCCGGATCGGGCTCGAACGGCGGGTTGAGGCTCACGAACAGCGGCTTGCGCTCATCGATCCCTTGCAGCCGGTTCATCCAGTAGGTCACCGCGACATCGTTGATCGCAGCTCCCTCGCGTTGCCAGCGCAGAAAATTCCAGGATGCCCAGGCGCGCTTACGCTTTGGCATCAGTCGGCTGTCGCGATGGAGATAAACGACGTTCGGAGCGTAACCGATATCGCCCAGGATCGTGCGTTCCTGTTCGCTTGGATCGGACAACATGGCGAGGGCCTGATCGCTATGCGATCCAATGACGACGTGATCGTACGTATCGGAGTGTCCATGGCTGTCCTTGACGACAACCCCGTTCTGGGTGCGGATAATCGAGGTGACAGCGCAACCGAGCCGCAGGTGATCGCGGAATGAAGATATCATTTTCTCCACATAGCGCTGGCTTCCGCCCTTGACGGTGCGCCAGATCGGACGGTCGTATTGAAGCAGGCGATGATTGTTGAAAAAAGCGACGAAATTTTCCGCCGGGAAATCGAACATCTGGTCGGCCGGCGACGACCAGATGGCGGCGCCCATCGGTGCGAGGTAATCGGTCAGCAGGCGAGGGGCGAATTTTCGGGCGGCGAAATAGTCGCCCAGCGTCAATCCGGCGAGCCGTCCGGCTGAATGGTCCTCGACGCTCCGCTCGTTGAACGTGAGAATGTCACGCAGCATCCGCAAATAGGACGGCGAAAACAAATTGCGCGGCTGCGCAAAGAGTCCGGTGGCCGTGTCGCGCCAGTTGTCGCCGCCCCCCTTCCATTCGAAGCTGCCGCCATTCGCCGTTACGGCAAAACTCATGCAACTGGCGACGGTCTCGACCTCAAGGTGCTGGAATAGCGCGGTCAGATCGGGATAATTGAGTTCGTTGTAGACAATGAAGCCGATATCGACCGCGATCCGCTCGCCGTCATAATCGACCGTTACGGTATGGCTGTGGCCGCCTGGACGAAGCTCGCGTTCGTAAACCGTGACCGGGTAACGCTTCGACAAAGCCCATGCTGCGGCATTGCCAGCGATTCCCGTTCCGATAACTGCGACGCGCATTCCAGTCCCCTCTGATCCCTGCCAACAGAGATACGGAACCGGCGATCTGCGGTTTCAGGGCACGCAACCGTTGTAGGGGGATGCGTTAAATCCCGGCAAATGACATGAAATCTTGGTAAGAATGCCGCGCTTACTACCGCCGCTATTGCGAAAAAGCCTTACAGAATGGGACAAACCGCACGAATCGGATTGCTGCGGAGGGCTTACTATGGTCCGGGAGTACGCACGGACTGGACTGTCCGGCGATCATTCGGACCGCTAGAATGGATCCGGTTCCAAAAGGAAGCATCACCCGGTGGCCGTGCCGCTCGTTGTACCCAGAATAGGTCGGTCCTTGGGCGCGACCAACTTATGCGAACGCCTGTCGCCGATCGGGAGATTGGCGTGACCGGTCCCTTTGCGAAGACCTTGGCCAGTCCGTGCGAAACCGTTTCATGGGTTTGGCGTGCCGCCAGATTTATCCCAGTGCTAATGATCGTCACCACGTCGGCCGGCTGCATTCTGACCAAGGATCTGCCGGATCCGGCGCTGGACATTCCTCAAGGCTACAAGGCGGCACGACTGACCACGGTGGATGCACCGCCGACGCTGGATTGGTGGCGCGGTTTCCGCTCATCCGAACTGACCGCGCTCATGGAAGAAGCCCAGACGGTCAATCTGGATATCGCAGCGGCGACATCCCGGATCATTCAGGCCGATCAGCAAGCCCGGATTGCCGGAGCTGCGCTGTTGCCAAGCCTGAACGGCAACGGACAGGAGACCTATTCCCGCACCTCTGGCTCGAGCGCCAGCGGATTGACCAACGGTGGACGTGAGGTCGTCAACTATTCGTCGTCGCTTAGCGCCAGTTACGAGATCGATTTCTGGGGCAAGAACCGCGATGCTGCGCTCGCAGCCGAAGAAACCGCGACCGCGAACCGCTTTGACCGCGATGTGGTGGCCCTTACGACCCTGACCAGTGTCGCGAATGCCTACTTTCAGGTTCTCGCAGCGCAAGACCGGATTCGTACGGCCGATCGCAACATTGCCAGCGCCGTCCGCATTCTCAATGCCATCAAGGAGCGTCTGAAGGCCGGCACCGGGACCGATCTCGACGTCGCGCAGCAGGAAAGCGTGCTCGCAAATCAGCGAGCGGCCGTTCCGCCGCTGCGCCAGACGCTGGCGCAGAACATCAACGCTCTTGCAACGCTGGTTGCGCGGCCGCCCGAGAGTGTGAACGTCAAGGGCGGTTCGCTCAACCGGATCGGGTCGCCGCGGGTCACCCCGGGCTTGCCATCGGAGTTGTTGACCCAGCGGCCAGACATCCGCCGTCAGGAAGCGCAGCTCGCGTCTGCCACTGCCAACGTTGGTAGCGCGCGTGCGCAGTTTTTTCCGAGCATTCAATTGACGGGGCAGGGTGGTTATCAAAGCTCGGCCCTGGTCGCGCTGTTCCAGCCCCATGCGGCATTTTTCAGCCTCGCCGGTGGATTGACGCAGCCGATCTTTGACGGCGGCAGAATCCTCGGCAACTTCGAGTACACGAAGGCCAAGCAGGATGAACTTCTTCAGACCTATCGCAAAACGGTTGTTTCGGCGTTCGCCGACGTCGACAACGCGCTGGTCGCAATCCGGCAGACCACAGAGAGGCTCCGCCTTCAGCGTGAAGTTCTTGCCGCTTCGCGCAGGGCATTCGAGCTTTCCGAGCAACAGCTTCGTGCGGGCACCGCAGACATCGTAACCGTGTTAAACACGCAACTGACGCTGTTTCAGGCGGAAGATTCGCTATCGCAGGCGCAGCTTGCGCGGTTTCAGGCAATTGTGAGCCTTTACCAGGCCCTGGGTGGTGGCTGGGAACCGAGGATTGAGAGGCCGGCCAATGCTCTTTAAACCGGATCTGAACGAAACGGCGAAAGCCGCCAGCGACGGAGTGGCCAAAGTCGCGGGCAGCGCGCGGCGACGCACGGTGTCGATTGCCATCACGCTGCTGATCGTCGGTGGGCTTGCCTATATCGCCTGGACTGCGCTCGAGCAGAAGAAGCGCGATGCAAGCGGGGCGCGTCCGGATCTCGCGGTTCCGGTGTTGGCCGCGACGCCCCGCATTCAAGACGTGCCCGTTTATCTCGAAGGCGTCGGAACCGTTCGGGCGCTGAACACGGTCACGGTGCGCTCGCAGGTCGATGGCAAACTGATCGCTGTCAAATTCACCGAAGGGCAGGATGTCAAAAAGGGTGACGTGCTGGGTGAAATCGACCCCGTCATCTACCAGGCGCAATACGATCAGGCCGTTGCCAAGAAGGCCCAGGATGAGGCGCAACTTGCCAACATGCGCCTTGACTTGACGCGCTATCAGCAGCTCGCCGCCTCCAATGCCGGATCAAAGCAGCAGGCGGACACACAGCGCGCCGTCGTCGCGCAACAGGAAGCACTTATCAAAGCCGATCAGGCTGCGATCGACAACGCTCAGGCGACGCTCGGCTACACCAAGATCGTTGCGCCGCTTTCGGGCCGCGCAGGTCTGCGTCAGGTCGATCAGGGCAACATCATCCACGCGTCCGATGTCACAGGGCTTGTCATTATCACGCAGTTGCAACCGATCGCCGTGCAATTCAGCCTTCCGCAGCAGCAGATCGTGCGCGTGAATGCCGCCGCGGCAAAGGGTGCGCTCGAAGTCGATGTGTTCAGCAATGACGGAACGACGGTTGCCGATACCGGCAAGCTGACCGGCATCGACAATCAAGTTGATCCGACGACCGGCACGCTGAAGCTGAAGGCTGAATTTCCGAACGGAACCTTGCAGCTATGGCCCGGTCAATTTGTGAACGTTCGCCTCAAGGTGGAAACGTTGCCGCAAGCGATGGTGATACCGACGTCCGCGGTGCAGCGCGGTCCGCTCGGAACGTTCAGCTATGTGATCGGCAGCGACGAGACGGTGACCGCCAAGCCGGTGACTGTGACCCAGCAAAACGAGAAGGATGCAGTAATCGCGAGCGGTCTTGCTCCGACGGACAAGGTCGTCACTACGGGATTTGCCAACCTTTCCGATGGGGCAAAGGTGACCATCAGCCAGGACAATCAGGCGCCGACGGCTGACCTCGCCCCACACAAGCGGCAAGGCAAGCGTGGAGACCGTCAGAGCGGCGGCAGCGGCGAGCATCGCGGCAAGCGGGGTGAGGGTCAAAAGCAGGGCGGCGCAGCGCAGGGCAATGGGCAGCCGAGCAGCAATACAAAGGCCCAACCATGATTTCAGGACCAAGGTGCTGAGCATCGAACCCGCAGCAGCGAGCTGACCATGGGCGTCTCTGAACCATTTATCCGTCGTCCGATCGCAACGTCGTTGCTTGGGATTGCGCTGCTGATCGGCGGCGCGCTGGGTTACTGGGCTTTGCCGGTCTCGGCTTTGCCGCAAGTCGACTTTCCGACGGTGCAAGTGACCACGCAGTTGCCGGGGGCAAGTCCGGATGTTGTCGCATCGCTGTTGACGGCACCACTCGAGCGCCAGCTCGGCCAAATTCCGTCGTTGTCGTCGATGACATCGACGAGTTCGTTTGGCGTGAGCCAGATTTCCCTGCAATTCGATCTGAACCGCGATATCGACGGCGCTACTCAGGACGTGCAGGCCGCGATTAATGCCGCCGCCGGCATTTTGCCGAAAAACCTGCCGTACCCGCCGACATACGCCAAAGTAAATCCGGCTGATGCGCCTGTCATGACGCTCGCGCTGACGTCGGACACCGTTTCCCTGCGCTCCATGAGCGACCTTGCCGATACGGTCCTGGCCCAGCGCCTGAGCCAGATTTCAGGCGTAGGACGCGTATCGATACTCGGAGGCCTGAAGCCGGCGGTGCGTGTGCAAGCGGACCTCGCGCGGCTTGCGGCCTACGGCATCGCGATGGAGGATCTGCGAGCAGCGATCGCCGGCGCGAATGTTTCGGGGCCGAAGGGATCGCTGGATGGGGCGCAACAAGCCTACACCATCGCCGCCAACGATCAGATTGCGGCCGCTGATGCGTACAAGCCGATTATCATCGCTTACCGCAACGGTTCGCCCGTCACGATTGGCGACGTCGCGCAGATCGTCGATGGACTGGAAAATGACCGCACCGGCGGTTGGTATCAGGGTACACCGGCCGTCATCATCGATATCCAGCGCCAGCCGGGCGCCAACGTCATTGAGGTCGTCCGGCAGATCCGGGCGGAAATTCCGAAAGTCCAGCGCGCGATACCTGCTGGCGTCAAACTAACCGTCGTCAGTGATCGGACAGTGACGATCCGTGCGTCCGTCCACGATGTGCAATTCACGCTCATCCTCAGCGTCGTGCTGGTCACGCTGGTCGTCCTGCTCTTCCTTCGCTCGCTCCGGGCGACGTTGATCGCCGGTGTCGCGCTGCCGCTATCGCTGATTACAAGCTTCGGCATCATGTATTTTGCTGGGTTCAGCCTCGATAACCTGTCGCTGATGGCGCTGACGATCGGTACGGGTTTCGTGGTCGACGATGCCATCGTGATGATCGAAAATATCGTTCGTCACATGGAGAACGGCGAAAGCGTCATGGAAGCCTCGCTCCGTGGTGCGAGCGAGATCGGCTTTACCGTGATTTCGCTGACGGTATCGCTGATCGCGGTTTTCATCCCGCTGCTCTTCATGTCCGGGCTGGTAGGGCGGATGTTCCGCGAATTCGCGCTTACGCTGACGATCGCGGTCATTACATCGGCCGTCGTGTCGCTGACGCTGACGCCGATGATGTGTTCGCGGTTATTGAAGCATCCGGGAGAGGAGTTTGAGGTTCCCGGGCTGGCCATGATGAGCCGCGGGATCGATCGGATGGTCGAATTCTATCACCGGACCTTGCTGGTGGTGCTGCGGCATCAGCGCGCGACGCTGTTTGTGACATTCGCAACGATCGCCGCGACATTGATCCTCTACATCGTCGCGCCGAAGGGATTTCTCCCGCTGCAGGATACGGCATCAATTACCGCGGTTACGGAAGCCGGACCGGATGTGTCGTTCGCCGAAATGCAGAGCCGTCAAACCGCTGTGGCAAGTGCAATAAAGGCCGATCCTGACGTGACGGGCGTTGTGTCCGTCATCGGCGCGGGCTCTGTGAATCCCACCACGAATGTCGGCCGTCTGGTGATGACACTAAAGCCGCGGAGTGACCGGCGTGACGATGTAGCCGCCGTCATTACGCGGTTGAAGGAAAGCGTAGCCGCGATCCCTGGCATGACGGTTTATTTTCAGCCGGTGCAGGATGTCCAGATCAGCACGGAATCAAGCCGCTCCCAATATCAATATACCCTGACGGGGACAGATGCGGCGCAAGTCGCGCTGTGGGGCGGCAAGCTGGTGACCGAACTTCGTCACGATCCCATGTTCCAGGATGTGTCGTCGGAAGCGCAGGAGGGTGGACTGCGTGCCGCGCTGAATGTCGATCGGGCGCGGGCTGGCCAGCTCGGCGTCAGTATTCAAGGCGTCAACGACACGTTGAATGATGCCTTCGCACAGCGGCAGATTTCCACGATCTACGGGCAGGCCAATCAATACCGCGTGGTGCTGGAGGCCCTGCCGCAGTATCAGCGCGACCCTTCTGTTCTTTCCAAGCTCTATCTGCCGGGCATTGCCGGCGCGCAGGTGCCGCTGTCCGCGGTCGCGACGCTGACTCGAACGACGGCGCCGCTTGCGATCTCGCATCAGGCGCAATTTCCGGCGGTGTCGCTCAGTTTCAACCTTGCTCCGGGGCGGGCGCTCGGCAATGCCGTGGACCGGGTCAAGGTCATTGAAACCAGGATCGGTATGCCCACGAGCATCGTAGGCGTGTTTGCGGGCGATGCGGCGGAGTTCTCGAAATCGCTTGCTGGACAGCCCTGGCTGATCTTGGCTGCGCTGGTCACGATCTACATCGTCTTGGGTGTGCTATACGAGAGCTACATCCATCCGATCACGATTCTGTCGACGCTGCCTTCGGCCGGCGTCGGCGCCATCCTCGCGTTGATGTTGTTCGGACAGGATCTGTCGGTCATTGGCCTGATCGGCATCATTCTTCTGATGGGCATCGTGAAGAAGAACGCGATCATGATGATCGATTTTGCACTTGAGGCAGAACGGCATCAGGGCATGTCGTCGACCGAGGCGATCGTGCAGGCATGTCTGCTTCGGTTCCGGCCGATCATGATGACCACGCTGGCGGCGCTGTTTGGCGCGCTGCCGTTGGCCGTTGAAAGCGGCACTGGCGCGGAATTGAGATTTCCGCTCGGTATATCGATCATTGGCGGACTGCTGCTCAGTCAGTTGCTCACGCTCTACACCACGCCTGTTATCTATCTGGCTCTGGACCGGCTGAATCGCCGGATCGAACAGGCCGTGCCGACGGGGGGACCGGAGCCGCCTCCGATCGCGGGCGCGACCGAAGGAATGCAGTAATGGCCTCGATCTCCGAGCCATTCATCCGACGGCCGGTGGGTACCACGTTGCTGGCGATCGGCTTGTTTCTGATCGGTGTGGTAGCCTACGAATTTCTCCCCGTCGCTTCGGTCCCGAACGTCGATTTTCCGATGATCCGGGTCTCGGCAAGCCGGCCCGGAGCGGATCCGTCGGTGATGGCATCGACCGTGGCCGCGCCACTGGAGCGGCGGCTCGGCCAGATTTCCGGTATCGATCAGATCACCTCTACGAGCACGCTCGGAGCCACCAGCATTCAATTGCAGTTCGCCATTGGCCGGGACATCGACCGCGCCGCGCGAGACGTGCAGGCTGCGATCAACGCTTCGCTTGCCGACCTGCCGAGCGATTTGCCGAGTTTGCCGAAATTCCGCAAAGCCAACCCCGCCGCCGCACCGGTCTTCATTCTGGCGCTGACGTCCAAAACCATGTCGACCAGCGCGATCTACGATGTGGCGGACACCGTAATCGTCCAGCGCATATCGCAAGTGCCGGGCGTCGGTGAAGTTTCTGTGAGCGGCGCCGATCAGCCGGCCGTCCGGATCGCTCTCAACCCGGTGGCTCTCTCGAACGCGGGTATTGCGACCGACGATGTCCGGCTTGCAATCGTGAACGCGAATCCACTCGGCCCGGTCGGAATTTTCAACGGCGGTCGCGAAAGCGAGACGTTGTCGACCAACAAGCAGATGAGAACGGCGGCCGAATTTCGCGACATTGTCATTAAAAGTTCCGGAGGAAATTTTGTCCGGCTTTCGGATGTGGCCGATGTCGAGGATGCCACGCGGAACAGCCGCTCGATTGCATGGTTCAACAAGCAGCCCGCGGTGCTGATCCAGATCACCAAACAAGGCGACGCCAACGTCATCGACACGGTCGATCGGGTCAAGGCGATGATCCCCGAGCTGAAGCAATGGATTCCGGCCGGTGTCGAGATATCGACGCTCGTCGACCGTACCGGAACGATCCGCGCCAGCGTCGATGACATGCAATGGACGCTGTTGGCGACCGCATTGCTGGTCATGGTCGTCGTTTACTTCTTCCTGCGCAGGATTACGCCTACCATTGCAGCAGGCGTTTCGGTCCCACTGGCGCTGGCCGGGACGTGTGCGGGGATGTGGCTGGCGGGATTTTCCATCGACAACCTGTCCCTGATGGCGCTGGCCATTTCCGTCGGCTTCGTGGTCGACGACGCCATCGTCATGATCGAGAACATGTACCGCAACCTCGAGCATGGTGTGCCGCCGTTCCAGGCCGCGCTCGATGGCGCGAGACAAATCGGCTTCACCGTGCTGTCCATCAGCCTGTCGCTGATCGCTGCGTTCACCCCTCTGATCTTCATGGACGGCATTGTAGGCAGGCTGTTACGCGAGTTCTCGCTGACGTTGACGTTTGCAATTGTGGTATCGACCGTCGTGTCATTGACGATTACGCCGATGATCTGCGCTCACTACATCAAACAGGCGACGTCAGCCGATGCGACCCGGTTCGACCGGCTGGTCGAAGGTTCACTATCGCGAATCGTGGCGTTCTACGCGCGAACGTTGCGCGTTGTGTTGGGCTTTCCCATCCTGACGCTGCTGGTGTTTTTTGCAACGATCGCGCTGACCGTGACGCTCTATATCAAAACACCGAAGGGCTATTTCCCGATCGACGACAGCGGCTTTGTGATCGGTTCAACACGCGCCTCCGCGGACATCTCCTTTCAATCGATGCTCGGGCTTCAACAGCGTCTTGCCGACATCGTGATGGCAGATCCAGCCGTACAGGGGATCGGATCTTCGCTCGGCGGCAGCACCGCGCGCGCGGGCTCGAACCGCGGTTTTATGTACATAACACTCAAGCCGTCGGCGCAGCGGGACGGGTTGACAACTCAACAAGTCATTGACCGGTTACGCAAGAATCTTGGGGTAGTGCCAGGCATCAGGCTGTACATGTTCGCGGCACAGGATATTCGCACAGGCGGGCGACAGAGCGATTCCAGCTACCAGTACACGCTCTCCAGCACGGATCTTGATCTGCTGCAGAAGTGGGCGCCTCTCGTCGCCAAACGCATGGAAACGGTGGAGGGGCTCACGGATGTTTCCAGCGATCGCGATCCCGGCGGGTTGCAACTGACGTTGTCGATCGACCGGCAGAAGGCGGCGAGCCTCGGCGTCAAGGTTCAGGACATCGACAACGCCCTCAATAACGCGTTTTCACAACGGCAGATCTCGACCGTTTACACCCAGCGCAATCAGTACCAAGTCATTCTGGAAATCGATCCTCAATTCCAACAGGATCCATCCAACCTTGACCGTATTTTCGTTGCGGGCGCCAACGGAACACAGGTGCCGCTGTCTAATGTCGTTCACTATCAGCGTGACCTCTCGGCGCTCGCTGTCTACCATTCGCAATCGTTTCCATCGACCACTGTATCCTTCAATCTCTTGCCGGATATTCAGCTCCAAGCGGCGACCGTCAATATCCAGCGTGCGGTCGATGAGTTGCATATGCCGGAGGGCATTCGCGGAAGCTTCGACGGTGATGCCGCCGCTGCCCGAAAGGCCTCGGGCCGGCAGCCTTTACTCATCCTTGGTGCGCTGGTTGCCATGTATATCGTGCTCGGCGTTCTCTACGAGAGTCTTGCGCATCCGCTCACGATCATCTCGACCTTGCCTTCTGCCGGTCTTGGTGCGCTGCTGGCCTTGCAGATCACCAACACACCTTTGACGATCATCGCGTTCGTCGGGATTATTCTTCTCATCGGTATCGTCAAGAAGAACGGCATTATGATCGTTGATTTTGCACTCGATGCCGAACGCAACCGCGGACTCTCAACTGCGGATGCTATCTTTGAAGCCTGCAGCGCACGCTTCCGACCCATCCTCATGACGACAATGGCGGCGCTTTTCGCAGGGATACCGCTGGTGCTCGCGACCGGACCTGGTACGGAACTGCGGCGCCCGCTCGGCATCACCATTATTGGCGGGCTATTCGTTTCGCAGATCCTGACGCTTTACACGACCCCCGTGATCTATCTGCTGATTGATCGGTTGCGGAGGCGAGGCGAGGCCGCGCAGGTGGTCGCACCGGCTGAATAAGCCCAAAAGCTTTGGTTTCCTTGCTGGATGGATCGCCCCGGCGTATAGCGGGGCATGTCCAAAAAATCCGAAATGGCGGCTGATGATTCAACCCCAGAAGCGATTCCAGATTGCCCACGGTGCCGCAAACCGCTGGTGCTCTGTGTTTGCGACGATGTCGAGCCCATCAAGAGCAGGATGTTGCTGCTGATCCTTCAGCATCCGCAGGAGCAGGACAGGGCTCTCGGGACAGCGCGGTTGACAGCGCTGCACTTCGAGAATGCCGTGCTGAAGATCGGACTATCCTGGCCGAGTTTGTCCAAGGCGCTTGGCCGGCCGGTGCATGATCCTTCGCGCTGGGCGGTGCTTTATCTCGGGTCGGCCAAGGTCGACGATCTCGACACCGATCGTGCGATCGTCGCGATCGACCGCAAGGGGGAGATCGAAGACAATCAACGCGCCATCTTCGAGGATATCGAGGGCATTGTGCTCCTGGATGGCACCTGGAGCCAGGCCAAGGCGTTGTGGTGGCGCAACGCGTGGATGTTGAAATGCCAGCGCGTTATTCTGGGGCCGCCCCAGGCGTCGCGTTATGGCAAGCTTCGCAAGGAGCCGCGCCGGGACGGGTTGTCCACGATCGAGGCCGCGGCGATGGTGCTTGCGAGTCTCGAAAAACGCCCCGACATCGAGGCAACGCTGCTTGCGAGTTTCGAACGGATGCTGGCAAAATATCGGGAGGTGCAGGCGACCATGCCCGAATTCGCTCCCAAACCCAAACCGCGCCGGGACTATCGACGGCGCAAGCGCGCCTGACCGGCAGCTTTCGAAAATTCAGGTGACCAGTTTCAGCACTTTGCCGCCGCCATGAGTAAGGTTGCCTAAGCGGCTGATGCTCTATATTGATCCGGATTCATGGGGCCACGTGGCGGAGTGGTTACGCAACGGTCTGCAAAACCGTGTACTCCGGTTCAATTCCGGACGTGGCCTCCATT
>JBEPUM010000106.1:0-11914 GCA_041691515.1 Pseudomonadota bacterium | reverse complement strand
AACAGGCTGATCGAGCCCCACGGGAAGGTGATCGCGTCGGCGACGCCGCGCTCGATGGCGTCGCGCGCTTCCGGCGCCGAGGCCTGCACGTTGGTGCCGCCGAACATCTTCACCATTTCACCAATGGTCGATTGCGCCGGGCGCACCTTAAGACCCTTGAGATCCTCAGGCACCAGAACTTTCTTTTTCCCGAACAGCGCGCCGGGATCGTGAATGAACGCGAAGCACAGATGCGTGTCCTTCATCTCGGTCGGTGCGTACTTGTGGTACCATTCGTTGAGCGCGAGCGTGCCCTTCTTGCCGTCGCTGAACAGGAACGGAAGCTGGCCGGCCGCGGCGATCGGAAAACGTCCGGGCTGATAGCCCGGATTGACGTAGGTGATGTCGGCGATGCCGTCGCGCGCCATGTCGTAGTGGTCGAACGCTTTGCCGAGTTGCTGCGACGGAAACACCGTCATCTTGATGGTGCCGCCCGAGGCCTTCTCGATGTCGGCGGCCCAGGCTTGTGTGGCTGGCACCAGCGGATGCGCCGGCGGCACCCACAGCGATACTTTCATGTTGACGGTCTTGTCCTGCGCGAGCGCGGGCGTGACGCTGGCCGCAACGAGCAATGCCAGAATTATTTTCTTCATGGACGTTCTCCCTGTGATTTCGACGGCGGGTTCTGCTGCCCGATGTTGTTACTTAACATGTTATATAATCTGCGAAGCTTTGCAAGCACCGACGAAAGGCGCATGCGGCGCGCATATTTTGATTTCACAGGATGAACCGCGCCGATCATCCATCCTTGCAGATTTAGTTATTCCATATAATCATCTGCCGGAAAAGTCGATGCATCGAACGATGTAGAACGTCCGGATCGGGAGACAGTGTTGCGGACACAGGTCGTGATTATCGGTGCTGGCCCGGCGGGATTGCTGCTCGGTCAGTTGCTGCATCTGTACGGCGTCGAGACCATCATTCTCGAGCGCAAGGATCCGGATTACGTGCTGGCGCGGATTCGCGCAGGCCTGCTCGAACAGGGCACCGTGAAACTGATGGAAGAAGTCGGCGTCGCCGAGCGTCTGCATCACGAAGGCCTTGTGCACGACGGCATCGAACTCGCGTTCGGCGGCGCGCGCTATCGCATCGACATGAAGAAGGCGACCGGCGGCAAGACCGTCACCATCTACGGACAGACGGAAGTCACCCGCGACCTGATGGAAGCACGCGCGGCAGCCGGTCTCGCCACCGTCTATGAGGCGAGCGACGTTACGCCGCACGACTTCGACACCGACCGGCCGCGCGTCAGCTATCGCAAAGACGGCGTCAGCCATGAGATCGCATGCGACTTCATCGCCGGCTGCGACGGCTTTCACGGCGTCAGCCGCGAGAGCGTCCCGGCGTCCGCGATCCAGACTTACGACCGAATCTATCCATTCGGCTGGCTCGGAATCCTCTCGGAAACGCCACCGGTATCGCCGGAATTGATCTATTCGCGACACGAGCGCGGCTTCGCGCTGTGCACGATGCGCTCCACCCACCGCAGCCGCTATTATCTGCAATGCAGCCTCGACGATCATGTCGACAACTGGTCTGACGCAAAATTCTGGGATGAATTGAAGCGCCGGCTGGATCAGGAAGCGGTGGACAACCTCATCACCGGCCCTTCGATCGAGAAGAGCATCGCACCGCTGCGCAGCTTCGTCGCCGAGCCGATGCGGTTCGGGCGGATGTTCCTCGCTGGCGACGCAGCGCATATCGTGCCGCCGACCGGCGCCAAGGGCCTAAACCTCGCCGCCAGCGATGTACATTTTCTGTCGCAGGCGCTGCGCGAATTCTACAGCGAGAAATCATCCGCCGGCATCGACGCTTATTCCGCCAAAGCGCTGGCGCGGGTCTGGAAGGCCGAGCGCTTTTCGTGGTGGATGACCTCGATGCTGCATCTGTTTCCCGACACCGATGATTTCACTGCGCGTATCCAGCTTGCCGAGCTGAACTATCTGGTGAGTTCGCAGGCCGCGACCACGTCGCTGTCGGAAAATTATACCGGGCTTCCATTATAGATCGCACGTCGAGAAAGTCTGCGCCGTTGCAGCGAGCGGCGCAGACCTATCAGTCAGACGCTCAGCGCCTTGTTCATCGCAACGGTGAACGGCTTGGCCAGCAGCGGCGTCAGCTTCGGCCCGAGCGCCTTGATTTCTGGCGTCACCATGTGCGCATCGATCGCTGCCTTATCGGCCCAGACTTCAGAGGTGAAGAAATGGCCCGGCTCGGTGAGCATCTCCAGCAGAGCATAGCTTTTGCAGCCCGGCTCCTTGCGTGCGCCGTCCACAAACGCCACCAGCATTGTGCGCGCTTCGTCGGCTTTGTCAGGTTTTGCGACGATCTCGGCAATGACATGAACGGCGCTGTCGGTGGCGGCAGCGGCGGGTTGCGCGGCAATCAGTGTGACGGCGGCGGCACCCTGAATCAGCAGACGGCGATCAAGATCAGGCATGGTCTCCTCCGATATGTTTGCGGGTCGTTGGATAACAGCAAGAAATACGCCCCGGTGCGGCCAGCGTTTCACCCCGGCTCCAGCCGTGCAACAGTACCAAGGAGGTAGCCCGGGAGGCGCTCAGGCCGGTCGCGCGCGCGGCATCAGCAGCGCCAGAACGATCGCAATTAGGAACAGCGCCGGCACATCCCCGATCAGATGGCCATGTTCCATGGGATCGGTGAAGGCTTGGTATGCCATGATCCCGCCATGCACCACACTCGACCATATCGCGAACCAGATCAGGCTGCGATGCGCCTCCGGGTTTCGCGACGCCAGCAACAGGAAAACACCGAGCGTCGCGTAAATGCCGATGATCATGTAGATGTAGTGGGAATGGCCATGCCCCCATGCCCAGCCGGACGGCCACAAAACATACAGCGGGAATATCGCGAAGATCGCGATCAATCCAAAAACAATCAGCGCGATGCGCAGATAGAAAAGTCGGGTCGCTTCCGGCATGCTGCACTCCCTGGGGCGAGTGGACGCGGTTTGTTTCCATGTAGCGATGGCCCGATGATAGCAGGAATTTTCACGTCCTGCATCTTGCCAGCCGCGGCGGAAAAGGCCGCCCACCCTTGCGCACCCGTTTGAAACGGTCTCTGTAACCTCGCTTCAAACATTGTTGGCGTGGATTCGCGCGAGGTTTTCTGCGTTCATGGCGGCGTTCACAGGCAATCCGCGAGCGACGCATGACCCAGCATAAAATCCCGGAAGGTTTTGGCCCGCAGCGCCGGCGCAGCCCGCTGACCGACCCATGGGAGCCGATCTACTGGAAGGAAACCGGAGATGCGGTCATTCTCGGGCTGTGGTCGGACACACCGCACACCAATGCGCGCGGCTTTGTGCATGGCGGACTGATCGCGGCGCTGACGGACAAGGCGATGGGCCATAGCTGCGGCCACAAGCTGCGCGGCGCGCATTCACTGGTGACGGTCAGCATGTCGATCGACTTCATCGGCAGCGCGCAGACCGGACAATGGCTTACAGTCGAGACCGACGTCATCAAGGCGGGCAAGACCCTCTGTTTTGCGCAATGCGCCGTAAAGGCGGACGGCGAGATTATCGCGCGCGCCAACGCAACGTTCCGCGTTGTGAAGAAGGCGGCATGAATGACGGCTTACCGCCGCGAGAAATTCCAGTCCGAGCCTTCCGTCACCAGTTCGATGAAGGCCCGCACCTTGGCCGACAACAGCCGCGAGGTCGGATAGACCAGATGGATCGGCAGCGGCGGCGGCTCGAATGCGCGCAGAACCGGCTTCAGTTTTCCCGCGGCCAGCGCCTCCGCAGCCTGATAGGCCAGCACACGCGCGAGGCCGCCGCCCTGCTCCGCGTGGAACAGCGCGGTGTCGGCATTGTCGGTGATATAGCGCGGCGCGCAGCTCACGCGTGTATCCCTGCCGCCCTCGACGAACGGCCATTCGGTCGCTGGATCGAAACCGCCGAAATGAATGGTCTGATGCGCCGCGATATCGGCGGGCACGCGCGGCTCGCCGTGCTTCTCGAGATACTCGGGCGACGCCACGATCATGCGGCAGGTATCGCCGACATGCCGCGCCACCAGGCTTGAATCGGGCAGATGCCCGATGCGCACGGCAAGATCGATCCCCTCCTCGACCAGATTGACGACGCGATCCGACAGCCGCAGTTCGCCAACTACGGCGGAGTAACGCAACAGGTAGGCCGACATCACGGGGCTCACATGATGGCGGCCGAATGCTGCCGGCGCGGATAGAACGAGCCGTCCCGTCGGCGCCACGCGCTCAGCCTGCGCCGAAGTCTCGGCCTCCTCGAGATCGGCGAGAATGCGCCGCGCGCGTTCAAGATAGCGCGCACCGACATCGGTGAGCGCGACCGAGCGCGTGGTCCGCTGCAGAAGCCGCGCGCCGACATGCTCTTCAAGCGCAGCGATCTGCCGCGTCACGCCCGAGGCCGAGAGGCCGAGCTTGCGCGCGGCCGGCGCAAATCCTTTGAGATCGGCAACCGCCACGAAGGCATGCATGGCATCGATACGGTCCATCCTTTATTTCATAATCTGCAATTATGAAGTGTCAATACATGTAATTGTCCCAACTATAGAAATGGACCATGTTGCGGGCACAGGGAGCGCTTGGCTCCCGCTACACGAAGGAACGCCATCATGTCCCGCCTCCCGATCCCCGCCACCATCGAAGAATCGCCGGTCGCCTCCCAGCCGCTGTTGCAGGTGGTGAAGAAGCAACTCGGCACGGTCCCGAACCTGTTCCGCCTTGTCAGCAACAGCCCCGCGGCGCTGGAAGGTTACCTCGGGCTCAACGGCGCGCTGACAAAGGGATCGTTGGAGCCCGCGACGCGCGAGCGGATCGCACTCGCGATCGGACAGATCAATAGCTGCGGCTATTGCCTGTCGGCACATACTTACCTCGGCAAGGCGCGGGCAAAACTGACAGACGCCGAAATCGCAGCGAACCGGCAGGGCACCTCAACCGATGCCAAGGCCAACGCGGCCCTCGCCTTCGCTGTAAAGATCGCAAACGCGCGCGGTCAGGTCGCAGAAGCCGACATCGCGGCAGTCAAGGCAGCCGGCTACAGCGACGCGCAGGTGATCGAGATCGTCGCACACGTCGCCCTGAACACGCTGACCAACTACATCAACGAGGTGTTCAAGACCGACATCGATTTCCCGATCGTGGAAGTGAAGGCTGCGGCCTGACCAACAAACGTCGCGGCGCCTGATCGGACGCGCCGCGCACCTGCGGCTTTCAGGAGGTTCAGATGTCGGAGACGCGAACCTATTCCAGCGATGTCGCCTTCACCCCCGCCGTGAAGGCAATCCAGGCGCGCAAGGGCTCACGCGAAATGTTCGCGCGCGTCGAAGAGAACGGCGGCTGGCGTACCGAGATCGACGATAATCTCGCCAACTTTCTGGCCGAGACCAACAGCTTCTTCCTGGCAACCGCGAGCGCCGGCGGCCAGCCCTACATCCAGCATCGCGGCGGCCCGAAGGGATTCATCAAAATCCTCGACAGCCGGACGATCGCGTTTGCCGACTACGCCGGCAACCGGCAATACCTCACGCAGGGCAATCTCAGCGAGAATCCAAAGGCGCACATCTTCGTAATGGATTTCGCGCATCGCCGCCGGGTGAAGATCTGGGGCGAGGCGCGCATTATCGACGATGATCGGGCGTTGCTGGAAAGCCTGATGCCGAAAGGCTACAAGGCGCGGCCCGAACAGGTGATCGTATTCACGATCGCCGCATGGGACACCAATTGCCCGCAACACATCCCGCAGAAGTTCGATGCCGCCGATGTCGCTGCCGCGCTGATGGCGCGTGACGAACGCATCGCGGAACTCGAGGCGGAAGTAGCGGCGCTGAAGGCAGCGGATGCTGCCGCGCAGTCGCCGTCATCCTGAGAACTGGTCGGATAGTCCTATTGCCGTCATGCCCGGACTTGTTCCGGCCATCCACGTCTTGATTGAAATTCGTGGATGCCCGGCATAAAGCCGGGCATGACGGAGCAGGCTGAAGCGACATGCTTGATCCGAAGCGCGCGTATTGCCTACGCCGCGGCCTGCTCACGTAACAGCGAGCCGTGTTCTGGATAAAACAGCTCCATCATCCGCTCGACATAGCCGGTGAGATTTGTGAATTGCATCGCGCGAGTACGCATTTCGGACTCGAAGAACGGCGTCAACAATCCAGCCAGCGCTGCGAATGCGGTTGCATCGGTGCCGCAGGGCTGGCTTCCCATCAGATATAATTTGCCGCCAAGCTGGAGCGACAACGCGGCCAGCGACCGCATCGCGAGGTCGATGTCGCCGTCCGGCGCGTGGCGGCCGAGTCCGATAAGACGGTAGTTTTGAGCGACCTGAAACTGGGCATCCTCGCGGACCTTCGCCCGCACATGTTCCGGCGCGCCATCGAAGAAATGCGCTGGCCCCTTGTTGAAATTGACAGGATCAACCCATCGTAGCCCGACCACGGCCCAATAAATATGGCTCTCGATCATGCGCTCGAAGGCCCACATCTGCGCGCGTTGGAGCGAATCAAGCCCCGCGTCGAAGTCGAAACCGTATTTGTGCTCGATATGCGCGCGGATAAACGTCGAGTCGGCGATACGTTCGCCGTCGTCGCTGATGAACGGCAATTGACCCTTGGGTGAGTCCGATGGCATCGCCTTGTGCTTACGGTACTCAAGACCCGCCATCTTCAACTGGACTTCGGTCTTGGTGACGAAGGGGCTGATTTCCGGCAGCCCAAACCCGGCGCCGAGGCCATACAACGTAATCATGGAAAACTCCCGATTGGGATGGAAAGTCTGCAACGTAAAAGCACCCTGCTGCCAACGTGGTGTCAGCAGGCAAAGGCCCAAGATCTCCGGTGGCCGTCCGGAAGGCCGGCGGCGCGGCCTTCCGGTTCACAAGCGCGACTCCTGAATAACGGCACCGCGCGTAGCGCCCGCAGCGTAAGTGCGACCGCGGTCGACCTAATGTCCCCCGGCACACAATCGGCGGCGATCATGCGTTCGAGCGTCCACAGATGGGCGCTTCGGGCCCATCCCAGGCCCTTGTTGAAATTGAATTCATTACGAATCATCATCGGGCGTACCTTCCATTGAAGTGATGCCCCGGTATAACCACCCCCTGCTGCCAGCATTCTGTCAGCATGGGCGCATACGCCGTCAAAAAGAGAACCTTCATGAGACGCGCAGACCGGCTGTTTCAGATCATCCAGGTGCTCCGGCGCACGCGGAAACCGCTGACCGCGGATGCCATTGCCGCAGAGCTCGAAACCTCGAAACGCACGATCTATCGCGACATCGCCACGCTGATCGGCCAACGCATCCCGATCCGCGGCGAAGCCGGCATGGGCTATGTGCTTGAAAAAGGCTTCGACCTGCCGCCGTTGATGCTGACGCCAGACGAGATCGAAGCCGCCGTACTCGGCGCGCAATGGGTGGCGGGCCATGCGGACGCGACGCTGGCGCGCGCCGCCGAGGATCTGATCGCAAAAATCGCCGACACCGTGCCGGAACGGCTGCGCCCGTTCGTGCTCGAACCAGCGAGCCGCGCCCGGCCGGCATGGCGCCGCGAACCTGAACGGATCGACATGGCGCGAACCCGCGCGCAGATTCATGCCGGCAGGAAAATCACCCTGCTCTATCGCGACGAGCACGGACGCGAAAGCCAGCGCACGATCTGGCCGATCGCGGTGGGCTATCTCGAAGCTGTCCGATTGCTCTCGGCGTGGTGCGAACTGCGCGAAGATTTTCGCAGCTTCCGCACTGACCGCGTGGTCGAGGCGGCCTATCTCGATGAAAAATATCCCGAGCGGCGCGAGGTGTTGCGAAGCAAGTGGCGCAAAAGTCTGGTTTGGGAACTTCCGAAGGAGCCATGATCGCACCGCCCTCAGCGAACTGGCCGGTGCCGCCGATCTGCGCTAGACCCTTGGCATGACGATGAGCGCCGCGACCGTTGATGCCACCGACCTGTGCCAATCCTGCGGCGCATGCTGTTCGTACTCGCGCAACTGGCCGCGATTCACCATCGAGGACGATGCCGCGCTCGACCTGATCCCTGCTAAATTCGTCAACGACAGGCTGTCGGGCATGCGCTGTGACGGCGAACGATGCTCGGCCCTGTCGGGCGACGTCGGCGTCGCCACCGCCTGCACGATTTACGCGGTGCGTCCGGAGGTGTGCCGCACCTGCATGCCCGGTGATGTCGAATGCGGCATGGCGCGACGCCGGTTCGGGTTGCCGGCGCTGACCGCGACGCTATCCTGAACGACTGCGGAGCATTCCGATCATGACCGAACCGAGAACTCTTGCAGGACAATGCATGTGCTGCGCGACGCGTTACACCGTCGACGACGCGTTCCTCTTCGCTGCGAACTGTCATTGCTCGAATTGCCGGAGAACCACAGGATCGGCATTCAAGCCGTTCGCCAGGATTGCGCGCGACCGGCTGCGCCTCACCGCGGGAGGCGAATGTCTCCTGATCGTCGGCGATCCCAACAATAATGACACGCACTGTGGGACTTGCGGCTCGCTGCTTTATTCGGTGGTAAGCGACGGCGCCTTCGTTCACGTCGCCATGGGAACGCTGGTGGACGATCCCCTGATCCGGCCTTCGATGCACATCTTCGTCGGCTCCAAGGCGCCGTGGTTCACGATCGCCGACGGCCTGCCGCAATATGATGGACATGCGCGGCCAGGCGGCGAAACGAAAACGTCCTGAAAAACGAAATGCCCGGCACAAAGCCGGGCAAAAGTGTTCGGCCGCAACAGTCTGGATTTACGCCGTGACCAGCACGGCGTCGTCGTCATCGACCAGATCGTCAATCGGTGCAAACGTGCTCAGCGGCTTGGTCGACAGCGTGATCGGCTTGCGTTGACCGTACGACGTCGGCGCAGCATGCGGTTGCCGCGTTTCGCGCGATAGCGCAAACAGCGTGGAGCCGACACGCCCACCCAAAACGACCAGGTCGCGCTCATTGCAGCTCGAGGCGATCGACATCGCAAGCGTATGCAGATGGCTTCGGCGGTAGCAGAACAACGCCAGCATCGCTCGTACATCCGGAGCAACGCTGGCGACGAGCTGCGGCAGGCCATGTTCGTTCGCACGATACATGGCGCCTAGCAGATCATCTTTGACCGGACAGAAATCGTTCTCGAAGGCGTCGCGGCTGGACCACATGGGGATTCTCCTCAATGGTGAGGATGCAGTGCAATTTCCTAACGAGGAGTTAACCACGCCTTCGAACGGCGCACGGACGATCTTGCAATCGGGTTCCGAATCGGAACCGCGAGCATCGGCCGATTCGTGCTTGGCAACGCCTTCCAGTCAGGCGTTGGCGGCCATGAAGATCGACAGGCCGAACCCGGTGAGATGATGCAGCGCTTGATCGACACCGATCAGCGTCCAGAACCAAGGATGCTGATTTTCCTGCGTCACGTTGAAGGTCGACGCTATGAAGCCCTTGGCGCGGTCGACGACGATATGAATTGCGAAGTCGATGAAGGCCACGAACCAGAATCGCGGTGCGATAACGAGGATCAGCGCCAGCGCCAGCGCCAGATGGACAAGGCAATGCGCAAGCAGCGGCAGCGCCCAGCCGGTTTTTTGATCCTTGCCGATCGCCATCCAGGAGTTCTGCAAAACAAAATCCGCGATCACATGCTTGAAGGTCAGCACGACCATCCAGCCAACCAGCGGGCCCACTGCGATCGACGACGACAATGAGGGAAGCAGCACGCGGACGCCCTTTTGCTAGAAACCGACACGGACTCGCAGGAATGGCATTGAGACCCAGGCAATCAGCGTAAACGTCTCCGCACAGCGGGCCGAATAGCCCGCAGTCCATATTTATGACATCTCCCGCACAGGAATGCACCTGCGTGCACTCCCGAAATACACAGCCCTCGCGCGACTGGACGCGGCCTCGCCTCCGGTCACAGCATACCCCCGCACCGGTTGCATTCCGCGGGTCCGCAGATATCATTGTGCAATTGCGAAAGCCGTTGTTGCTTTAGACATTTAACAGGCCTCAGCCCGATCAAGGCGGCCCGCGGTCCCTGATTGTTGGACGGGCACCATGAGGCATTTGTCGGAACGGCGGCGGGACACCGTCCTGCACGCAACGGCGGAGAGACCGATGACACGGTGCCAGCCATGACCAATCGACGGCAGATGCTGCTGTTCATGATCCTGACCGTGCTGCTGACCGCCATCACGGTGGCCGGAATACGCGTCCTGTTCAAGCGCTCCGAAACGCTGGTCATGGCGGTCGGCGACGCCGGCAGCGCCGAGGCTCGCTTTGCCGGCAAACTCGCCGAGGTGCTGAAAGCCAACGGCTCGCGTTACCGCCTGAATATCCAGACCAATGCGGATAACAACCGGGCGCTGGCGCAATTCGATCGCCAGCAGGCCGATCTGGCCATTCTCCGCACGGACGTCAGGGTGCCGAGCCGCGCACGATCCATCGCCATTCTCGAACACGGTCTGGTGCTCCTGCTCAGTCCGGGCAGCAAGAAGATCGCCTCGCTGTCGGCGCTGAAGAACAAGAAGATCGCGGTGATCGGCGATGGTACCAAAGACGACGCTTTCGTCCGCAAGATTCTCGGGATTGCCGAAGGCTCCGACGCGGCGGCGCGTGTCCAACTCGCGCCACCCGGAACGCCGCTCGACAAATTGTTGTCGTCATCCAGCGGCAACAGCGCCGTGATCGCCATCGCACATGCGTCAAAACTCGCCAATGACAAGAGCTATGAGCAGGCAGCCAAAACCGGCGGCGGCTTCACCGTCAACAAGATCGACGAGTCCGCCGCCATCGCCCGGAAATTCCCCGAAGTGTCGGAGGAAAAGATCGACACCGGATTGCTGTCGACCGCGCCGCAGATTCCCGATGACGACCTCGACACCATCGGACTGCAGTGGCTGCTGGTCGCGCAATCGAAGCTGTCGCCGATGGCCGGTGGCGAACTGGCGCGTTTAATCGCCGAAAACAAGGCCGATCTGGCGCTGGACGGATTTGCCGGCAAGATCGAGCCAGCGGATACCGAAAAGACCGCTTTCGTTGCCGCGCAAAAAGGTACCGCTGACTATCTCAACGACGATACCAAGACGTTCATCGATCGCTACAGCGACCTGATCTATCTCGCCGTCGCCGCACTCAGCGTGATCGGTTCGATTTTCGCGGGAATTTACGCCCAGTTCACCCGCGTCGCGCCGGAGAAGGCGAGCGAGCTTGCCCTTTCGATTCTCGATGTCGGCGAGCGGATCGAAGCGGCGCGCTCACTCGATGCCCTGGAACTATTGCAGGACGAACTCGAGGCCATTCTCCGCAAAGCGATCGTTGGACTGCGCGATGGCACGGTCAGCAGCGATGGCCTCGATACGTTCCGTCTTGGCTACGAGATCGTCCGCGACGAAATCGCGATGCGGCGCGAGAGCCTGAAACGGCACGGCGACGAAACCGTTGTCGTCGTCAAGACGGCGCAGAGCGCGTAGAGCAAATCCGTTTTTGTCTAACCAGCGCTCCCTTCACCTCTCCCCGCTGGGGAGAGGTTGGAGCCGAAGGCTCCGGGTGAGGGAGCTAAATCAACACTGCTGCCATACGCCCTCACCCCAACCTTCTCCCCACGGGAGAGGAAGCATGCTGCGTTTGTGCGGCGAGCTAACGCCCAGATACCCGCGCCTTGATCCCTTCGATCGCTCGCTTCAATGCGGTCTGCTGCGGATCGGGGCGCACCGCGGCACGCGCCTCGACAACACTTCCCGCCAAATCGTCGCAAGACAGCACACCATCAAATGTAGGCTTGATAAGGTTGTCGACGATCAGATTCCAGTCCAGCAGATTCTGGCGATAGACGTCACCATAGCCGCGCACCATCTCCGCGGTCCGTACGACCT
>JBEPUM010000105.1:0-12010 GCA_041691515.1 Pseudomonadota bacterium | reverse complement strand
TGCTTCGGACCTGCCGCGTATCGCTGACAAGAAGGGACATCACGCGCCTCGCGCCAGAAAGAGGAAGACCTCGTTGAGGTCGCCGCATTCGAAGCGCTCGACAAGCTCGGTTGGCGTGCCCATCGCAACGATACGGCCGCGGCTCATGATCACGACGAAGTCGCAGAGCTCTTCGACCTCGGGCATGTTGTGCGAGGACAGCAGGATGGTGGCGCCGCAGCGCTGCTGATAAGCGCGCAGCCGGCTGCGAACCCATTCGGCGCGGTCGGGATCGAGCGATGCAGTCGGCTCATCGAGCAGCAACACGTCCGGATCGTTGATCAGCGCCTTGGCCATCGAGGCGCGGGTCTTCTGTCCGGCCGAGAGCCGGCCTGTAGGCCGATCGAGGATATCGCCGAGATCGAAGTCTTCGGTCAGTTGCTCGATCCGCGCCTTGACGCCGGCGACACCATAGAGCCGGCCGAATACCGTCAGATTCTCGCGCACCGTGAGTCTTGCCGGCAATGCGACGTAAGGGCTTTCGAAATTCATCCGGCGGAGCACCTTGTGGCGCTCCGTCGCCATGTCGTGACCGAGCACCATGGCGCGGCCGAACGTCGGCAGCACGAGGCCCATGATCATCGAGATCATCGTGGTCTTGCCGGCCCCGTTGCCGCCGAGCACGCCGACGGTCCAGCCTCTGGGCACGATGAAATTCACCTCGTCCACCGCCCAGTGCGTGCCGTATTTCTTGCACAAATTCTCGACAACGATGGCGGACGTATCCGCATCCACCGACCGCGAAGGATCGGTAAAATCGTCCAGCGCACCCGCCGAAAGCGGCGTGACGCTCTGGTTAGCTGAAAATTTCCCGAGGCTGTTCATTGCGCATCTCTCCCGTTACTCACCCATGGTGAGCAGCCCGCCCTTGTGGCGTGTACTGCGCAGCATAAGTATGAACGTTCCGAAGCCGAGGCCGAGGTAGACGACGTTGAGCGCGAGGCATTCGATCATCAGATCGGCACGAAACACGCCCTCGATAAGCAGCGCGCGCATTCCCTCGAACACGTAAGTCGGCGTCAGCGACCAGGCGACGGGATGCAACCAGACCGGCAGCACCCAGACAGGGTAGTAGACGCAGCACAGCGGCAGCAGCAGGATCATGATCGAATAAGCGAAGCTCTCCGCGCCGAGACCTTGGCGTATCACGAGACCGGACACGACGAGACCGATCGCCCAGCTTGTCAAAACCAGATTGATGAAGAATGCGATCAGCCCGAAGCCGAGCGCGTAGATGTTGAAACCAAATAGCAGCGCCGCCAGAATGGTGACGGGGATGGTGCCGATCACGAGGCGGATGAAGCTCATCGCCATCAGCGACGCCGCGAGTTCCGCCGGCGTCAGCGGCGACATCATCAGGTTCGCGAGATTGCGCGACCAGATTTCCTCAAGAAATGTGAAGGTGAAGCCGAGCTGGCCGCGGAACAGCACATCCCAGAGCAGCACCGCGCCGAGCAATAGGCCCGCCGTACTGCCCAATTCGGATTTGCTGTCATACAGGTAAGTGTAGAGAAAGCCCCACACCAGCATCTGCATCGCCGGCCAGTAGATCAGCTCCAGCAACCGGGTCCATGACGAGCGCAGAATGTAGTAATAACGCGCCGTCATGGCAGCGATGCGGTTCAACGAGTCCCTCACGATATGCCTTCCTTTCGGCTCTCGCCTTGCGGATTATGCCATCTCGCGGCGGATCGGACGGCGCTTGCCGGTTTTGGGCGGGAAGACATCCAGCGCGGTGGCCTTCACCTGGACCGGATGCTCGAGGCAGACCGCGAGCAGATCCTCCAGATGTGCGATCGAGCCGTTCAGCCGCGTCTCCGGAGTATCGGTGCCGAGCACGACGCGCGCCTCGACGACATCGAATCCGCGCTGCACGATTTCGAACTGGGCCAGATGCAGGTTGCAGTCGAACATCCAGCGGTAGGTCGCGTCGAGAATGCTGCCGGCAGGGACCTTGCGGCCGGCGCGATTGATGAAAGCATCGTTGAGCCGGCCGTCGATGCTGGCGATCTGCGACCAGTTGATGTCGCTCGGCGCCGGATTCACCGGCTGGGTGATGTAGTCGCCCTGCACATAGCGGATGAACGGCATGGCTTCGTTGAGCAGGTTGGTGATGACGGCGATACCGGACCAGCCCACGATCTGCGGCTCCATAGTGACGGGATCGAGCACGTCGAGATGCACAGTGTCTTCACAGACGTAATACTTGCCGTCCGGCATCTCGAGCGCGATGCGGGTCGCCTCCTCGGACGAGTATTCGTCCAGCACGGGCACGCCGAGCTGCCGCGACCATTCCTGGCGCTGGGCGCGCGACGAATATTCCGAATGCGTTACCGCGAGTTTGAGTGACGACTTGAATTCGTCGACATGCGGCATCAGCGCATCGAGGCTCGATGGATAAAGCGATAGATGCTTCGGTCCGAGGTAGCGCAGGTGCTGCGCGACGCGCGCCGGCGGGATGATATTGGAGACGAACGCAGTCGGATATTTGCCGCCGATCGAGTCGAACCACCACGGCACGGTATAGACGTGAGCGAGAAGATCGGCCTCGAGGTAGTTGCCGCCGCTCTGCATGGCAAACTGGCGGACGCCCTGAATGGTATCGGTCAAGATGGCATCGTAGTCGACGCGGATCAGCAGCGTCTGGCCCGACGATCCCGAGGATCGCGTAGGAAACAGCGACTCGCTCTTGAACCTCTTGTTGACGCACTGATCCGGGAAGGCGGCGACCAGTTCGGGCTTGGTGATGACCGGAATTTTCTGAATATCGCCCCAGCTACGAAGATGTTCGGGTTTGAATCCCGCCGCCTGATACTTGTCGCGGTAGACCGGGATTTCGCGGTAGGCCATTTCGACAAGGTCCTTGATGCGCGCGAGTTGCTGATCGCGGATTTGAGAAACCGGCAAATAGGGATGCGCCATGCACGTGCCGAGATAATTTTCGGCGGCGGCGACAAGCTCTGGCGCTTCCTCATCGCTGGTGGTGAAGCCGGGACGCGTATGCTCGGCCTCCCAGAACTGAAGCCGCTCCGGCGCGGTCGGGTTGGTATTGCTGGAAGGAGAGGCGCGATCGCAGTGCTGAGTCAGCGCGAGGTCGCTGCTGTCAAAGGCTTCGGTTGCAAGATCGGTTACGGTGTCCATTGTCGTCTCCTGGGGCCTGATTGTTAGCCAAGGCCTCCCCACGAGAACCCGGCGCACTTCCGTGGTGACACCGGTAGGCACTTGCGTTCGGCCCGACCGTGACCCGAGTCACAGCTGGATTTCTTTCGCGAGCATGAAGTGCTGCCGTGGCGACGCTTCTCGTTTCTGGTGCCCTATGCGGACCGACGTTATCGGCTGCCGTTGGGGCGGACGGCGATGCCACTCGCATTCTCGTTGAAGGCCTCGAAGCCGCGCGAGCGGAGCGGATCAAATCAGCTAGCGCGGGCCTCTTTCTTTTTGGGATAAGCCCATCCCCCGTTAGCATTGGCGTTACGACGCCCGAGCCGGTTATAAGAGCCCGAACAAAGAGCCTGGAGACACCCATGAACCGGGAACCACCGCGCCTGCCATTGTCGGGCATTACCGTCGTTTCGCTGGAGCAGGCGATCGCAGCACCGCTTGCGAGCCGGCATCTCGCGGACTGGGGCGCGCGCGTCATCAAGATCGAACGGCCCGGCAACGGCGACTTCTGCCGCGACTACGATTCCGTCATGAACGGGATGTCGAGCCAGTTTGCATGGACCAACCGCTCGAAAGAGAGCCTCGCGCTCGACGTGAAAAGCAGCGAGGGCCGGCGCGTGCTGGATGCGCTGCTGCCGCGCGCGGACGTGTTTCTGCAAAATCTCGCGCCGGGTGCGGCGAAGCGGCTTGGCCTTGATTCGGCCGCGCTTGTCGAACGCTTCCCGCGCCTGATCGCCTGTGACATTTCCGGTTACGGCTCCGGCGGTCCCTATCGCGAGAAAAAAGCCTACGATCTGCTGGTTCAGTGCGAGGCCGGATTTTTGTCCATCAATGGCACCGAGGAGCAGCCTGCGAAATGCGCTATCGCGGTGGTCGATACCGCGACCGGCATGTACGTGCTCAACGGCGTGCTGATGGCCCTGTTCAATCGCGAACGCACCGGAAAGGGCATGGCGTTCGAAGTCTCGCTGTTCGATTCCATGACGGAATGGATGAGTTATCCGGCGTATTATACCGAGGGCGCCGGCAAGCCGCTTGCCCGCACCGGCACGCGGCATGCGACCATCGCCCCCTATGGCCCGTTCAAATGCGGCGACGGACACGTCGTGTTCTTTGGAATTCAGAACGAGCGCGAATGGACGGCCCTGTGCGCGCAGGTGCTCGACGACGCGGCGCTGGCGAACGATCCGCGCTTTCTCGGCAATCCGCAGCGCATGAAAAATCGCGACACGCTGGAAGCGCTGATCGAGCGGCACTTCTCGAAATTTACAGCCGCCGAGGTCATGCAGCGTCTTGACGACGCGTCCATCGCCAATGCCAGCATGAATACGGTCGAGGAGTTTCTTGCGCATCCGCAACTGCACAAACGCAATCGCGTCCGCAAGGTGGGATCGTCCAATGGTCCGCTGACAAGTTTTCTTCCTGCGATCACAATTCCAGGCACGATGCCCGTGATGGGCGACATCCCTGCCGTCGGGCAGCATAACGACAAGATTTTTGCCGAACTCGGCCTCACGGAAATCGCCGGACAATGACAACCGTCCGACTGACGCGAACCTATCTCGCCGTGCCGGCACATCGGAGCAAGATGGTGCAAGGCGCTGCGGCTTCATCCGCCGACGCCGTGTTCATGGATCTCGAGGACGCTGTCCCGCCGACCGAGAAGGCCGCGGCGCTGGAGGCCGCCTTTTCAGCACTCAGCACGAACGACTGGGGCACCAAGACCGTTTCTGTGCGAGTCAACGCCATCGACAGTTCGTCGATCGAAAACGAGATCGCGCGGCTTGGCGGCCACCCGCGGCTCGATGCCTTCATCATTCCGAAGGCGGAGACGGTGGCCGATATCACGACGATACGCGGCTGGATCGCCGATGCCCGGGGCACGCGAACCACGCCGGTGGAGATGGAGTTGTTGATCGAAACCGCGCGTGGGCTGGTGAATGTGGAAGCGCTCGCCGCGGAGAGTGGCGTGGCCGCGCTGCATCTCGGCGTCGGCGACTTCGCCGCATCCATCGGCGCACGCAGTGCCGAGATCGGCGCATCGCCTGCGGGCTACAAGCATGTCGGCAGTGCCGCTGAGGGGCACCCGGAAATTCCACTCGATCTGTTCGCCTATCCAATGATGCGGCTGCTCGTCGCCGCCCGCGCCTTCGGACTTCGCGCGATCGACGGCCCCTGCGGCGCGTTCCGCGACACCATCGTCACCGCCTCGTCGGCGAGGAAGGCGGCGGCAATGGGATTTGACGGCAAGCAGGTCATTCATCCGAGCCAGATCGACGCCACGCGCGCCGCGTTCGTGCCGTCCGATGACGAACTCGCCTACGCGCAACGCGCCATCGCCGCGATGGAGGAAGCCGAGCGCAACGGTCAGGGCGCAGTCACGCTCGACGGCAAGATGATCGACTATGCGAATATCCGGATGATCAGGCGTTTGCTGAGTTTCAAGGGACCGGATTGATCCGCCACGCGAGGGCAGCCGCCGATGCCCGGGCTTCTCTTTGAGGGGCCATTCGGTTCGAGCAGATATCTCAGTTCAGCTTGGCAGCCGCGGCCGGATTGGGCTGCGGTTGCGGCTGTTCGAGCATCTTGAGCGCCGCATCCAGTGAATTGCGCAAGTGCATCGCCGCCGCGGGGCTGCAGCGCAGCCGTCCACTGGTGACGAACTTGATATCGACCGAACCATCGGCTTGCGGGCTCAGGGTGCGCGACGCCAGTTCGACCTGGACCGCGCCACCGAGCACGCCATGCGCGGCGCAATATCGAACGAGACGACCGGGGCGGCGGCATTGTCCACGTAGACGATGACATCGACAGGCTTCGGCGTAGTTTGATCGGACATTTGATCCTCCCCGGATTGGCACCGCGACGCTGCGACAGGCTACGCGAGTCGGCTGGTCAGCCAAAATCGTCCATCGCGACTGAAAAGCAGGGCGGACGTCGATGGTTAATCGCGCCTTAACCTCGCCGTACCTATGGTACTCATCCGTTCCGTCCGGCCTCGTGGTGTGGCCGAACGCCCTGAAAGTGCTGACGCTTAACCGATGGCCACCACCGCTTCATCCCGCGCGGCGCAGGACGCCGCCAGTCCGGCTGCGCCACAGGCGGCCGGCGAGCGGTCGCCGTTTGCCCGCCTGACCGAGTTGCTGGCGCCGTATCAGCCGGAGCTGCCACTGATCGCGCTATCACTCGGCGAGCCACAGCACCCGGTTCCGAGCTTCGTCGGGCTCGTATTATCCAAATATATCAATGACTTCGGACGATATCCGATTGCCAGGGGCATCGAGCCGTTCCGTCGGGCTGCCGCGAACTGGCTGGGGACGCGGTTCGACCTGCCCCGCGCTGTCGATCCGGAGACTGAAATTCTGGTGCTGAACGGCAGCCGCGAGGGGCTGTTTTTCGCCGCGCTGACCGCCGCCCGCTATGTCGGGCCGCGCAAGGGCACGCCCGCCATTCTGGTGCCGAATCCATTCTACCCAGCCTACGGCGCCGGCGCGCGCGCCGCCAATTGCGAGACGGTTTTCCTGCCGACCACGCGCGCCAACGGATTTCTGCCCGATCTCGATGCGCTGGACGAGGCGACGCTGGCGCGAACCGTCGCGATCTATCTCGCGTCTCCGGCCAACCCGCAGGGCGCAGTTGCCTCGCGCGACTATTTTTCCCGCCTGCATACGCTCGCGATCCGCCACGGCTTCATCGTTCTGTCGGACGAATGCTATTCGGAAATCTATACAAAGGGCGCGCCGGGCAGCGCGCTGGAATGCGCAGGCGCCGATTTCAGCAATGTGGTCGCATTTCAATCGCTGTCGAAGCGATCGAACCTGCCGGGCATGCGGATCGGCTTCGCGGCGGGCGACAAGAAATTTCTGGCCGCCTTTCATGAGCTGCGCAATGTCGCCGCACCGCAGGTGCCGGTGCCGCTGCAGCATGTCGCCGTCGCCGCCTACAGCGACGAAGCGCACGTCGAAGAGAACCGTCGTCTTTATCGGCTGAAATTCGATCTCGCGGACCAGATCCTCGGCAACCGCTACGGTTACGTCAGACCGGCCGGTGGCTTTTGTGTCTGGCTCGACGTGTCGGCGCATGGCGGCGATGAAGCCGCTACCGTCAAGCTCTACAAGGAGGCCGGTGTGCGCGTGGTGCCCGGAAGTTATCTCGCACGCCCGCAAGCGGACGGCAGCAATCCCGGCGCCGGTTACATCCGGCTGGCGCTGGTGCAGGACAGTGAAACGACAGCCGAGGCGTTGCATCGGCTGGTGAAAACTCTGAATTAGTCGCAGGGCCCCATGAGCATGGCAGCGATCGAACGCGTTCTTCCCATCGTCGGCCACCTGCCGCCGTCGCTTCGCGACGCGCTCGGACGCCGGCTGCGCGAACTCACCGGACTGGGCATGATCGGATTGTCCGGCGCGGCCGCGGCCGCGCTGATGACATGGTCGGTGCAGGATCCTTCACTCAGCCACGCCACATCGCGCGCCATCCACAATGTGCTCGGTTATCCCGGCGCGATAGGTGCCGATCTGCTGATGCAGATTCTCGGTCTCGGCGCGATCGTGCTGATCCTGCCGGTCGCGATCTGGGGCTGGCGGATGTTGACCCACCGTCCGTTCGATCGCGAGGCGATGCGTCTTGCCTGCTGGATTCTCTGCACCGTGGCAGCGGCCGGGTTCGCCAGTTGCTGGCCGCATAACGGCGCGTGGCCGTTGCCGACCGGCCTCGGCGGCGTGATCGGTGACGCGCTGGTCCGGGCGCCGGCGATCGTTCTGGGACCGGCGACCGTGCTCCATCGCCTCGTGTTCGGCGTGATTCTCTTTCTCGTCATGGTCGGCACCTTCCTCACAGCCAGCGGGATGGGATCGCAGCCTCGCGAAGAATCCCCCGAGATCGAAGACGATGACACGCCGTTTGAAGAAGACGGCGACCGCGCCTCGGTCTCGCTGGGCTGGGTCGTCCACGCGCTGATGAGCGCGAAGGCGCGGCTCAAGCGCATCAAGTTCGGAGCGCTATTGGCGCTGGCCTACAAATCGCTGGTGTCGAGCGCGCCGAAGAAATCCGCCGCGCTGGCGTTCGAACGTCAGGAGCCGAGTCTCGGTGGCGGGCGCGGCGCACCGTCACTGGTGCCGCAGTCCGGCAGCGAACTCGACGAGGAAGAGGACGAGGAGTTCGAGGACGGCGAAGACGAGGAAGAAGCGGCCGCACGCGCACCGCGCAAGAAGGCCGCTCCCCGCACCCCGGCGCGGAAATCGACCAGCAAGTTCGAATTGCCGTCGGTGAACGTGCTGACTGCGCCGCGCGCCGCCGATCGCCAGCCGCTGAGCAAATCCGAACTGGAAGCCAATTCGCGCGCGCTGGAAGGCGTGTTGCAGGATTTCGGCGTACGCGGCGAAATCGTGAAAGCCAATCCGGGACCGGTGGTGACGCTGTATGAACTGGAGCCGGCGCCGGGCATCAAGTCCTCGCGCGTGATCGGACTCGCCGACGATATCGCACGCTCGATGAGCGCGCTGTCGGCGCGCGTCGCCGTTGTTGCCGGCCGCAATGCCATCGGCATCGAACTGCCGAATGCCCATCGCGAGAAAGTCTACCTGCGCGAATTGCTCACCGCGAAGGAAGCCAGCGACACGATCAAACTACCGCTTTGCCTCGGCAAGAATATCGGCGGCGAGTCGATCATCATCGACCTCGCGCGCACGCCGCACATGCTGATCGCCGGCACCACCGGCTCCGGCAAATCGGTCGCCATCAACACCATGATCCTCTCGCTGGTCTACCGGCTGCGGCCGGATCAGTGCCGGCTGATCATGGTCGATCCGAAGATGCTCGAACTGTCGGTCTATGACGGCATCCCGCATCTGCTGACGCCGGTCGTGACCGATCCGAAGAAGGCCGTCGTCGCGCTGAAGTGGGCCGTGCGCGAGATGGAAGAGCGCTACAAGAAGATGTCCAAGCTCGGCGTGCGCAACATCGACGGTTACAACCAGCGCCTCCTCGAAGCCAAGGGCAAGGGCGAGGAACTGACGCGCACGGTGCATACGGGCTTCGACAAGGAAACCGGCAAGGCCGTTTACGAAGAAGAGAAGCTGGATCTCGAGCCGCTGCCCTATATCGTCATCATCGTCGATGAAATGGCCGACCTGATGATGGTCGCCGGCAAGGACATCGAAGGCGCGGTGCAGCGCCTCGCACAGATGGCGCGCGCCGCCGGCCTGCACGTCATCCTCGCGACGCAGCGTCCGTCGGTCGACGTCATCACCGGCACCATCAAGGCAAACTTCCCGACCCGCATTTCATTCCAGGTCACCTCGAAAATCGACAGCCGTACCATCCTGGGCGAGATGGGCGCCGAGCAGCTGCTCGGTCAGGGCGACATGCTCTACATGGCCGGCGGCGGCCGCATCTCGCGCGTGCACGGGCCATTCGTATCGGACGAGGAAGTCGAGAAGGTGGTGCGCCATCTCAAGACGCAGGGTCAACCGGAATATCTCGAAGCGGTCACCGCGGAAGAGCCCACCGACGAGGATGGCGCAGTGTTCGACGGCACCAGCATGGGCAGCGAAGGCGGCGGCGACCTGTTCTCGCAGGCCGTGGCAATTGTGAAGCGCGATCGCAAGGCCTCGACCAGCTATATCCAGCGCCGCCTGCAGATCGGATATAACCGGGCGGCTTCGCTGATGGAGCGAATGGAACTCGAAGGCATCGTCGGACAGGCCAACCACGCTGGAAAACGCGAAATCCTCATCGAGGAAGAAGAAGGCCGTTTCTGAGGCATGATCGACACAATGGATGGTCCTGTTCCGGAGTCGCGAAATCGCCACAGCACCGCGTTAGCGCCAGCGGTGATGTCGTTTGATGGAAACCAAGCCGTATCGCCGCCGGCGCAGGCATTCGCTCGCGAAAAAGCGATAACCGCACAACAGCAAAGCGCTGTAAAAGGAACGCATCGGGCGGGCAGGACAAGACATTTGAGCAAACATGTGAACCATCCACCCGCAGGACACTCTTCGATCGGCAGGCAGCGCGCGCGGACCGGCGCGGTCTGGCTTGCGGCCATGCTGGCCGCGGGTCTTTTGATTCCCTCCGCACTCGCGCAGGCCATTCCGATGCCGAAGCCGGCGCCGAAGGCGCGCGATGGCGCGCCAGTGGCGAAGCCTTTGGACAGCGTCCGGTCGGCTGGACCGCAGATCACGGGGACCACACCGCCGCCCGATCCGATCATTCCCGATCGTCGCCGCAATGTGCCGGCAAATATCTTCGCGACGTTCACGGCGGATCAGAAGGCGGCGGCTGCACGGGTCAGCGCCTATCTGTCGTCGCTGCAGACGCTGGCCGGGAATTTCGTGCAGGTCGGCCCGGACGGCAGCCGCTCGACCGGAAATTTCTATATCCAGAAGCCGGGCAAGGTGCGTTTCGAATACGATCCGCCGTCGCCGATCGCGATGATCTCGGACGGCTCGTCGCTGGCCGTGCGCGACACCAAGCTCGCGACCCAGGACATCTATCCGCTGTCGCAGACGCCGCTGCGTTATCTGCTGTCGGACCGTATCGACCTGATGAAGGATACCAACGTCGTCAGCGTGACATCCGACGATCTCTACATCAGCGTCACCATCGAGGAGAAGCAGGCGCTGATCGGCACCTCCAGGCTGATGCTGATGTTAGGGGCCAAGGATGGCCAGCTCAAGCAATGGACCGTCACCGATCCGCAGGGCTATGACACGACCGTCGCGATCTACAATCTGAACACCACCGCGAAACTCGATCCCGGCTTGTTCAAGATCGATTTTACAAACTATCCGACGACGTCGAACAACTAGACCTGCGGCTCCGGCCGCGTGCCGGAAGCCGATCATGACTCAAGACAGATTATCATCCAGCCGAACGTCCGATTTCTCCGGGATCGCCCACCGTTACGATGCGACGCGCAACATTCCCGCGCATTGCCTGCTGGAGGCCTTCGACCGCTTGATCGCGCGCGGCCTGTTTCCGGAGTGCGGTATCGTCCTCGATATCGGCTGCGGGACGGGGCAGATTTCGCTTCCGCTGGCCGCGCGCGGCTATCAAATCAGGGGGTTCGATATCTCAAGCGAGATGATCGAGCACGCGCAGTCGAAAGCGAACCCCGAATGGAGAACGAGCTTTGCGGTGGCCGATGCCTGTCATCTCCCCGAGTCGAGTGGCGGCGCCGACGGCATCGTGGTCTCCAAACTTCTTCAGCATATCGAGAACTGGCAGCAGGCCTGCCGCGAAATGATCCGTGTCGCGCGGCCGGGCGCATCCATCGTGCATATCAATGAGCGCGCAGCGTTTGGCGACGCGGTGCGGCGACACTTCAGACATCTTGCCAGCGAGTTGGGATTCGCCCGCCGGTACATCGGTCTTGATCCGCATTCGCGGACCGAACTTGATGCCTTCATGCATGCACAAAACTGCGAACCCGCGGACATCGATACGCGTGACATCCACTGGGAGACCGACATCAGCTACGGCGAAGCCTTCGAGCGAATCCGCGAAGGGCTCTTCGCGGAATTCTGGTACCTGCCGGCCGATATTCATGATCGCATCGTGGCGGAAACCGCTGCCTGGGTCGCGGCGCAACCCGATGGACCAGCGACGATCGACCGGCTGTCTCCTCATATCTCGGTACAGGTCTTCCGAACGCCGGGCCGGTGATCCATCCCCTACGCAATTTCCAAGCTCGAATATCGGTAGATACGCGGATCAAGCCCGCGTATGACGGCATATAATCTTGTCGGCGGCCTCACCAGAAATCCATGCAACTCACCCTCACCACCTGGAATATCAACTCGGTGCG
>JBEPUM010000104.1:0-12108 GCA_041691515.1 Pseudomonadota bacterium | reverse complement strand
TCTTCAACATGGGCGGCGCGGCGGTGGCGAATTACGTCTCGGTGCTCGAGCCTGCGAAGTAATTGAAAATGCCGATGGCTGCGACGCGCGCTAGTCTTCTCCCTCCCCCCTTGCGGGGGAGGGTTGGGGAGGGGGGTGAGCCGGCAATGCTATGCTCTCAAGTACCCCCACCCCCAACCCCTAAAAGCGAGCTTCGCTCGTCTCGACCCCGCAAGGGGGAGGGGAGCAGTAGCTCGCGCTTTGGGCTCTACTCATGAACATCGCGCAGTGGCTGGCCGAGACCGCGCGCCTGCATCCTCAATCGCCGGCATTGTTGACCGGAACGAAGGTCGACGCCGATTACGCGACCTTCGCGCGTCGCGCTGCCGCGGTTGGTGCGCATCTCGTGCACGTCCATGGTGTGATGCCGGGCGATCGCGTCGCGCTTTTTGCGAGCAACTGCACGCAATATCTCGAATGTCTCTATGCGATCTGGTGGATCGGCGCGGCGGCGATCCCGATCAATGCCAAACTGCACGGCAAGGAAGCGGCCTGGATCTGCAGCAATGCCGAGGCCAAGCTCACGTTTCTTGACGAGGACTCGCGCAATGCTCTTCTCGAAGCGAAAGCCGATCTGCCGCCCTCGATGCAGATGATGTCGATCGAGTCCGATGACTACTTCCGCGCCCGCGAAGGCAAGGGCGAAGTGACGCCGCTGCCGCGCGAGCAGGATGATCTGGCGTGGCTATTCTATACGTCGGGCACGACGGGCCGCCCCAAAGGCGTGATGCTGAGCCACGGCAATCTGGTGGCGATGTCGATGTGCTACATGACAGACGTCGATCCGCCGACGCCGGATGACGCCTCGCTCTATGCCGCGCCGATTTCGCACGGCGCGGGCCTGTATAATTTTCCGCATGTGCGTATGGGTGGCCGACACGTCGTTCCGGAATCCGGCGGCTTCGAGCCGGAAGAAGTGCTGGCGCTCGGCACGTCGCTGGGCAATGTCGTGATGTTTGCAGCGCCCACGATGGTGCGGCGGCTTGTCGATGCGGCGAAACGGCTTGGAGAAACCGGCGAGGGACTGCGCACCATCATCTACGGCGGCGGGCCGATGTATCTCGCCGATATCCGCGACGCCATCGCGACCATGGGCCAGAAGTTCGTGCAGATCTACGGCCAAGGTGAATCGCCGATGACGATCACCGCGCTCGGCCGTCACTGGCACGCGGATACGGCACATCCGCGCTATCTTGAGCGGTTGGCGTCGGCCGGTCCCGCGCAGAGCATGATGGAAGTCCGCATTACGGATATCGACGGCAAGCCGTTGCCTGCGGGCGAGACCGGCGAGATCGAGGCTAAAGGCGCGGCGGTCATGCTCGGCTACTGGAATAATCCGAAGGCCAATGCGGATACGCTGAAGGACGGATGGCTGCGAACCGGCGACGTCGGACGGTTGGACGAGGACGGCTTCCTGACGCTGTCGGACCGGTCCAAGGATGTGATCATCTCCGGCGGCACCAATATCTATCCGCGCGAGGTCGAGGAAGCGCTACTGACGCATGAAGACGTGCGCGAGGTCTCCGCGATCGGCGTTCCCGATGCCGACTGGGGTGAGATCGTGGTCGCCTGCGTGGTGTTGAATCCGGGTGCTGAAGCTGACGACGGCAAGCTCGACGCGCATTGTCTAGCGTCGATCGCGCGCTTCAAGCGTCCGAAGCGCTACATCTACCTCGATGCGCTGCCGAAAAACAATTACGGCAAGGTGCTGAAGACGTCGCTGCGCGAGATGATGGGAAAGTAGTTGGCACCAAGGCTCTATCGCCGGGATCGCGGACACGCTAGCCTCGCGGGATAACTTCGGGAGGCCAAAACATGAGCGGTGAAAGCTCGCTATCACTTTCTGAACTCGACGACCGCATTGCTATCTTGCAGGACAATATCCGGCAATTGATCGAGCAGGCGGCTGCAGTTTCAGGCGGCCGGAACGAGGAGCGTAATGCCGACCGCATCAGCGAGCAAAGCGAAGAACTCGAAAAGCTCACGAAGGTCCGGGAAGCGCTCCTAAACAAGTGACGCTGCGCGGCGGTCAAACGCATACGCCCATTCGTTCGGAACGCTTGATCTCCCTCATAGCCTGACGTTACGTGGCTGTGAGATCGGCCGGAAAACCGCGCCGTGGAATATCGCACGGGAGCGGACCAACCATGGGACCATTGCAGGGCATCAAGGTCATCGACCTGACAACGGTTTTGATGGGGCCTTTTGCCACCCAGACCCTCGGCGACTACGGCGCCGATATCATCAAGGTTGAATCGCCCGATGGCGATGTCACGCGGCAGATCGGCCCGACCCGGCATCCCGGCATGGGCCCGGTGTTTCTCAATACCAACCGCAGCAAGCGCAGCATCTGTCTCGACCTAAAAAAGGAAGCAGGACGCGAAGCGTTGCTGCGGCTCGCGGCCGGTGCGGACGTACTGATCTACAACGTCCGCCCGCAGGCGATGGAGCGGCTTCGTCTGGGCTATGACGTGGTATCAAAAATTAATCCGCGCTTGATCTATGCAGGTGTGTTCGGCTTCGGGCAGGACGGCCCTTATGCGGCAAAGCCGGCTTATGACGATTTGATTCAAGGCGGCTCGGCACTGGCGCATCTGATGGCGCGGGGCGGCGACGGCACGCCGCGCTACGTCCCCAATGCGCTGGTCGACCGGATCGTCGGGTTGACGGCGGTGGGCGCCGTCTGCGCCAGCCTTGTGCATCGCGACCGCACCGGCCGCGGGCAGCGGGTGGACATTCCGATGCTGGAGACCATGGCGGGATTCGTGATGGGCGATCATATGGGCGGACTGACCTATCAGCCACCGCTCGACAAGGGCGGCTATCCGCGTCATCTCTCGAAAGACCGCAGGCCTTACAAGACCGCGGACGGCTATATCTGCGTCATCGTCTACAACGACAAGCAGTGGAGCAGCTTTTTCACCGCGACCGGCCGCGAGGATCTGCGCGCACATCCGAAGTTCGCGACCTTTGCCGCGCGCGCCCAGAACATCGACGTCGTCTACGCCGAACTCGCCCGCATGCTCGAACAGAAAACCACGGCGGAGTGGACGAAAATTCTCAACGATGCCGATATCCCGACCTTGCCGCTGCACGACCTCGAAAGCATCCTTGACGATCCGCACCTCGTCGCGACGAACTTCTTTCCGACGGTGGAGCACCCGACCGAAGGTGCGATCCGCAGCATGCGGGTCTCCGCGACCTGGTCCGACACCAAGGCCGAGCCGTCGCGGCTGGCGCCGCGTCTCGGCGAGCAGAGCGCGGAAATACTAAGTGAGGCCGGATTCTCCCCCGACGAGATCGCAGCGCTTGTTCGCGACGGCGTTACCAACGCCGCGCTTCCTTCCGGTCAGCGAGGTTAGTCCATGGATTTTGCGCTCTCCGACAGCCAGGAATCGATCCGCGACGCCATCGCGAAAATCTGTACGCGGTTCGACGATGCCTATTGGCTGAAGAAGGACAAGGAAGGTGGCTTTCCGCAGGACTTTCACAAGGCGATGGCGGATGCGGGCTGGCTTGGTATCTGCATTCCCGAAGCCTATGGCGGCTCCGGCCTCGGCATCACCGATGCCGCGATCATGATGCGGACGATTTCAGAATCTGGCGCGGGCATGTCGGGCGCGTCGGCCGTGCACATGAATGTATTCGGCCTCAATCCCGTCGTCGTGTTCGGCACGCCGGAGCAATGCGAACGGATGCTGCCGCCTGTCGTGTCCGGCAAGGAGCGGGCGTGCTTCGCCGTCACCGAGCCGAACACCGGCCTAAATACAACGCAGCTCAAGACCAAGGCGGTGCGCGACGGCGACAAGTATGTCGTCAACGGCCAGAAGGTCTGGATCTCGACCGCGCAAGTCGCCGAGAAAATTCTGCTGCTGGCACGCACGACTCCGCTGGAGGACGTCAAGACGCCGACCCGCGGTCTGAGTCTGTTCTATACCGATTTCGATCGCTCGCGCATCGCCGTGCACGAGATCGAGAAGATGGGCCGCAAGGCGGTCGACTCCAACGAACTCTTCATCGAAAATTTCGAAATCCCCGTTGCCGACCGGATCGGCGAGGAGGGACGCGGCTTCGAATACATCCTGCACGGCATGAATCCGGAACGCATCCTGATCGCTGCCGAAGCGGTGGGGCTCGGCAAGCTGGCGCTGTCGCGCGCGGCCGCTTATGCCAAAAATCGCATCGTGTTCAACCGGCCGATCGGACAAAATCAGGGAATTCAGCATCCCCTGGCGAAGAATTGGATGGAGCTGGAAGCCGCGTGGCTAATGGTGATGTCCGCCGGCTGGCAATACGATCAGAACATGCCCTGCGGACCCGCGGCCAACGCGGCAAAGTATCTCGCGGGCGAAGCCGGATTTCAGGCCTGCGAACAAGCGGTCATGACTCACGGCGGTTTCGGTTACGCCAAGGAATATCATGTCGAGCGTTATCTGCGGGAGGTCATGATCCCGCGCATCGCGCCGATCAGCCCGCAACTCATTCTGAGCTTTATCGCCGAGAAGGTGCTCGGACTGCCGAAGTCGTATTGATGGAAACTCACGCATGGGAATCGTAATTCAATCAAGCCCGCGGCGTTTCTTTTCCCTCCCCCCTTGCGGGGGAGGGTCAGGGAGGGGGGTAATCCCAAACACCGGACTCGTGGACCCCCACCCCCAACTCCTCCCCGCAAGGGGGAGGGAAGCACAACCATGAGCTTCATCACCGGCGTTGGGCTCACGAGTTACGGCAAACATGAGGGCAAATCGACGCTCGATCTCATGAGCGAAGCCGCCGCCCTCGCCATCACTGACGCCGGACTGAAACGCGGCGAGATCGACGGCATTCTCTGCGGTTATTCGACAACGATGCCACACATCATGCTGGCCACCGTGTTCGCCGAGCATTTTGGTATCAGGCCCGCGTATTGCCATGCGGTTCAGGTGGGCGGTGCAACGGGTATGGCGATGATGATGCTGGCGCATCATGTGGCCGAGGCGGGGCTTGCGCGGCATGTGCTGGTGGTCGGCGGCGAGAACCGTCTGACCGGGCAGAGCCGCGATGCCTCAATCCAGGCGCTCGCGCAGGTCGGCCATCCGGCTTACGAGGTGCCGCTGGGACCAACGATACCGGCCTACTACGGTCTCGTCGCCTCGCGCTACATGCACGAGTTTGGCGTCACGGAAGAAGATCTTGCGGAGTTCGCCGTGCTGATGCGCGCGCATGCCGTGACGCATCCCGGCGCGCAGTTTCGCGACAAGATTACGGTCGCTGATGTCATGGCCTCGAAACCAGTGGCATCGCCGCTGAAATTGCTCGATTGCTGTCCGGTGTCCGATGGCGGCGCCGCGATGGTGATAAGCCGCGAGCCGACTACTGACGTGGCCATTCGCATCGCGGGCTGCGCGCAGGCGCATACCCATCAGCACGTCACGATGATCCCGGCGTTCGATGACATGGGGGCGGCGATCTCGCTGGGGCGGGCCAAGGCCGCCTCTGGCATGGACGTCGGTCAGGTGCGTTATGCCGGCATTTACGACAGTTTTACGATCACGCTTGCGATGTTGCTGGAGGAGCTTGGCCTTGCCGCGCGCGGCGCGGCGGCCGCGATGGTGCGCAGCGGGCATTTCGGCCGTGACAGCGCGGTGCCGCTCAATACCCATGGTGGCCTCCTGAGCTACGGTCATTGCGGCGTCGGCGGTGCGATGGCGCATGTCGTCGAAACCCATTTGCAGATGACGGCGCGCGCGGGTGATCGACAGATACAACATGATATTCCGGTCGCACTGCTGCACGGCGACGGCGGCGTGCTATCATCCCACGTCAGCATGTTTCTGGAGCGGGTGCGATGAGCGGCGTGCAGCGACGAGCGGATTGGACCGGCGGCGAACCCGCAATCGTTTATCAGCACTGCGAGGCTTGCGGTCACGTCCAGTATTTCCGTAAAGCATTTTGCGAATCCTGCGGAGCGCCCGAGCCCGCCGTAAAACAAGCCAGCGGGAAGGGTGTCGTCTATGCGACCTCGCTGGTGATGCGGGCTGCGACGCCGGAAACGCGGGCGCATGTGCCCTACAACATCGTTCTCGTCGATGCCGCCGAAGGATTTCGCATGATGGCCCATGGCGACCGCGATCTTGCCATTGGCGATGCCGTGACGGTCCGGTTCGAGCGGTTCACCGATCGGCTGATCCCTTTTTTTCAGAAAAGCAAGTAACAGCCTGCAGGCGCTGATGCCAGCGACGTATCGTGTTTGCAGTGGCGGGGTTCAGATGGGGACGATGCGTCCTGGTTCAACGCGAATAGAAAACGAAAGCTGCGATCACCAGCATGGCGGTTATAGCCAGCGTTTGGGCGAACATCGCGGAAGCCGTCTTTCTGGTAGCGTCGTTCATGGCGTCCCCCTCATGCACGATTTTCTGGTCTCAGGATTTGTCATCTCGAGATCGGAACAAGAGTCATCGCTGCCCGCAAAGGGCTCGATGACTCCAACGCTTTTACGCAGAACACCCCACCCGTATTCGCCTGATGCGTCCCCACAGGGCGAATACGTGCGAAGAAGTTTGAACATCAATGCGGCGGTATTTTGTCGCCGGTGCTCACCGATAATGATGATAATTTGTCGGACAATCATTCGATGCGAATGCAGCGCCGCACTACAGCAACAAGGAAAGCGTGAGGTAAATCAATGGCCAGGATCGACTATTGCGATCTCTCGAAGTCGGACGCTCGCACGCGCGAAATCGCAGAGAAGAACCGCAACGCCAACATCTTTCGGATGATGGCGCATTCTCCCGCATACTTCGAGCAATATTGCCGGCTTGGCCGCGCCATACGATTCAAGGGGGAGCTCGATCCCGTGTTGCGGGAACTTGCAATCACCCGCACCGGCATTTTGTGCGAGGCGCCGTATGAAGTTGCGGCCCACAAGCGATTAGGAAAGGGTGTCGGCGTCACCGACGAACAAAACGAAGCGCTGGCGAACTGGAGTTCATCGACATGCTTCGATGACACGCAGCGTGCGGCGCTCGCCTTTACGGATGAAGTCGTCACACTGCGTCGCCCGACCGATGCAACGTTCAACGCGATGGCTGGAAAGCTGACACCGGGTGCGCTGGTTGAACTTCAGCTCTCGGTCGGCTTCTACATCATGACGTCGAAATTTCTCGAAACCTTCGGCATCGATCTGCAACCGGTCGCGGACGTGGTCTAGTGGCCCGATCAGGGCGCGCGTAATTGTCCCGCGGGCGCGGTATTGCGTCGCACGAACAGCAGCGCAATCAGTGTCGTCGGAATCAAGATCGCCAAACCGAGGCTGGTAATCTGGATTTGCGACAGCGGCATGATGCCTCCGCCCGGCGTCGCGACGGTGAAGCCACCGATGATGAGCAACACGCGCAGCGGCCATTCGAGGCCCCCTGTACCCCGGAGATCGCCGACAAAGGCCTGATACCCCTGGATTCCACCGCAGATGAATAGCGTGCCGAATGCGGCGAGTGCCATCAGTCCGAGTGCTTCGAAATAAGGGCTGTCGCCCTGCAGCACGAGCGCCGGATTGAGCACGAAGAAGAACGGGATGAAATAGATAATGCTGCCGACCCACATCGATTCCCAGCCGGTCTTCATCGCGGGTGAGCCGGCGATGCCAGCGGCGGCAAAGGACGCGATCGCCACCGGCGGCGTGATCGATGACAACATGCCCCAATAGAAGATGAACATGTGGACGGCCATCCGGTTGAGGCCGACCTTTTCGAGCGCAGGAGCGACCAGAATGGCGAGGAAGATGTAGCAGGCCGTCGTCGTCAGTCCGAGGCCAAGGATAAGGCTGGTGAAGGCGCACATGGCCAGCAACAGAAAAGGATTGTCGCCGGCAATCCGAAGAAGATCGTTGGCGAGACTTGAGACCACGCCTGTCATGGAAAACGCGCCGATCAGCAAGCCGCAGCCTGCGAGAATGCCGATCAACTCGACGAACGTGCGGCCGTTGATCTCGAGAAACCGTGTGATTGTCGAAAGCGTCCAGCGTGTCTCTTTTGAAAATAGCTGATTGAGCACGAGGAGGAGGGCGGTTGCATAGAACGGCGCATGACTCTCACGCTTGAAGTAGAGCAGCATCACCACCAGCAGCGCGATGACAAAGACGTAGTACCAACCGTCCCGGAGCGTATCGAGGACCCTTGGCAACTCGGATCGGGGAATGCCCTTCAGTCCATGCCGCGCGGCATAGGAATCCACCTGCATGAACAAGCCGATATAATAGAGCGCCGCCGGGATAATCGCGGCAAGCGCTACTTCCGCGTAACTGATATTGAGGAATTGCGCGATCACAAAAGCGGTTGCTCCCATCACCGGCGGTGCGAGCACCGCCCCGGTGGAGGCGCATGCTTCGATCGCTCCGGCGTAGGACGCACGGAAGCCGCTCTTCTTCATCACGGGAATGGTCATGGTGCCGGCAGTCAGCACATTGGAGATGATCGAGCCGGACATCATGCCGAGCAGGCCGCTTGCGAAGATGCAGACTTTTGCCGCGCCGCCACGGAAGGTGCCGCACATCGCAAACGCCAGATTGATGAAGAATTTTCCGGCGCCGGTCATCATCAGTGCGGTACCGAACACCAGAAATCCGATGACGGTATCCGCGAAGGCCTGGATCGGGATGCCCAGCAGGCTCTCGCCCGACAGCACGTGGTAGGAGGTCGCTTGCTCGAGCGTGGATTGTGTGCCGCGAAACGGCCCGAGCCAAGAGGCATCCGCGAACAGCGGATAGACCGTGAAAGGAAAAACGCTGAGCAGCAGGCTCCAGCCGCCGGTGCGGCGAAGCGCTTCCATCAGCACCGCCCACATTGCGACGCCAGCGACGATCACCGGCATCGGCGCGCCGCCAAACTCCCAGCCCGCTTCGGCAGCCTTGCGGACGTGCAGCATCAGATCGATCGAGGCAGCGACGGTTATGGCAAACAGCAGGACGTCGTACCAGGGGATGCGGTCGAGTGGCGAGGTTTCCGTGCCCGGAAAGATCAGGAAGGTGAACGGCAGCATCAGCGCAATCAAGAGATAGAAATATTCGGTGTTGAGCTGCGTGTAGCCGATGAAGAAACGGAGCGAGAATTGCTGGTTGATACAAAGCAGGATCGTTGCCGCGGTTGCGACGATCAGGGCCCAACGCCATCCGCCGCTGAGCGTGCGAACGCGCGTGACCTCAGCTTCCTGCAGATTGGCGGTTGCGCCATGCGGATCGTCGAACTCGATCCGCTTCGGCGCAGCGGCCAGACTATCTCCGGCAGTCGTTGGCGATGAGGACATGAATGATTCCGGTCAGCGCGTTTCGTTGCGGAGAATTAGTCCTCAAAACCGTTCGGCATATCGGCCTTCTTGAGGGCCGCGGCCCGGGCCGTCATCCAGCCCGCCAGAAATTCTTTGCTGTCCGACGGCGGATTTGATTTTCCGTAATCGGTCCAGGCTGCGGCAAGCACGGACTGCCGCTTGAAGAGCATATTGTTATGCTGCTCCTGATCGTCGCTCCATTGGCCCGCTTCCTTGAGCGCCTTGACCGCGCCGGGGTGAACCGGAACCACCCAGTTCTTGGTTTGCCGCGCGGCTGCAAGACCGGCCGCGCCCGCGGCCGAGTCCTTGTAGGCGTCGTAGCCGGTGATCATGGCCTTGGTCATGGCGTAGACCTGATCGGCCGGCTCAGAGGCATAGGCAACGAAGATCGGATATGGATAGTTACCGAGTTCGATCGGATGCTCTTTGGAAATGCCGGCACCGCAGGTGGCGACATGCCGGAAGAAGAAGCTTCCGACCTTGTGGACGCGATCCCAGCCGGCCTTGTCGTTGTGGGGAAGGGGCGGCCAGATAAGTCCGCGCGGCGATGTCTCGGCTTCCTTCGCGGGGCCAGTGATCGTGGTCGCGAAAGCTGCGTCGGTATCGTTGTTGATGAGGCCTTTCCACATCGCGCCATAGCTCGAGAACTCGACGATCTTGACATCGCTCTGCTTGAGATTGCCGAACGCCAGGATCGCCAGTGCGTTTTGATTAAGGGCGGGCGAGCCGACGACGAAGCCCACTCGCTTGCCCTTGAGTTGGCTGATTTCGGTGACGCCGGTGTCGCGCGCGACGCCGAGAGAGCCGGCGTTGCAGTCGACCGACGACAACACGACTTGAAGCGCCTGCGGTCCCCATTCTTTCGCGCCGAATTCGAACACGCCTTCCTGCGCAAAGTATGTTCCGGAGCCCATGGCTGACAGGACCGCACGTTTGGATCGCAGCGGCGCCAGGCGTGCGACGTCGTTGCCGGCCGGCAGCACGCGCAGATCGGTGCCGTATTTGTCTTTCATCATCTTGCCGACGGCGACGGCGATGTTAAAACCGGCGGTGCCCGTGTCATACGCCGTAAATGTCAGGGTGGGCGGTAGTTTGACATCTTCCGCTATTGCCGCGGTCGTCACGAGCAGCGTTGCGCCAAATGCTGCGGCCGATCCAAGCGCGATGAACCGTTGAATCATCTGTCCCCCCTTGACGATATCTTTTGTTGTTCACGATCATGTCATCGCGGGGAAGCGATGGCAACGCCGGACCTGCTCCGCTGATGAAGAACCGTTGCAGGCGGACATCTTGTCGCGGCTGCCGTAGGCTTTGTTCCGCAGTGTGAAACGATGCGCGCGAGTTCCGGCGAATACCAATATCGGTGCGCGATGCAATCGGTTGCAAGCGAACACAACGGAGGGCTCGGCACTTCAGCCGTTGCGTCGTGTTGCGGCGAATTTCGGAGGCCGCTTTGCGCGGCTCAGCTCTCGACGATGGCGAGAACCTGTCCTTCGGCGACGACATCGTCGAGCTTGACCAGCACGGTCTTGAGCGTGCCGGTCGCGGGTGCTGCGACGGGAATCTCCATCTTCATGGCTTCGACGAAGGCGACATCGTCACCCTCACTGACGCTTGCCCCGGCATTGACGGGAAGCGCGCAGATGCGCCCTGCGACTTCAGTCACGACCTTGATGTCAGCCATTTCATTCCCTGAGACCGCTTGGATGCGCGGCCCGAACACGCTGCGAGTTGCTGTTGTGGCGGCAGATTGCCTGAGGTAGCGTGTTCTGCAAGTGGAATTTCATTCTGCCAGACGGAATAAGGTGGAATCCAATGGGAAGACGCTCGGAACGGCTTAGCAAGCAGGGCATGCTCGCCAGCGACCTCAACGGCGAGGGCGATGTCATTCAGGTGGTGTCGCGCGCATTCGATGTCTTGCGCTGCTTCGAGGGGCATGAGGCCCGGCTTGGCAATCTCGAAATTTCCAGCCGATGCGGCCTGCCGCGTTCAACGGTGTCGCGCCTCACCCATACGCTCACGCGCATGGGGCAATTGGTCTATCTGCCGCGCGACCAGAAATACCGCATCGGCCCGAGCGCGGTGGCGATGAGCACCTCGATGACGCGCGGCCTGCAACTCCGCAATCTGATCCGCCAGCGCCTGGAAGATGTGGCCGAGCAATTGCCGGGAACGGTGGGGTTCGTCATTCCCGACCAGTTTCACATGGTCTACCTGGAGTTCGCGCGGGCGGCGAATGCGCTCGGTCTGCATGAAGGCACCGGTAGCCGTATCGCCATGGCGACCACGGCAGCGGGCCACGCCTATACGGCGGCGCTCGATGAAGACGTCGGCAACGCGTTGCTTGCGGAGATGGAGCGCGAGTTTCCCGAAGATGCCAAGCTGTTGCGGCCGCGCATCGACGGCAACCGCCAGTTCCTGAAGACACATGGTTATGTGACGGTCTGCGGATTGTGGAGTCCGCACATCAATGGGCTCGCGGTGCCGATGTGGTCGCCGCAGTACCAGACCTTTGTCGTTGTGACGATTGGACTGTTGTCCGCGATGTTTGACGAAGCGCGCTTGCACAGGGATGTCGCGCCGCGGCTTCTGGACTTGAGCCGCGTCGTCGGCGCAATTATCGGCAATGCCGAAGGCGATGTATTCGAGGGTCGGGGCTCGGATCGGTTCATGCCGCTCTCCGCACCTAAAACGATGATGAGAGCGGAGGACATGAATGAACTGGAAGCCGGAGCTCGACGACCTCGCCCGGCGCGAAGCATTCGCGCG
>JBEPUM010000103.1:0-12171 GCA_041691515.1 Pseudomonadota bacterium | reverse complement strand
TACTGGCCAGCGGTTACGGCAAGCGGCTGCTGATCTCCGGCGTCCACCCGACCAACGGCGTCAACGATATTTCGCGCTCGCTGCCTGACAGTCAGCATTTGTTGAAATGCTGCGTCGATCTCGATCGCTCCGCGGTCAACACCAGAAGCAACGCCAGCGAAACCAGGCGATGGGTCGGCGAGCGCGGATTCCATTCTCTGATCGTGGTGACGTCGAACTATCACATGCCCCGCGCCATCGTCGAATTGTCACATGCGATGCCGGACATCACCTTGATTCCGTTCGTAGTCGTTGGCGACAAATGGCGTGAGGAACCGTGGTGGACAAGTGGCGCGACGCTGCGGCTGCTGTTATCGGAATATGTCAAATACCTCGCTGCGGAAGTGCGGGTTCGCTTGGCCTATCTCGGCCTCGAACTGGCTCCCGAGATCGGCGATCCGCCGACCGGATCGATCGCACCGCATAAGCCGGCAACGGCTCAGGCCAGGTAGTAGTTATCAGGTGATCGGATTTTCGATGGCTTCGATTTTTTTGCGTTCGCTGATCTACAACATCCTGTTCTATGCGGTGCTGGTGTTCTGGATCCTTCTGGGAATTCCGACATTCCTGCTGCCGCGCTGGGGCATTCTCAATATCGCCAAGTATTGGGGACTCAGCAGCATCTGGCTGATGCGCGTGATCTGCAACACGACGACCGAGTATCGCGGCGTTGACAAGATTCCGCCAGGCCCGCTGATCGTTGCCTCAAAACATCAGTCGATGTGGGAAACCTTTGCGCTGCTTCAGTTCCTCGATCAGCCGCTTTACATCCTCAAGCGCGAACTTGAATGGATTCCGTTCTTCGGCTGGTATCTCATCAAGGCCGACATGATTGGGGTCAACCGCAGTGCTGGCGGGCGATCGTTGCTGAAGATGGCGAAGCAGGCGCGCGAAGAGGTTCAGCGTGGCCGGCAGCTCATCATTTTTCCGGAAGGAACGCGCAGGCCGGTCGATGCGCCTCCGGACTACAAAGCCGGTGTCGGCCTGATCTATGCCGGCTGCGACGTGCCGTGCATTCCCGTTGCGCTCAATTCCGGCCTGTTCTGGCCGCGCCGGACGTTCATGCGCTATCCCGGGACGATGGTGGTTGAGTTTCTCGATCCTCTGCCGCCGGGTTTGCCGCGCGACGAATTCCTCAAGCGCATCGAGACTGTGATCGAGGACGCAACCAATCGCCTGGTTGAAGCGGGCCGAGTGGAGCAGGCGAAATTGTTCGGGCGCGTTCCGAGTTCGCCTTCTGCAAAGACGTAGCGATGATAAATGCTCTTACCCTCCCCTGGAGGGGGCCGAGACGAGCAAAGCTCGCTCGTGGGTCGGTGAGCATCGGTAGATGCGAGACGGATGGGGAGACTCAGACAGTTCACCCCACCCCGACGCTCATTTCATTCGCGTCGACCCTCCCCCTCCAGGGGAGGGAAGATGCATCGGCGCATCATCGCGGAGCAGTTCGGCGAGCTGATGCAACTGCTGGTCGCGCAAACCCTGTGCCTCGATCGACTTGACGGTGGACAGCACGTAGTCGCGATTGTTTCCGGAGCGGCCGTGACCCTGCCGTACATAACGGACCTGCTCGGCCAGCGTCAGCCGCCCGGCATACTGGACATGACCGCGATCGACGACATAGGCCATGGCGCTGACCCGCTCACGGGCTTCGTTCTCGAGCCACACCGACCGCATGACTTCACGATAGACGTGGGTGGTCTGCTCGCGCCCGCGCAAATAGTCCACCGTGGCCGCGCGATGTTTGGCTGCGACCCGGAAGGCGATGCCCCGGCAGGCGCCGCCGCGATCGAGGCCGAGAACCAGCCCCGGCTTTTCGGGAGTCCCGCGATGGTCGAACGAATAGACGCAGAGCGCCCGGTGCTCGCCGATCAGCCGCGCCGGGACCTGCTCGATAAAGTCGAACCCCGGCCGCCACATCAGCGAACCATAGCCGAACACCCAGAGATCGTCGTCGGAATGGCCGGAGCCCGGCTGAGATCGTTGTTTCGCTGACATCGCGCGCACGGCTAGTGGTCCGATTCTAACATTTGCATCCCGTTCCGGCAGATCCCTGTGCAAATGTTTAGAATCAAAGGACCACTAGCAAATAAAAATACTAGAGGAGCTTCGAATTTGACATTCGCTTTCCGGACTCGTTGCTATGTGGGTAGCGAATGTCAAATTCGCTCCACTTGCACACCCATGCGGCCAAGCGAAGAGGGATTCCCGGTTGCCACTTTTGCCGGATAGGCGCGATTATTGTCGGTACTGACCGCCGATTTGACAAAATTCATCGTTCAAGGTCCCGGCATGACCGATACAACCCTCGTCCTTCGCAAGCGCCGCCTTTGGCCCGTCTTCGTCATGCCCGTGCTGGTGGTCGTCGCGGCCGCGGCGTGGAGCGCGTTCTGGTTCTACGCCGCCTCGCAGGTCGACCGGACCGTCGATGCCTGGCGCGCGCGAGAGGCTGCGTCCGGACGCATCTATGAGTGTGCCAAGCGGACCGTCGCGGGGTTTCCGTTCCGCCTTGAAGTTCACTGCGAGGGTGCGACTGTCTCCCTGAAGTCGCAGACGGCCGATCAGGCCGCGGCGCAGACCCCGCCCGTGACGGTGAGCCTCGGCGACATTCTCGTGGTCGCGCAGATTTACACGCCAAAACTGCTGATCGCGGAGTTCAAGGCGCCCGCAACCCTGTCCCAGCGCGGGCAACCTGAGATGGTTGTGAACTGGAGCACGGCGCGCAGCAGCATCGTGGGACTGCCCGGCATTCCCCAGCGTGCGGACATCGTGTTCGACGATCCGGCGATCGATCGCATCGCAGCTTCGGTGCAGGCGCCGGTTGCGCGCGCCAAGCATGTGGAGTTGCACGGCCGCATCGCGGAGGGCTCCGCTGCAGACCATCCTGTCATTGAGACCGTCTTCGAATTGACCGGTGCGACCCTTCAGGGCATTCATCCGCTGCTGACCGAGCCGTTCGATGCCAATGTCCACGCCATGGTGCGCGGCCTGAAGGATTTCACGCCAAAACCCTGGCCGGTGCGGTTTCGCGAATTGCAGGCTGAGGGTGGCCGGGTCGAGATCACGCAATCCCGCATCCAGCAGGGCGATTTGATCGCCATCGCCGCCGGCTCGCTCGGTCTTACCGCCAGCGGGCATCTTGATGGCGAGTTGCAGATGACGGTGGCCGGATTCGAGAAGGTGATTCCGGCGCTCGGGATCGACAAGATGCTGGAAGAGGGCGTGCCGCAAGGCACCCTCGACAAGGTCGCGCCGGGAGTGAAGACGCAGGACCTCAATAAACTGTTCGGCGCGCTGGACCGGGCTATACCGGGGCTGGCCAAGGCCGTGCGTCAGAACGCCAACGTCGGCATCGCCGCGGGCCTCAACGCGCTCGGTCAGGAGGCGACGCTGGAAGGCAGGAAGGCGCGCGCATTCCCGTTGAAGTTCGTCGATGGCGCGGTGTTCGTGGGACCGTTCAAGGTGGCGCAGACGCCGCCGCTGTTCTGATCAGTCAGTCCGGCTTCTTTGACGGATTGGCGTTCAGCCGCCCAAAATCGGGCGCCGCCGAATCCTGACCGATCTCGACGATGCCGCGGCGGATCGCACGGGTACGGGTAAAGTGCTCGAACAGCGCCTCTCCGTCTCCGCGGCGCATCGCACGCGTCAGTTTGGAGAGATCCTCGCTGAAGGTGCCGAGCATTTCCAGCACCGCATCCTTGTTGTTCAAAAACACATCGCGCCACATGGTCGGATCGGAGGCCGCGATGCGGGTGAAGTCGCGAAAACCGCCGGCCGAGAACTTCATCACCTCCGAGGACGTGACTTCGCCGAGTTCGTCAGCAGTGCCGACGATCGTGTAAGCGATCAGATGCGGCAGGTGGCTGGTGATCGCCAGCACCAGATCGTGGTGATCGGGCGTCATGGTCTCGACCTTGGCGCCGATCGCGGTCCAGAACGCGCGCAGCTTGTCGACCGCGGCCGGATCGGCCCCCTCGGGCGGCGTCAGGATGCACCAGCGATTGATGAACAGTTCGGGAAAGCCGGAATCCGGGCCGGAGTGTTCGGTGCCGGCCACCGGATGTGCCGGAACGAAATGCACGCCGGCTGGCAGATGCGGAGCCATGTCCCGCACGACGGCGCCCTTCACCGATCCGACGTCGGAGATGATCGCGCCCGGCTTGAGAAACGGCGCGATCTCCTGCGCCACCGGACCACATGCCCCGACGGGAATGCAGAGGATGACAAGATCCGCGTCCTTGACCGCCTCGGCATTGGTCTCGACCACGTGGTCGACAATGCCGAGCTCCATCACGCGTGCGCGCGTCTTTGCGGAGCGTGCGGTGGTGACGATCTCGCCGGCAAGGCCTTGTGCGCGCGCAGCACGCGCGATCGAGCCGCCGATCAGGCCGAAGCCGATCAGCGCTATTGTTGGAAACAGCGGCGGTGCATTCATTTCTGCGCCATGAAGTCGCGCAAGCCGTCCGCCACCAGGCGGTTGGCTTCCTCGGTACCGATCGTCATGCGCAAGGCGTGCGGCAGCCCGTAATTGTTGAGCCCGCGCAGCACGAGACCCCGCTTGGTCAGGAACGCATCGGCATCGGCCGCGGTCTTGCCCTTGGTCGTCGGAAAATGGATCAGGATGAAGTTCGCCACACTCGGCGTCACCTTGAGGCCGAGCTTGGTTGCTTCCTCCGTCAGCCAGTTGCGCCACGTCTCGGTGTGTTCTTTCGACATCTGCTGATGCGCGGTGTCCTCGATCGCGGCCACGGCAGCCAGCATCGCCGGCGTGGACACGTTGAAGGGGCCGCGAATCCGGTTCACGGCATCGACGATGTGCGCTGGCCCGAACATCCAGCCGATCCGCAGCGCGGCCAGCCCGTGGATTTTGGAGAAGGTGTGCGTCAGGACGGTATTCTCGGTGGTCGCCACCAGTTCGATGCCGAGCTCATAGTCGTTGCGCGACACATAATCCGAATAGGCGGCGTCGAGCACCAGCAGCACATGGGCTGGAAGCCCCGCGCGCAATCGCTTCACTTCATCGAACGGCAGGTAGGTGCCGGTCGGATTATTCGGATTGGCCAACCAGACCAGCTTGGTCTTCGCGGTGACCCGCTTGAGGATGGCATCGACGTCGGCGGTGTAATCGGTCTCCGGCGCGACGACGTTTTTTGCGCCATTCGCCATGGTCGCGATCGGGTACACCAGAAAGCCGTGCGTCGTTGAGATCGCCTCGTCGCCGTGGCTCAGATAGGTGTGCGCGAGCAAATTGAGGATTTCATCCGAGCCCGCGCCGCAGATGATGCGGGCCGGGTCCAATCCGTAGGCACGGCCGATGGCTTCACGCAGCACGCGCGAGGTGCCTTCCGGATAGTCCTCCAGATGCGCCACGGCATCCTTGTAGACCGCCGTCGCCTTCGGCGACGGACCGAACGGCGTTTCGTTGGCCGATAGCTTGAACACCTTGCGGCCTGCTTCCGGCACCGGGCTTTTGCCGGGCGTGTAGGGCGCAATATCGAGAATGCCGGGATTCGGCACTGGGCGGGACATCATCTACTCCGACTATCGGGCCTTAAGCCTTGGCTAAGCCTTGGTGGCCCCGTTTGCGAGCATCGTATAGCGGGTTGCGTGGCTGCCGACGAGGGCCGTCGAGCGAACCGACGCGCCAGCGGCGATCAGCGCCGACTTGATCTTGTCGAGGCTGGTGTCACCCGTGACCGACACCAGCAGCGCGGCGCCATCGAAAGCGGTATCGGGCACCGCGACGATCTCGGCCAGCGGCGACAAGGTGCGGGCGATGTCGGCATTCCAGCCGGAGACGCGGACGCTCCACATCTCGACTTCCGTGACCATGGCGCTGTCGGCGACGCGCGACACCACGAACACCGGCAGCGCCGCCGGATGATCGGCACGTTCGATGAACGGCAGGCGCGCGATGATCTTCGGCGCGCCATCGGCTTCGAGCGCAAGCCACCACGGTGCGCGGCTCGACGTCGCGGAAACCAGCGCAAGGTCGCCCTTTGATTTCGCCACACCCTCGACCGCGGCCGAAGCGCTGAAATGCGACACGAACGGCACCGTGAAGCCGAAATGAAAGCGCGCGGAATCCCGCATTGCCGACTCGCCGAGCGAGAGATCGGCGTGCAGCGAGAACGGCGCCTGCACGTAGGTGAAGGTCGAGATGATGACGCGCCAGATGCTTTCGACGGTATCGAGCGGCAGGATGCCACGATGACGTTGCGCCAGCCGGCGCATCATGTCGGCCTCGCGCGCGGGCCGGAACGCAGAGCCGACCTCCTGCGTCTGCTTGACCGAGATCAGGCGATCGATGATGTCGCCACGCTGCATCAGCAGGTTGTGGACCTGCTCGTCGATGCTGTCGATTTCTTTACGCAGCACCTCCAAGGAGGGCGGCGCCGGGGGTGCTTTGGCCATGGATGCAACTCGTCAGGCTGCGCGAACAGGGCAGCTAGCGGGCGCATTGATAGGAAAGACGGCGGGTGAAAGCAAAGAAAACATTGACGGTTTTTGTCGCGATGACGGCCGGAAATGCCGGCTGTGGCGCGGCTTGTCTTGACGAAAAGCGCATGCTGGACTAACCTCTCGCTGTTCCGTGGTCATTTGAGCCGGCCGGCTTGCAGCCACGTTAAAGAATTCGCTAAACAGGCCGGGGACAGACAAATCCTGATCCCGGCTGAACCTATGTTCAGGCCGGGTTTTTTACGGCCTGTATTCCGGCGGTCTCGAAGCCTCCGGAGGAGGTCGGTGCCAAGATGGTCGACGTGCAATTGAACCCGAGCTCGGCTGCTCATGCTGAGGACCGAACCCTTGAGGCGGACCATCCCACCTCGCAGGTGGCCCTGTTCGCCAGCGATCAACCTCTGCGGCTCGATTGCGGCATAGATCTCTCGCCGTTTCAGATTGCCTATCAGACCTATGGCGAACTCAACGCCGATAAATCCAATGCCATCCTGGTCTGCCATGCGCTGACCGGCGATCAGCACGTCGCAAATGTTCATCCGGTCACCGGAAAGACCGGCTGGTGGACGACTTTGGTAGGACCGGGCAAGCCGCTCGACACCGATAAGTATTTTATCATCTGCACGAACGTGATCGGGGGCTGCATGGGCTCGACAGGCCCGGCTTCGACCAACCCCGAGACCGGCAAGGTGTGGGGTCTGGATTTTCCTGTCATCACCATCCCTGACATGGTGCGTGCGCAGGCCATGCTGATCGATCACCTCGGCATCGACACGCTGTTCTGCGTCGTCGGTGGCTCGATGGGCGGCATGCAGGTGCTGCAATGGACCGTTGCGTATCCCACTCGTGTTTTTTCGGCGCTCGCCGTTGCCTGCAGTACCCGACATTCGGCGCAGAATATCGCGTTCCATGAGCTTGGACGGCAGGCCGTGATGGCCGATCCCGATTGGCGCGACGGCCGCTATTTCGAGCACGGCACCCATCCGCACCGTGGCCTTGGCGTCGCGCGGATGGCCGCGCACATCACCTATCTTTCCGACGCGGCGCTGCACCGCAAGTTCGGACGGCGGATGCAGGATCGCGATCTGCCGACGTTTTCATTCGATGCGGATTTTCAGGTCGAGAGTTATCTGCGTTACCAGGGTTCGTCGTTCGTGGAGCGCTTCGATGCCAACAGCTATCTCTACCTGACGCGGGCGATGGACTATTTCGACATCGCGGCCGACCATGACGGCGTACTGGCGAAGGCGTTCCGCGATACGCAGACCCGGTTCTGCGTGGTGTCGTTCACGAGCGACTGGTTGTTTCCGACCGCGGAATCGCGCGCGACCGTACACGCGCTCAACGCCGGCGGCGCGCGGGTGTCATTCGCGGAGATCGAGACCGATCGCGGTCACGACGCGTTCCTGCTCGACGTTCCCGAATTTTTCGACATCGCGCGCGCATTCCTGGAATCGGCGGGAAAAACGCGCGGTTTGACGAGAGCAGGTGATTTGAAATGACCGCACAGCAACAGGCCCTGCCGCTGACCGGGGCTGTTCCGCAAGCGAGCAGCCGCTTCCGCAGCGATCATCTGTTGCTGGCCGAGATGATCGACCGGGGTTCGAAAGTGCTCGACGTCGGTTGCGGCGATGGCGATCTGCTGCAATTGCTCGAGGCGCGCGGCATCGACGGGCGCGGCATCGAATTGTCACGCGAGGGCGTCAATCATTGCGTCGCCAAGGGCCTCGCGGTGGTGCAGGGCGATGCCGACACCGATCTCGTCAACTATCCCAACGACGCCTTTGACTATGTGATCCTGTCGCAGACCTTGCAGGCCACGCGGCAGCCGAAGGCCGTGCTGGAAAACCTGCTGCGGATCGGTCGTCGGGCGATCGTATCATTCCCCAATTTCGGTTTCTGGAAAATGCGCCTGCAACTTCTCGTCGGCGGCCACATGCCGCGTACGGAAAACCTGCCGGCGACATGGTACGACACGCCGAACATCCATTTCTGCACGATCAAGGATTTCGTTCAACTCTGCGACGAGATCAACGTCAAGATGGAGCGCGCGGTGGCACTCGACCTTTACGGACAGCCGCTCCGGCTCAACGCGCCGTGGTGGTTCTGGAACATGTTCGGCGAGCAGGGCGTGTTCTTGTTGAGCCGTGCGGAAAAGAGCCGGTAGATTCTGACGAAAAGACTCACGACTTGATCGACCTCACATCGCGTGCTCCCCAGCGTCCGGCTTCGGCGAGTGTGATGAAGCGCTCCACGGCGCCATTGAACTGGGAGGTTTCCTCCAGATTGAGGACGTGCCCAGTCTTGGGAAACATCGCCAATCCTGACGGGCTGATATGTTTCTTGAGATAGAGGCTCGATTCGATGCAGGAATCATCCTCATCGCCAACAATGATCAGTGTCGGTGTCGTTACGCGCTTGATCTCTGACTCGAATTCATAAAGCGGAGGCCGTCCGCCCTGGAAATTGCGCATGGTATGGGCAGAGCCTTTGGCATCGTGACGCGACAGCGCATCGAAGAATTCCTGGTAGCCGCGCGGGTCCTTGACCTCGAATGCGACGCGGCCCGGCCCGCGGCCATACCCGTTGGCGAAGCCTGACGCGCCCGCGGTTTCAAGTTGCTCGGCATTCCTGCGGCATTCGGCGCGAAATTGTTCGAGATTTTTGGCCTCGAAACCGGAGCCGACGCCTGCGAGCGTGAGCGACAACACGCGCTCCGGCGCCTTGATGCCGACTTGCAAGGATGAATACGCCCCCATCGACAGGCCGACGAGATGTGCCGCCTTGATCTTGAGATGATCGAGAACCGCGATCGCGTCGTCACGGAAGTGCTCATACGAATAGGAGGTGTCCGACGCAGGGACGTCCGATGGCGTGTAACCTCGTGCCGAATAGGTGATGCAGCGGTGCCCGCGCGAGAAGTAGCGCATCTGCGGCTCCCAGCTTGCATAGTCGGCGGCGAATTCATGGACGAACAGGATCGGCGTGCCGCTGCCGGCCTCCTCGAAGTAGAGGCGGGCGTTGTCTTTGGTGACGGCGTAAGGCATTTGATCCCCCATGTGTATTTTGTTAATTGTTGCCGCGAGTGCGGAAAAGCGCGTCACGATAGTCGAAAACGTCCTCGCGGTTGCCCTGCGTGAAATGCAGTGCAGCCATGATCATCGGACTTAGGAACTGAGGCGCGGCGTCGTGCTTGTCACGAAATAATCGCGAAATGACCGCAAAACCCGCCTAAGAGGGGTCGCGGGCGTCATGGTATTGCCACATCGAAATTTGTTTTTCACGGGCGGAAGCGACCCGGTAGGGATCGCGGGACACGGGGGTGTACAGAGGATGTTTGGATGGTTCAGTTGGTTGCGTTTCGCCGGTCGCTTCATATTTCCGCGCTGGCGGTGTGTACGGCAGTCATAGCCGCATTTGCGACGCCTGCTTCGGCAAGGCCTCATCATCGCGTAGGGCATCATCATGCTCACGCGCATCACCATCATCATCATTTCGCCAGGCATCATCATCGTCGCCATCACGGCCGTCACTTGGCGCGCGCCTCGCGCTGGGATACCGGCGTTGAGCGAATGAACGAGCATGGGTTTGCGAATGCCAACGCCGCCATGACACCGCAGACCGGATTTTCGAGCGGCGGTTTTAGTGCGTCGAACGTCGTCGCGGAAGCGCGCCGCTACATCGGCGGCAATCCGACCGGGCGCAGCCGCCTCTGGTGTGCACGCTTCATGAACATGGTTCTGAAACGTTCCGGGCACCAAGGCACTGGTTCGGACATGGCGAATTCGTTCGCGCATTACGGACACCGGATCTCCGGTCCGCAAGTCGGCGCCATCGCAGTGATGGGGCGGCGCGGCGGCGGTCATGTCGGCGTCGTCAGCGGCATCGACCCGCACGGCAATCCCATTGTCGTCTCGGGCAATCATGGTCACCGCGTCGCGGAGTCGGTTTATCCACGCCGCCGCATCTACGCCTATGTGATGCCGTCGAACTAAAGTCCCAACGCCTCACATCATTTTAGGATCGGCTTCCACAATCACATCACCGGCGGCGACCGTCCCGCCGGTGACGACTTCCGCATAGATTCCGCAATCGGCATGGCCGTTGGTTCGCATCAGCGTATGCGGGATATTGAGGTCGCGCGCGGCGGTCTCCGGATCGACATTGGTGGCCGCGCAACGGACGATGCGCTTCACCACCTTGAGCCTTATGTCGCCGATGGCGAGGGTGCGGCCGAGCATCTCAAGTTCGCTCCAGGCCGGCCAGCCGCGGACATAGAGATTGGCGCGGAAGCGCAGGGGATGAACCGGCTGCCCCACGATGCCCTCGATGGCGGCGAGGCTCGCAAGATTGATGATCGAGACCACCTTGTTCGCAACATCCGAAAAGCTGTGGCCGTGGCCGACCAGAACCTTTGGCGGTCCCTTCAATTCTTGCGCAAAGTTAATCGCAAAATAGCGTTCGATGGCGGCACGGCCGTCGGCGGTCCCGAGATCGGCGCGTATTACCTCTTCACCATTGGCCTTGATGGTCAGGATGCGGCTGCCGTCCTCATAGTGACTATGCAGCGCGGCCAGCCGCTCGTCGCGCATCAGCATCAGGAATCGCGTCTTCGGGAAATATTGCGGGTTGCCCGGGTCGAAGCCGGTCGGCCCGTTTTCGATCGCGTAACTGCGATCGGCGGGAAGGGTCTTGCCCGGGCTCAGTGCGACCCGGGGCAATGCCTCGGGGGAAAGACCTTTGACGGGGTAACGATAAATGGCGTCGACGGCGGCTGCTGGAATTCCTAACATTCGGCTTCTTAGAAGATTCTTGCACCCGCCACCACCATGGCCAAAATCCTGCGGTGCCCTCTTCACTTCCTGGGAGCGTATTCCTACATTCGCCTCAGGGCCGGTCCACAACCGGCGAGACGACCGCTGCCGGTTGAGGAACGTCAATGCGGCCAGCGGAAACCCAATGAAGATGCTGCTTCTGTGCCTTCGGGGCAGGGGCGGCAGGCTGAGGGAGATTCCATGAATATTGAAAAATACACCGAGCGTGTGCGCGGTTTTGTCCAGTCGGCGCAGTCGCTCGCGGTGCGCGAAGGCCACCAGCAGTTTTCGCCGCTGCATATCCTGAAAGTTCTGCTGGACGACAGCGAAGGTCTGGCCGGCAGTCTGATCGACCGGGCCGGCGGTAACTCGCGCGCGATCCTCAAGGCGACCGAAGGTGCGCTGAACAAGATGCCGAAGGTATCCGGCGCGGGTGCGGGGCAGGTCTATCTGGCGCCTGCGACGGCGCGTGCGTTCGATGCGGCCGAACAGGCGGCCGAGAAGGCCGGAGACAGTTTTGTCACGGTCGAGCGGTTGCTGTTGGCCTTGTCGCTCGACAAGGACAGCGAGGCTGGCGAACTTCTGAAGAAGGGCGGCGTCACGCCGCAAAATCTCAATGCCGCAATCAACGCGCTGCGCAAGGGCCGCACCGCCGACAGCGCCACTGCGGAAAACGCCTATGATGCGTTGAAGAAATATGCCCGCGATCTGACCCAGGCCGCGCGGGACGGCAAGCTCGACCCGGTGATCGGCCGCGACGAGGAAATCCGCCGCACCATCCAAGTGCTCTCCCGCCGCACCAAGAACAATCCGGTGCTGATCGGCGAGCCCGGCGTCGGCAAGACCGCCATCGTCGAGG
>JBEPUM010000102.1:0-12258 GCA_041691515.1 Pseudomonadota bacterium | reverse complement strand
ACGCTTGCGCCCGCAATTTTTCCGCCGGCCTTTCGCGGGCACGATGGCGCGGTCGCCGTTTATTTCGAGGCCGCGGCGGTCATCACGATCCTGGTGCTGCTGGGGCAGGTGCTGGAATTGCGTGCGCGTGAAGCGACGTCGGGCGCGATCAAGGCTCTGCTTGACCTCGCGCCGAAGACCGCGCGCCGGGTCGATGAGGCAGGTGCGGATCAGGACGTGGCGTTGGACGATGTGGCGGCCGGTGACCGGCTCCGGGTTCGTCCGGGCGAGAAGGTGCCGGTCGATGGCGTCATCACTGAGGGAAGGTCGTCGCTCGATGAGTCCATGGTGACAGGCGAATCCATGCCGGTCACCAAAGAGGCGGGCGCGAAAGTCATGGCTGGCACCATCAACCGGTCCGGCAGCTTCGTGATGCGGGCTGAAAAAGTCGGCCGCGACACGCTACTGTCCCAGATCGTGCAAATGGTCGCGCAGGCGCAACGATCGCGCGCGCCGATCCAGCGGCTGGCCGATCATGTCGCCGGCTGGTTCGTGCCATCAGTCATTGCGGCGGCCATCGTGGCGTTCGTGGTATGGGCGTTCATTGGGCCCGAGCCGCGTCTGGCCTTCGGCCTGGTTGCCGCGGTGAGCGTGCTGATTATCGCCTGTCCGTGCGCGCTCGGGCTTGCGACGCCGATGTCCATTATGGTGGGCGTTGGACGCGGCGCGCAGATCGGCGTGCTGATCAAGAATGCCGAAGCGCTGGAACGCATGGAGAAGGTCGACACGCTGGTGGTCGACAAGACCGGTACGTTGACCGAAGGCAAGCCTGAGGTCGTAGCCATCGCGACTGCGGAGGGTTTGGAGGAGAACGATGTGCTGCGCCTCGCGGCGAGCGTCGAACGGTCCAGCGAACATCCGCTGGCGCATGCCATCGTATCCGCGGCGAAGCAACGCAATCTGGTGCTGAGCGATGTGAAGGAATTCGATGCGCCAACCGGCAAGGGCGTGACCGGAACGGTCGAGGGCAAGGCGGTGCTGCTTGGCACGGCGCCATTCTTGGAATCGCACGGCGTCGCGGTGCAAGGCATGGAGCCTCGGGCCGAACAGTTGCGCGGCGATGGCGCTACCGTCATCAACATCGCAGTCGATGGAAAGCTGGCCGGTCTGCTCGCGATCGCCGATCCCGTCAAATCATCGACTCCCGCGGCCTTGAAGGTGCTGGCCGACGAAGGCGTCAAGGTCATCATGCTGACCGGCGACAACCGCACGACCGCCAATGCGGTCGCGCACCGGCTCGGCATCGCCGATGTCGAAGCGGAGGTTCTTCCCGAGCAGAAGAGCGCAGTCGTGGCCCGGCTTCAGAAGGAAGGACGTGTGGTAGCAATGGCCGGAGACGGCGTTAACGATGCGCCGGCGCTCGCGACCGCCGACGTCGGCATCGCAATGGGCACGGGCACCGACGTCGCCATGGAGAGCGCCGGCGTGACGCTGCTCAAGGGCGATCTCGGTGGCATCGTTCGTGCCCGCCGTCTCTCCGAGGCGACGATGAGCAACATCCGGCAGAATCTGTTCTTCGCCTTCCTTTATAATGCCGCCGGCATCCCCATCGCGGCCGGTGTTCTCTATCCCGCATTTGGTCTGCTGCTGTCCCCGATCGTGGCGGCTATGGCCATGGCGCTGTCATCGGTGAGTGTCGTCGGCAACGCGCTGCGGCTGCGCGCGACAAAGCTTTGAAGGCAGAGCCTTGCAAGTAAGCTTTGAAGGCGCGCGCTGGCGTCCGGCGGGTTCTTTGTATTCAATAGCGGGTCTTGGGGCCCGAACCTCGTTTCGGCGTCACTGCTCAAGCCTTCCATGTCCGGATTCTCAGCCATGACCATAATCGCCGGCAGCGATACATTCTACGGCCGCATTCCGGTCTTTCACGGCTTTGCCAAGCTGATGGACCCGGCGCTGTATTCTCGGCTGCCTGACGACTGGACCATCGGCATTGCCGATATCGTGGAATCCACCAAGGCTATCGCTGACAAACGCTACAAGGCAGTCAACATGGCCGGTGCGGCGATCATTGCCGCCGTGACCAATGCGCTGGAGGGCCGCGAATTTCCGTTCGTATTCGGTGGCGACGGCGCGAGTTTCGCGGTTGCGCCCGACGATCTCGATCGTGCGCGCGACGCGCTTGCGGCCACCGCCGTGTGGGTGAGGGAGGATCTCGATCTCGTCATGCGGGTGGCGCTGGTGCCGATTGCGGCCATCCGCGCGCAAAATCTCGACGTGCGGGTCGCGCGGTTCGCGCCGTCACCAAACGTGTCCTACGCGATGTTCTCCGGTGGAGGACTCGGCTGGGCCGAGACGGCGATGAAGCGCGGCGAATTCGCGGTGCCGGTCGCCGCGCCGGGGTCGCAGCCCGACCTCAGCGGATTATCGTGCCGGTTCGAGGAAATGCCGTCGATGCGCGGCTTGATTCTGTCGGTGCTGGTGGTGCCCACGCGGGACGCGAGCCCGTCGGCCTTTCGCGCGGTCATCGAGGATATCATTGCGGTTGTGGAACGCAGCCCGGACGCCGGACGTCCGATCCCTTCAGGTGGTCCCGAGATCAGGTGGCCGCCGGCGGGGATGGACTACGAAGCACGCGCCGCGCGTGGCGGATCGCTGCTGCGTCGTCGCATCCGGGTACTTGCGAATACGTTTGTGGCGTTTGCCGTGATGCGGTTCGGCATCAAGCTCGGCAACTTCGTTCCCAAGGTCTATGTGCAGGAAGTCGTCGAGAATTCCGACTTCCGCAAATACGACGACGGTCTGCGGATGATTCTCGATTGCACTGAGGTGCTCGCGCAGGCGCTTGAGCAGCGTCTCGCGGCGGCCGCCTCGGCCGGCGTGGTCCGATATGGCTTGCATCGTCAGGACGCCGCGATGATGACGTGCTTCACGCCATCGCTTGACCGCAAGGATCATGTTCACTTCATCGACGGCGCGCGCGGCGGTTATGCTTCGGCGGCGACCGCCCTGAAGGCGATGGCGGGCTAGCTCAAAGCTGTTCAGCGCGAGGAGCGCGTCCAGGTTTCGCCGCCGCACAGCACGCCGACGCAGCCTTCGACGCGTAGCGTCGTCGGCCCCGATACCGAAATGTTACTTGCGTACGTGCTGCCGTCATCGGCGTTATAGATCGTGCCGCTCCATTTGTTCGGGCCGGTCGCGGGCATGCCCTGGAATAGCGGCAGCCCGATCATCGGGCGCTTCGCCAGCGAGGGGTTGTGATTCTTGTCATCGACCGCGGGCTTGCCGGTATTCGGGTCGATCGGATCGCGCAGCCAGACCACAACGCCGCACAATCCGCCGCCGCATTTGCTGACGCGCACCTTGGCGTCACCGGCTTGCGTCAGCCAGATGCCGGCGGGATCGCCCGCGGTCTGTGCGTTGGCGATCGGGACAGACAAAACAGCGGCGAGGATTGCAATCGCAAAACCAAATCGCACGACCATGAAAACCTCCGAAGCAATCCGGTGTGCATAACAAAAAAATGGAATCATGCAACGTCCTATGGATTGGCACAGCCATGTCCATGCGCGATGGAACCGTTGCGAAAAACCGGAGTGTCGAATTGTCGCGGACGATCGTGAAAATTTGATCGTCAGGTGCCCCAGCGCGAGAAGCGGACCGTTGCCGCCGTGCTTAGCCCGAATACCACCATCGCCGCGCCGACCAGCGCATAGAGCGTCCAGACCGGTGCGCCGATCAATGCGAGCCACCAGCCGCCGACCGCGACCATCAGCAACCGGCCGGTCGATGCCAACACCGGCCCGCCCACCTTCGCAGCGCCTTGCGAGGCGAAATAAAGACAGACGCCGAGACCGAAAAATCCGAACGCCGGACCCGCGAGGCCGAAATACGAATAGGCAGCGGCGGTGACGCCGGGATCACTGGTGAACAATGACACCCAGAGCGACGGCTTGATTGCAACCGCAATGCCTATCGCGCCGACGGTCAAAGCGGACGCCGCGCCTGCGGTCCAGGCCACGCGCCGCGCGCGGGCCACAAGACCAGCGCCGATCGCCATGCCGACCATCGGGATCGAGGCCACGCCGAATGCAAACGCGATCGGGATCAGCAGAAATTCCAGCCGCGATCCAAGGCCGTAGCCTGCGAGCGCAACCACACCAAAGCTGGCCACGATTTTCGTGAAGATCAAAATCGTCAGCACGGTTTGCAGCGGTGACAAACATGACACCGCGCCAACCTTCAGAATGTCGAAGAACATGGCACGTTGAAATGTGAAGGATGAAAAATCCAGTACCAGCCGGCTGCGGCCGCTGGCCAAATACCAGATCAGAAACGCCGCGCCGAGCGTATAGGCGGTGAGTTGACCCGATGCGACCCCGGGCATCCCCAGCCGTGGCGCGCCGAACAGGCCCAGTCCGAACGTGCCGCCGATCACGACCTGAAGAATGGACACGATGATGAGCGTGGCCGATGGCAACCGCATGTCGCCGGTGCCGCGTATCACCGAGGCAAGCGTGTTCACCAGCCAGATGGCGATCGCGCCGGAAAACAGCACCCGGGAATAGGCGCAGGCCTGTTCGAGCACAGCGCCGTGCCCGCCAAGCAGCGAAAAGAATTGCCGGCCGAACACCAGCATCAGGACCGTGAAGAACAAGCCGCCGCAGATGCCGATGATGGCGGCGTGCAGCGCGAGAGTCGCGGCGCGGCGCTGATCGCCCGCGCCGAGCGCGCGGCTGATGGCGGAGGAAACGCCGCCGCCCATTGCGCCCGCCGATGTCATCTGCGTCAGCATCGCGAACGGAAACACCAGCGCGATCGCCGCCAGCGGTTCAAGGCCGAGGCGGCCGATGTAGGAGGTCTCGGCGACCGCGACCAGCGCGCTGCCGAACATGGCGACCGTGTTGGGGATCGCGAGCCGCAGCAGCGTCGGAAGGATAGGGGCGGTCAGCAACGCGTTGACCGGAGCGGCCTTCGGCGAGACGTCAAGCGCAGCGTCGATGGTCATGCCGTCCGCCCAAAAAACGTCCCGCCATTCCGGCGAAACCAAGAGATTATGAGCAACATATTATGGGTGAAAGTAACAAATCGGCCACCCCGGCATTTGCATGGTCACCACGGCAATCCGCATAGGTCGAGGACGCCACCACCCGCGCCGCCCTTGAGGTCGAAGATGAATGGCGCCATGGCGTCGAACCGCACACGGCCGCCGGGCTGCTCGCAATAGACCTGGCCGATGAAGCGGCGCCAGCCGCGCGCCTCATAGAACGCGACATTGTGCGGCTCGCAGAACAGCACCACGAACTGGATATCCTCACGGTCGCGCAAGGTCTGGATTGCCGCGTTGAGCGCGATGCTGGCGTAGCCGCGGCGCTGGTGGTCGGGATGGGTAGCGACGCCGCCGATCCCGCCGATGTTCATCTTGCGGTTATTCCACATGGCCATGCGGGTGTAGATGCCGACGTGGCAGGCCAGTTCGCCGTCCGATGTTTCAACCAGCACCCGCAAGTCGGCGTTCGCCCATTTGACATGGCCCCATGACAGCTTTTCGACCTCGGCTTTCGGCCAGACCACGTCGAGCAACGGTTTTGCAACCGGCCACGATTCGTTTCCGTTCAAAATCTCGATCTCGATGCTCATGCTGCCCCTGCGCCTCGATTTCAGCCGGTCGGATGCTCTTATATTGCAGTATGTAACGGCGATGGAACCTTCTATAAGGGTTCCCGTTAGACATCAGTCTCCCACCATTTGCGGACAATGACCCATGACCTTCACGCTGCCGGAATTGCCATACGCCCACGATGCCCTCGCGCCCCATATGTCCAAGGAAACCTTGGAATATCATCACGATAAGCACCATCAGGCTTACGTGACCAACGGCAACAATGCGGTCAAGGGGACCGAATTCGAGGGCAAGTCGCTTGAGGAGATCGTCAAGGGCTCGTTTGGCAAGAACGCGGCCGTGTTCAACAACGCCGGCCAGCACTACAACCATCTTCACTTCTGGAAATGGATGAAGCCGAACGGCGGCGGCAGCAAACTGCCCGGCCGTCTCGAGAAGAAGATTACCGAGGATCTCGGCGGTCTCGAGAAATTCAAGACCGATTTCGCCGCTGCCGGTGCCGGCCAGTTCGGTTCGGGCTGGGCGTGGCTTCAGGTGAAGAACGGCAAGCTCGAAGTGGCCAAGACGGCGAACGGCGAAAACCCGCTGGTCCACGGCGCGACTCCGATCCTCGGCTGCGACGTCTGGGAGCACTCCTACTACATCGACTATCGCAACCGCCGTCCCGATTATCTCAAGGCGTTCCTCGATCATCTCGTGAACTGGGACTACGTCGACGAGATGTTCTCCAAGGCCGGATAACGGTCGATCGGGTTGAATCCTGCGAGAATTCCAAAAGGCGGCAACTCCGGTTGCCGCCTTTTTTCATCGCCGGTTCGCGCCGATCGCTGCGTTGAGACTTGCGGCACGGAACGGCATTCGGCAAAACAAGTGCCTGCCGGTGAGTTACGACGATTGGAATAGGCGATGAACTACGTGCTGGTTTTTGTCGGCGGCGGGCTCGGGGCGACGCTCCGCCATGTCATCAACGTGTCCTGCGCGCGCTGTCTCGGCACGGGCTTTCCCTACGGCACGTTCATCATCAACATCACGGGCTCGCTGGTGATGGGATTGATCGCCGGATACCTCGCGTTCAAGGGTGAAGCCGCGCAGCCGTGGCGGCTGTTCGTGATGACCGGCATTCTCGGCGGCTACACCACTTTCTCCGCGTTTTCGCTGGATGCCGCGTTGATGTACGAGCGCGGTGAAATCGGCCTCGCTGCCCTCTACGTGGTTGGATCGGTTGCGCTGGCGATCGCCGGCCTGTTCGCCGGTCTGGCGCTGGTTCGCCATCTGACCTGAAGTCAGCATTCGGGGTCGGCGTCTGGACAGTTGTGACGTTATAATATAACGGTTGAAGCCGATTTATGAGCGGCGATAGAGCCTGGAGCCGCGTTTTTGGCTCGAAAGTGTACCGAATGCCCCATTCGCACGATCACGCCCATGGGCATCATCATGGACCAGCCTCACCGCATCCGGCCCAAGCGGCGCCGTGGTCGATCCTGCGGATGACGCTGATCGGGCGTCTGGGAACCGCGCTGGTCGTCAGCGCGGGGTTATGGGCCGTTGTTCTGCTGGCGATGAGATGAGCATGGCCGCGCAACTGCACTTCCACGATGTCACCTTGGGCTATGATCGGCATCCGGCCATTCACCATCTTAGCGGCGAGATCGCATCCGGCACGCTGCTCGCGGTGGTCGGTCCCAACGGTGCGGGCAAGTCGACGCTGTTTCGCGGCATCGTCGGCATCCTGAAGCCGTTGGCCGGGAAGATTGGCCTTGGCAACCTCGATGTCCGCGATATTGCCTATCTACCGCAGAGCGCGGAGATCGATCGCAGCTTTCCGATCTCGGTGTTCGATTTCACCGGCTCCGGCTTGTGGCGCTCTACCGGTGCGTTTGGCGGCCTTGGCAGGCGCGAGCGCGCCAAGATCGTGGAGGCGCTCGCGGCCGTCGGTCTCAATGGATTCGAAAACCGCCCGATTGGCACGCTGTCAGGCGGGCAGATGCAGCGCATGCTGTTCGCGCGGGTGCTATTGCAGGATGCCGATGTCATCGTGTTGGACGAACCGTTCAACGCTATCGATGCCAAGACGTCGGCGGATCTGCTCGACCTGGTACAGCGATGGCACGCGGAAAAGCGCACGGTACTCGCGGCGCTGCACGACATGGATCTGGTGCGTGCCCATTTCCCCGAGACGTTGTTGCTCGCGCGCGGAGCTGTCGCATGGGGTGCGACCTCGCAGGTGCTGACGGCGGACAATCTGGCGAAGGCCCGGCAGATGTGCGAAGCCTTTGACGACGGCGCTGTGGCCTGTGCCGCGGATGCGCTGCCGCAGCGGGCGGCCTGAGTTGCCATGATCTACGACGCGCTGGTTGCTCCGTTCACCGATTTCGAATTCATGCGCCGCGCGCTGGCAGCGGTGATTGGGCTGGCGATCGGCGGCGCGCCGATTGGCGTATTCCTGATGCTGCGGCGAATGAGTCTGGTTGGCGATGCCATGGCGCATGCGATCCTGCCGGGCGCGGCGATCGGCTTTCTTTTATCGGGTCTCAATCTGTTCGCGATGACGGCGGGCGGATTAATCGCAGGATTTGCAGTCGCGATTCTTGCGGGCGTCGTCGCGCGCAACACCGAATTGAAGGAAGATGCTTCGCTTGCGACCTTCTATCTGGCGTCGCTCGCGCTTGGCGTCACCATCGTGTCCATCAAGGGCACCAACATCGATCTGCTGCATGTACTGTTCGGTAATATTCTTGCGATGGACGACCAGACGTTGCTGCTGGTTGCCATCAACGCCACGATCACGCTCGCGGTGCTCGCAGTGATCTATCGCCCGCTGGTGATCGAGTGTGTCGATCCGCTGTTTCTGCGCACGGTGAGCCGCGCCGGCGCGCCGGCGCATCTGGCGTTTCTGGCGCTGATCGTCGTCAATCTTGTCAGCGGCTTCCAGGCGCTCGGCACGCTGCTGGCTGTGGGGCTGATGGTGCTGCCGGCCAGCATCGCCCGATTCTGGTCGCGCGACATCACCGGCATGATGATGATCGCGGTGGTGAGCGCCATGCTGTCGGGCTATGCCGGATTGGTGCTGTCTTTCCATTCCAAGGTGCCGTCGGGGCCCGCGATCATTCTGGTTGCGGCAGCGCTCTATGTGGTGTCGGTGCTGTTCGGCAGCGTCGGCGGGATGGTGCGGCAACTGTTTCCCGCACCCCATCTCGAAGCGTGACGATGGACATTGCTTGGCCTCGCCGCCTTGGGTTCGCTGTGATTGTGACAGTGCTGGCGGCACTCGCGCCCGCCCGCGCGCAGGGTCGCATCGAAGTAGTCACGAGCTTCTCCATCCTTGCCGACTTCGCGAAAAACGTCGGCGGCGATCGGACTGACGTCACCACGCTCGTCGGTCCGAACGGTGACGTGCATGTCTTTACCCCGTCACCGGAAGATGCCCGCAAGGTCGCGGCGGCTAAACTGGTCGTCGTCAACGGCCTTGGCCTCGAAGGCTGGCTGCCGCGGCTGGTGCAGGCGTCCGGCGGTAAGGCGACGATTGTGGTTGCAACCAGGGGCATTCCGCCGCGCAAGCCCGCGGTTGGGCAAAGGCCGGGCCGGCGCGATGGCGAGGACGCAGTCGACCCGCACGCCTGGCAATCCGTCCCCAATGCCAAAATCTATGTCGCCAATATTCGGGACGCGCTGATTTCGGCCGACCCCGCCGGCGAGGCAGCTTATCGTACCAACACCGCAGCATATCTCATGAAGCTTGATGCACTGGATCGCGAGATCCGCGAGGCGGTGGCGCAAATTCCGCTCGCGCGCCGCAAGGTGATCTCGACCCACAATGCTTTCAGCTATTTCGAGGCGGCCTATGGCGTTGCCTTTATCGCCCCGCAGGGGGTCTCGACCGACAGCGAGCCCAGTGCGCGCGATATCGCGGCGACCATCACCCAGATCAGAGCCGCGAAAATCCCGGCAATTTTTCTGGAAAATCTCAGTGATGACAGGCTGATCCAGCGGATCGCCGCCGAGACGGGCGCGCGGGTCGGCGGCACGCTGTATTCGGACAGTTTGAGCGACGAAAAGGGCGATGCCCCCACTTACATTGACATGGTAAGGCACAATATAAAGGCCCTGACGAGCGCGCTGACGAACTAGGGCGGGGGCCACCCCGCGGCCGGCGTGGTCAATCCTGCCCCGGAGTTGTGATGTCCGAAACCACTGCTGACAAAATCCCCGTGACCGTACTGACCGGCTATCTCGGTGCCGGCAAGACCACGCTGCTGAACCGTATCCTCTCCGAAAATCACGGCAAGAAATACGCCGTGATCGTCAACGAATTTGGCGAGATCGGTATCGACAACGACCTGATCATCGGCGCGGACGAGGAAGTGTTCGAAATGAACAACGGCTGCGTCTGCTGCACCGTGCGCGGCGACCTTGTGCGCATCCTCGACGGGCTGATGAAACGAAAAGGCAAGTTCGACGCCATTATCGTGGAGACGACGGGTCTTGCCGATCCCGCGCCGGTGGCGCAGACTTTCTTTGTCGATGAGGACGTGCAGGCCAACGCTCGGCTCGATGCCGTGGTGACGGTGGCCGATGCCAAATGGCTCAGCGACCGCCTCAAGGATGCGCCCGAAGCCAAGAACCAGATCGCCTTCGCCGACGTCATCGTGCTCAACAAGACGGATCTTGTGTCAAAGGCCGAATTGGCCGAGGTCGAGGCGCGGATTCGCGGCATCAATCCTTACGCGAAACTTCATCGCACCGAGCGCTGCCAGGTTCAGCTCTCCGACGTGCTGGAGCGCGGCGCATTCGATCTCGACCGCATTCTCGAAATCGAGCCGGATTTTCTGGAAGAGGGCGATGACCACGATCATCACCACGACCACGACCATCGTGGTCATGATCATCACCACGATCACGGTCACAGCCATGATGGTCATGGCCACGGCCTGAAGCATTATCACGACGAGGACATGCAATCGCTGTCGCTGCGCTCCGACAAGCCGCTCGATCCGGACAAGTTCATGCCGTGGCTGCAGAAGCTCGTGGCCGAGGAAGGCCAGAAGATTTTGCGCTCGAAAGGCATCCTGTCGTTCACAGGCGATGACGACCGCTATGTGTTTCAGGGCGTTCACATGATGCTGGAAGGCAACCACCAGCGCAAATGGAAGCCGGACGAGAAGCGCGAGAGCCGCCTCGTCTTCATCGGTCGCGAACTGCCCGAGCAGCTCATCCGCGATGGCTTCGAGCACTGCATTTCCGCGTGATGAGCGATTTCAATCCGCAGGGGCAGGAATCAATCGTCTCCGTCACCGACAAGGTGCGCCCGGTTGCGATCGGCGCGCCGGTCGGCGCCGTTTATTTCCTTGGTGATCGTGCGGCGTTCGTCGGCGCTGAGGAAAACATTGTTCTCGTTGCAGCCGGTGGCGAGAAATCCGAAATCGCCGTGCACGGTGGCGCCATCCTGTGCTCCGTCTCAGACGGCAGCCGGATCATTACCGGCGGCGACGACGGCAAGGTGGCCGCGCTCGATGCCAAAGGCGAGACCAGCGTTCTCGCGACCGACGCAAAACATCGGTGGATCGACAACGTCGCGGTTCATCCCGACGGCGCGATTGCATGGTCGGCCGGCAAGACCGCGTTTGTTCGCGCACCGAAGGGCGAGGAGAAATCGTTCGAGGTGCCATCCACTGTGGGCGGGCTTGCGTTCGCGCCGAAGGGGATGCGGCTCGCGATGGCGCACTACAATGGCGTCACGTTGTGGTTTCCCAACATGGCGGGCAGTGCGCAAGTCCTCGAATGGGCGGGGTCCCATCTCGGAGTCACCTTCAGCCCCGACAACAAGTTTCTGGTGACGACGATGCATGAACCGGCGCTGCACGGCTGGCGGCTTGCCGATGCGCGGCATATGCGCATGACCGGCTATCCCGGCCGCGTCCGGTCGATGTCATGGAGCGCCGGCGGGAAGGGGCTCGCGACGTCGGGCGCGGACACCGTGATCGTGTGGCCGTTCGCCAGCAAGGATGGTCCGATGGGCAAGGAGCCGGGGATGCTGGCGCCGCTGCAAGCGCGCGTCACCGCTGTCGCCTGTCATCCCCGGCAGGACATCCTCGCCGCCGGCTACGACAACGGCACCATCCTGATGGTGCGGCTCACCGACGGCGCCGAGATCCTTGTCCGCCGCAACGGTGGCGAACCGGTCGCAGCGCTGGCCTGGAATGCCAAGGGCACGACATTGGCCTTTGCGGCGCAAGACGGCGACGCGGGTCTGCTGGATTTGTAGCGCGCTATCCGTTCCAGAGATCGCTTACACTTCATTGAGGATAGCAGTTGAGCCCTTGGGTTCCATTCGGAACTTCCGGGAGGTGCGGTCGTTGGTTCAGCGAAACAACTTCGGTGAATTTTATGGCGGGCACTGAGAGAGGATTTTCATCCGGCAGCAAGCGCCGCGCGCTTGCACGACGCGATTTGATGATCGCGGTGGCGATCGTGGCGTTGGGTCTCGTGATATCCGGCCTGTCGATGATGCAACTGGCGCATGGACAAACGATTGCGCAGGTGACGCAGCCGCAAACAACTCCCGTCGCGCCCGCAGGCGATCAGAACGGACCTGCGGAAGCCAAGCCCGGTGGTACGCGCCCGACAACGCCGGCGCCCGAGCCCGCGCGGCCCGATGCCGA
>JBEPUM010000101.1:0-12388 GCA_041691515.1 Pseudomonadota bacterium | reverse complement strand
CGGATTTCGGGCATGCTGAAGCACTATGATTTCGTCAATCCGGAGATCATGCGCTATTTCAGCACGCGCTTGAAACAGGCCCCGCGCGACGCCAATTTCGCACTGGACTACGTCAGGAAGCACGCCACCACGCCGGAACAGCGCGAGGCGGTCTGCAACGCCTTGATCTTCAAGACCAATGTGCTTTGGGTTCAGCTCGACGCGCTGTATCATGCTTACGTCAATGGCCACATTCCGCCCGGCGCATTCGTCCCGGAAAATGCTTGAGGCAAACCCAAGGCAGACCTTATGGCAGCGCCGCGAGTCCGCAATATCAGCGTCACCCTGGCAAGCCGTCCGGTTTTGCCGCGGCATGCCAAGCTGCGGTTCGATGAAACGCGGCAACGCTGGGTGATCCTGGCTCCGGAGCGGGTGCTGGCACCCGATGAGATCGCGGTCGAGGTTCTTCAGCTCTGCGACGGCGTCCGCAGCGTCGATCAAATGGTCGATCTGCTCGCCATAAAATATGCCGCGGATCACGCGGCCATTGGCACTGATGTGATAGCGATGCTGCAGGATCTCGCCGACAAGGGGTTCCTTGTCGAAGCACGGGAGAAGAGTGCATGAGCCCGACACTCACCGACGCCGCGCCCTTGCCGGACAACGCCACCGACGGATTGTCGATTCTTGAATCGCGGAAATCCGCCGCGGAGACCTTCGGCATTCCCCTCGCCGTGCTGGCCGAACTGACGCATCGATGTCCGCTGCAATGCCCCTACTGCTCCAATCCGGTCGAGCTTGAGCGCAATAGCAGCGAACTCACCACGGCCGAATGGAAAAAGGTGCTGAGCGAACTCGCCGAAATCGGCGTGCTGCAGATTCACTTCTCGGGCGGCGAGCCGACTGCGCGCAAGGATCTGGTCGAGTTGGTGCAGCATGCCAGCGACGTCGGCCTCTATTCCAACCTGATCACGTCCGCTGTTTTGTTGACCCGCGACAAACTCAAGGCGCTGGCCGATGCCGGCCTCTGCCATGTGCAGATCAGCTTTCAGGGCAACGAGCCCCTCATCGCCGATCGCGTTGCCGGACTGAAGAATGCTCACGACAAGAAGATCGAGGTCGCGCGCTGGACGCGAGAGCTTGATCTGCCGCTCACCGTCAACGCGGTGATGCATCGGCAGAACCTGCATCAGCTCTCGGATATCATCCAGATGGCGGTCGATCTGGACGCTGACCGGCTCGAGGTCGCCAACGTGCAGTATTACGGCTGGGCGCTGAAGAACCGCGCGGCGCTGATGCCGACGCTGGAGCAGATCGAAGAGACGAGCCGGATCGTCGAAGAAGCCGAAGTCCGGCTGAAGGGCGTTCTGGCCATCGACTACGTCGTGCCGGATTATTACGCGCTGCGCCCGAAGAAATGCATGGGCGGCTGGGGCCGTCAGTTCTTCAACATTTCGCCGGCCGGCAAGATACTCCCGTGTCACGCCGCAGAAACCATCACCGGTCTTGATTTCCTGTCGGTACGTTCGAATCATTCGATCGCCTGGATCTGGCAGAACTCCGAAGCGTTCAATCGCTATCGCGGCACCGGGTGGATGCCAGAACCGTGTCAAAGCTGCGAATTCAAGGAGGTCGATTTCGGCGGCTGCCGCTGTCAGGCCTTCGCGCTAACGGGCGACGCGGGCAACACCGATCCAGCCTGCACGCTGTCGCCGATGCACGAGCAGATTTTCAAGACGGCGGAAGCGGAAGCCCGCGGCGGCGGCGATCGTTTCATCTACCGTAATTTTGCGGGCGGCACGCTTGAACCAGGCGGGGATCATGACACCTGACGCCGACGCCGGGACATCCTCCGCCACTCGCACCGATCCATTTGCACCTCTGACAACACAGCATCTCGACGTCGGCGACGGCCACGAGATTTGTGTAGAGACTGTCGGCCGCGCCGGCGGCATTCCCGCAGTTTATCTGCATGGCGGTCCCGGCAGCGGTTGCCAGCCCGATCATCGAAAGCTGTTCGATGCGGAACGCTTTCATGCGGTGCTGTTCGATCAGCGCGGGGCCGGCCGCAGCCGTCCGAAAGGCGGACGCGAGGCCAATACGCTGTCGCATTTAATTGCGGACATGGAAGCGATCCGCAATGCACTTGGCTTCGAGCGCTGGATGATCGTCGGTGGCTCTTGGGGCGCGACGCTGGCGCTGGCCTACGCCGAGGCCCGCCCGGATCGCGTCAGCGGGATTGTTCTGCGCGCAACCTTCCTCGGCACCCGCGCCGAACTCGAGACCGCGTTTCTCAGCACCTTGCCCCGTATCTATCCGGGCCTGCACGACGACTTTCTCAGCGTGCTGCCGCCAGAAGAGCGTCGGCAACCGCTCGACGCCTACTGGCGCCGCATCCTCGATCCCGATGTTACAATTCACGGTCCCGCGGCTCGCGCCTGGTATGAGACCGAACGCATTCTCTCGGAGCACGCGCCCAATCGCACGCGACTAAACCGCGAGGCCGTCAACAACAATCAGCGCCCTCTTCCATCGACGCCCTTCATGGAGGCGCACTATTTCCAGAACGACTGCTTCATGCGGCCGGACCAGCTTCTTGCCGATGTCGGAAAACTTCACGGCATTCCCGGTCTCATCGTGCAGGGCCGCACCGATTTTCTCTGTCCGCCATCGACCTCGCATGCTCTCGCTGCTGCATGGCCCGACGCCGAAATCCGTATCGTCGAAGGCGCCGGCCATTCGCTGTACGATCCCGGCATCAAGGACGCGATCATGCTGGCTATCGAAAATCTGGCGTCGAAGATCACGACATAGGAGACATCGCCGATGCCATTGCCGGGCAAGGGAATGCTGCTGACGTCGATGGATATCGATCCATCTGACGAAGCCGAATTCAATCGCTGGTACGATCGCGAGCATCTTGCCGAACGCGTCGCGATCGACGGCTTCATCGAGGCGCGGCGCTATGTCGCGCACGATGCCAGCCCCAAATATCTCAGCCTCTATTCGACCGAAACATTCGAGGTCCTGACCAGCACGGCCTATCAGGCGGCGCTCGCAAATCAGACCGAATGGTCGCTGAAAGTCATCGCGCGCTTCCGCAATATGATCCGCTCGGTTGCGAGAATCACGATCAGCCGCGGTCAAGGCCGAGGATCTGCGATCGGGATGGTTCGCATCCGGCCGGGCGTGAATGCAAAAGAGCTTCGCGCAAGACTTCGTGAAGCACTCGATCCAGCCGCGCTCGACGGCATTGTTTCCATGCATCTGATCGAGGGCGATCCGATGTTCTCGCGTCCCCTCGGCGTCCCCGATGCCGATACGGCAGGCGCGGGCGACTGGTTTGCGTTCATTGACGGGACCGATGTCGATGCGATAGCGCGGGCCATGGCGGGCCGTTTCGACCAAGCTCTGGCGGTCACATCATCGCTGATGATCACGAGCGGCACCTATCGCCTGATGTGGGACCTCACCAAGTCCGATCTCTGAATTTCTTGCACTGCACATATTGCGCTGCCGCACGAGATCGGGACGCTCGCGCATACATACGTGCCTGACCAAAGGCGCAGTGCGATCAAGCAAATTTGGCTTTGTCGCAACGTGGAATGGCTCTAATAAGTTAATCCAATGATGCAATTTGAAAACAACAAGAGCGTCATGCGAAGCGCTCCTTCGAAGCATAAAGGCCTCGCGGTGCTTCATTCGCGCGGACAGGATGGGAATGAAACCGACTGATATTTCGGCACCTGATTACTTCCATAAAGTCGTCGATTGCCAATGGGCCTGCCCGGCACACACACCCGTCCCTGAATATATCCGGCTGATCGCGGAAGGGCGTTACAGCGACGCCTACATGATCAACTGGAAGTCGAATGTGTTTCCGGGAATTCTCGGACGCACCTGCGATCGCCCATGCGAACCTGCGTGCCGACGCGGCCGCGTCGAGGAAAGCCCGGTCGCGATCTGCCGCCTGAAACGTGTCGCGGCCGACTTCAAGGACGACGTCAAGCATCTTATGCCGCGCCCGTCGCCGAAGAACGGCAGACGCATCGCCATCGTCGGCGGCGGCCCTGCTTCGCTCGCCGTCGCACGCGACCTCGCCCCGCTCGGTTATCACTGCACGGTGTTCGATCAGGACCCGAAGGCCGGTGGCATGATGCGGACGCAGATTCCAAAATTCCGCCTGCCGGATTCAGTGGTCGATGAGGAAACCAATTACATCCTCGACCTCGGCATCGAGTTCAAAGGCGGTCATCGCATCGACAGCCTCAAGGCGCTGCTCGCCCAGAACTACGACGCGATCTTCGTCGGCTCCGGCGCCCCGCGCGGCCGCGAACTCGATATTCCCGGTCGCAAGGAAGCCGCCAAACACGTTCACATCGGCATAGAGTGGCTGGCTTCGGTGTCGTTCGGCCACACCGACAAGATCGGCAAGCGCGTGATCGTGCTCGGCGGCGGCAACACCGCGATGGATTGTTGCCGCACGGCGCGCCGTCTCGGCGGCGAGAGCGTCAAGGTCGTCGTGCGCTCCGGCTTCGAAGAAATGAAGGCGTCTCCCTGGGAAAAGGAAGACGCCATGCATGAGGACATTCCGATCCTCAACTTCATGGTGCCGAAGTCCTTCACACATGACAACGGCAAGCTGACCGCCGTCGTGTTCGAGAAGGTCAAGGCGGAATACGACGCCAAGGGCAAGCGCAGTCTAGTGCCGTCCGGCGAGCCGGACGAAACCATCGCCTGCGACGACGTGCTGGTCGCTGTCGGTCAAGAGAACGCATTTCCGTGGATTGAGCGCGATATCGGCATCGAGTTCGACAAGTGGAATATGCCGAAGGTCGACGAAACAACCTTCGTCTCGACCAACCCAAAAATCTTTTTCGGTGGCGATGCCGCGTTCGGCCCAAAGAATATCATTTGGGCGGTCGCGCACGGGCACGATGCCGCGCTGTCGATCCACAAGCTGCTGTCCGGCGAGGATATTACCGAGCGCCCGCTTCCCGAGGTGCACATCAGCAGTCAGAAGATGGGCATTCACGAGTGGAGCTACGACAACGACATCTCGTCCGACGGGCGTTTCAAGGTGCCACACCGCGACAAGGCGATCGTGCTGCGCGACATCAAGACCGAAGTCGAACTGGGCTACGATCTCAAGCTGGCGCTTGGCGAGGCCGAACGCTGCCTGAACTGCGACGTTCAGACCGTTTTCAATACGCCGCTGTGTATCGAGTGCGACGCCTGCGTCGATATCTGTCCGATGGACTGCATCAGCTTCACACAGAACGGCGACGAAGCCGATTTGCGGGAACGTCTGAAGGCTCCCTCTCCCAATCTGGAGCAGGCGCTCTACGTTTCCACCGACCTCAAGACCGGCCGCGTGATGGTGAAGGACGAAGACGTCTGCCTCCATTGCGGCCTATGCGCCGAACGCTGCCCCACCGGTGCGTGGGACATGCAGAAACACCTTATTGAGATGACACACGCGGGTTCATCATGTCCGTCCAAAGTCCGATCAGCAGCGTAAACGACTTCGTTATCCGCTTCGCCAACGTCAACGGTTCGGGGTCGGCGAGCGCCAACGAGCTGTTTGCTCGCGCCATCCTGCGCATGGGCGTGCCGGTGTCTCCGCGCAACATCTTTCCATCGAACATTCAGGGTCTGCCGACCTGGTATGAGGTCCGAGTCACTGAGGACAGCCATCTCGGGGCGCGTGGCGGTATCGACATGATGGTCGCGATGAATCCGCAGACCTGGGACAAGGACGTCGCCTCGATCGAGCCGGGTGGCTATCTGTTCTACGACTCGACCAAGCCGATGCCGGCCTCGAAATTCCGCGACGACATTACCGTCATCGGCGTACCGTTGACCGCGATCACCAACTCGACCTACACCGATCCGCGCCAGCGGCAACTGTTCAAGAACATCATTTATCTCGGCGCGCTCTCTGCCCTGCTCGATATCGACCCCAAGGTGATCGAGCAACTGATCGGCGAACAGTACAAGACCAAGGAAAAGCTGCTCGCTTCCAACATTCACGCGCTACACCTCGGCCGCGACTGGGCTTTGCAGAACCTGAAATGCCCGATCGGGCTCCAGGTGAAGAAGTCCGACAAGGTCGGCGATCGCATCTTCATGGAAGGCAACAGCGCGGCCGCGCTCGGCGCCGTCTATGGCGGAGCAACGGTCTGCGCCTGGTACCCCATCACACCGTCGTCGTCGGTGGCCGACGCCTTCACGTCGCATTGTGCAAAGCTGCGCCACGATCCCGAGACCAAGAAGGCGAAATACGCCATCGTCCAGGGCGAGGATGAACTGGCCTCGATCGGCATTGTGATCGGCGCATCCTGGAATGGCGCGCGCGCGTTCACCGCGACCTCCGGGCCCGGCATCTCGCTGATGCAGGAATTCATCGGGTTGTCTTATTTCGCCGAGATCCCCGCTGTGATCATCGACGTGCAGCGCGCGGGACCATCGACGGGCATGCCGACGCGAACCCAGCAATGCGACGTGCTCTCCTGCGCCTATGCCTCGCACGGCGACACCAAGCATGTCCTGCTGTTTCCCGAAGATCCGGCCGAAGCCTTCGATTTCGCTGCGCATTCGTTCGATCTCGCCGAGCGCTTGCAAACCGTCATCTTCCTGATGCTCGACCTCGACATCGGCATGAACCACCGGCTCTGCCGTCCGCTGAAATGGGACGAAAGCCGCGAATACGATCGCGGCAAGGTCATGACTGCCGAAATGCTCGATGATGGCCGCGATTTCGGCCGCTATCTCGATGTCGATGGCGACGGTATTCCCTATCGCACTTACCCGGGCACTCATCCGACCAAAGGGTCTTTCTTCACGCGCGGCACCTCGCGTGACCGCTATGCGCGCTATACCGAGGATGGCGCCGCCTACGCCGACAACGTGCAGCGCCTGCTGCGCAAGTTCGAAACCGCGCAGGACATGGTGCCGCGCCCGTTACAGGCCAACGCGCAGAAGCCGACGAAATACGGCGTGATTTACTACGGCTCGACGTCGCCTGCGATGGACGAAGCCATCGAAGTTCTGGAAAAGCGCGGTCATCAGCTCGACCGGCTGAGGATTCGTGCCTTCCCGTTCCATTCGAGCGTCGCGAGCTTCATCGCCGATCATGATTTTGTGTATGTGGTCGAACAGAACCGCGACGCGCAGTTGCGCTCGCTGATCGTCAATGAAAACGGCATCGACCCGGTCCGGCTGGTGCCGATCCTGCACTACGATGGTACGCCGATCACGGCCCGCTACATCGCAGGCGCGATCGGCGATCATCAGGATCAACTCAAGGTCACACCGCTGAAGAAGGTTAAGTCATGACCTATATCGCCAAGCCGAAGTTTCAGCACCCCGGCCTTCCGAAGAACGATCTCGGCTTCACCCATCGCGATTATGAAGGCAAGGTTTCCACGCTCTGCGCCGGATGCGGTCACGACTCGATTACTGCGTCGATTATCGAGGCTTGCTTTCATCTGTCGATCGAGCCGCATCGGGTGGCCAAGATTTCCGGCATCGGCTGTTCGTCCAAGACACCCGATTACTTTCTCGGCAACTCGCACGGCTTCAATTCGGTCCATGGCCGTATGCCGTCGGTGCTGACCGGCGCCAACCTCGCCAACCGCGACCTGATCTATCTCGGCGTGTCCGGTGATGGCGACTCGGCGTCGATCGGTTTCGGCCAGTTCGCGCACTCGATCCGGCGCGGCGTCAACATGACCTATATCGTCGAAAACAACGGCGTCTATGGCCTGACCAAGGGACAATTCTCGGCGACCGCCGACCGCGGCTCGAAATCGAAGAAAGGCGTCACCAACGCCGACAGCGCTATCGATCTCGTCGCGATCTCGCTGCAACTCGGGGTTAGCTTCGTGGCGCGCAGCTTTTCGGGCGACAAGACCCAGCTGGTGCCGCTGATCGAGGCTGCCATCAAACACAAGGGCGCGGCTTTCATCGACGTCATCAGTCCCTGCATCGCGTTCAATAATCACGCGGGCTCAACCAAGAGCTTCGACTACGTGCGCGAGCACAATGACGCGGTGAACCGCCTCGACGTCATCACCGGCCGCGAACCGATCACGGTGGACTATGCGCCGGGCACGGTGCAGGTGGTCGAGCAGCATGACGGCACCCGGCTCGCGCTGCGCAAGCTGGATGCCGACTACGATGTCCATGACCGCCTCGCGGCAATGACATTCCTGCAAAAGCACGCCGCCAAGGGCCAGGTCGTTACCGGGCTGCTTTATGTCGACGCGGAGTCAGAGGACCTGCACGAGCGCCTCAATACGGTGGAGGCACCTCTCAATACCCTTGCCGCCAAGGATCTCTGCCCCGGCTCGGCCGCGCTGGACAAGATCAACGCCAGCCTGCGCTAGGCCTGCTTCGCATCGCTCGAACCGGACCTCCTTGCGGCTCCGGTCGACCGGATACGCATATCTGCGACCATAAATCCGCCAAACCCGACCGGGATCAATCACCCGCGCAGGACGTTATTCCCGTCATCGTCCCGATTTGGTCTGCCTGATAAGGCCTTGCGTTTCGGGGTGGGTTGATAAAGTTTGCTGGCGGCCGGGACGGTTCCGGGCAGCCTGGCGTCACAGCAAGAAGAACATCATGAATCCTGTCAAAGAACTTCACAATCATGGCCAGGCGGTCTGGCTCGATTTCCTTGCGCGCGGCTTCATTGCCAAGGGCGACCTGAAGCATCTCGTCGAGAGTGACGGCGTACGCGGGGTCACCTCTAATCCCTCGATCTTCGAGAAGGCCATCGGCGGCTCGGACGAATATGACAGTGCCATCGCCAAAATCCTGAAAAACGGAGATCGATCCGTCACCGACCTCTATGAACATCTCGCCATCGAGGACATCCAGCATGCCGCCGATGTGCTGCGGCCGGTTTACGACGAACTAGATGGCAAGGACGGCTTCGTCAGCCTCGAAGTCTCGCCCTATCTCGCCAACGATACCAAGGCGACGATCGCAGAAGCCGAGCGGCTCTGGAAATCGGTCAATCGCAAGAACCTGATGATCAAGGTCCCGGCAACCCCGGAAGGTTTGCCGGCTATCCGCCATCTGATCGCGAAAGGCATCAGCGTCAACATCACGCTGTTGTTCGCGCAGAGGGTCTATGTCGACGTTGCCGAGGCTTTTCTGTCCGGACTGCAGGAATACGCGCGAAAAGGCGGCGATCCGTCTCATGTCGCGAGCGTCGCCAGCTTCTTTGTCAGCCGCATCGACACCGCTGTCGACAAGCAGCTCGACGAGAAGATTACACAGGCCAACGATCCCGCCGAGAAGGAGCGCCTCGCTGCCCTCAAAGGGACGATCGCCATCGCCAACGCCAAGCTCGCCTATCAGGATTACAAGCGACTGTTTTCCGGCGACGCCTGGGAGAAGCTTGAGGCGAAAGGGGCCAAGCCGCAACGGCTGCTGTGGGCCTCCACCGGGACCAAGAACAAGGATTACAGCGACGTTCTCTATGTCGAAGAACTGATCGGCAAGGACACCGTCAACACCGTGCCACCGGCAACCCTTGATGCCTTCCGCGACCATGGCAAGCTGCGCGACAGTCTCGAGGAGAACGTCGATGAGGCGCGGCAGACGCTTGTCAGTCTCGCGGAAGCGGGAATTTCGCTCGATGCCATCACGCGGAATTTGGTGAAGGAAGGCGTGCAACTGTTTGCCGATGCGGCTGACAAGCTGCTTGGAGCCGTCGCGCACAAGCGCACGAAAATTTTGGCAAATAGCATCGGCCACCAGACGTTATCGCTCAGTGAAAATCTGGCAAAATCCGTCGCGGCGCGGGCGGAAGACTGGCGAGCCGCCGGCACGATCCGCAAATTATGGCAGCGCGACAAGTCGGTCTGGACCGGCTCGGACGAAAACAAATGGCTCGGCTGGCTCACCAGTGTCGGCGCCGCGGATGTGGCGGACTACGAAGACTTCACCCATCGCGTGAAGGGCCAGAATTTCACCCATGCCGTCGTGCTCGGGATGGGCGGATCAAGCCTCGGACCGGAAGTGCTGGCAAAGACGTTCGACAAGCAACCAGGATTCCCGAAACTGCACGTTCTGGATTCCACCGATCCGGCGCAAGTGCGGACCATGCAGGCCTCGATCAACCTCGCCAACACACTGTTCATCGTTTCCAGCAAATCCGGCGGCACCACCGAGCCGAATGTCATGAAGGATTATTTCTTCGCGCGCGTGTCGGAGGCGATTGGCGCCGACAAGGCCGGCCATCGTTTCATCGCCGTGACCGATCCCGGCTCATCGCTGGAGAAAACGGCAATCAAGCAAGGTTTTGCGCGCATCTTTCATGGCGATCCAACCATTGGCGGCCGTTACTCCGTACTTTCGCCTTTCGGATTGGTCCCCGCTGCTTCTGCCGGGATCGACCTCGCTACACTGCTGAAGAACGCATTGGCAATGGTGCGATCCTGCGGCGCGGACGTACCGCCGCAAGACAATCCCGCTGTCCAACTCGGACTCGCCATGGGCCTGGCCGGCCGCGAGGGCCGCGACAAGATCACGATCTCCGCGTCCAGCAAAATTGCCGATTTCGGTGCGTGGGCAGAACAGCTGATTGCCGAATCCACGGGCAAGGAAGGCAAGGGTCTGATCCCGATCGAGGGGGAATCGCTCGGCGAGGCAAACCTTTACGGCAATGATCGTTTCTTCATCGATATCCGCACCCATGGCGAGGACGATGTCGATCATGATGAGAAGCTGCGAGCCCTGGAGAGCGCGGGTCACCCGGTAGTTCGTATTGTCCTGAATTCAATCGATCAGATCGGGCAGGAATTTTTCCGCTTCGAGATGGCGACCGCGGTCGCCGGAGCGATCCTCGGTATTAATCCATTCAATCAACCCGACGTTGAGGCGGCCAAGATCAAGACCCGTGAGCTGACGGCCGCGTTTGAGAAAACCGGCAAGCTTCCGGCCGAAAAGCCTGTCGTGATGACCGCGGAGGTGGATATCTACACTGACACCGCCAACGCCGATGCCCTTCACAAGGCCGGAGCGAACGGCGACCTCTCGTCATGGCTCAAGGCCCATTTTGAGCGGACGGAAGCTGGAGATTACGTTGCTTTGCTGGCCTATATCGAGCGGAACGACGCGCATATCGACAGCCTGCAAAAAACACGGATCGCCATTCGCGACCGGAAGAAAGTCGCCACTTGCGCCGAATTCGGCCCACGCTTTCTCCATTCAACCGGACAGGCCTACAAAGGCGGACCCGACAGCGGCGTCTTTCTTCAGATCACCGCCGATGACGCGAAGGATTTGAAAATTCCCGGCCAGAAAGCCTCATTTGGCGTCATCAAGGCGGCACAGGCGCGCGGCGATTTCGACGTGCTCACGGAGCGCGGACGACGGGCATTGCGCGTGCATCTCAAGGGCGATCTCAAATCGGGGCTGGCAATGCTGGATGCGGCGGTCAAAGACGCATTAGTCTAATTCACTTCGCCGCGCCGATTTCACGCAGATACCGCAGCACACCGGGATGAATAAGGTCCGGGCTCGGCGCCGCCGCGACGGTATTCGCAGCGGTGGTTTCGCAGGCTTGCGAAAGCTTCCGGCAGAATGGGCCTTCGACGCCATGCAGCGCCTTCGCTAGCCGGTACGCCGTATCGTCGTCGAGTGACGCGCGCGTCAGGATGAAGCTCCACGATCCCAGCGAATTGATCGCCGCCGTTTGTCCGGGATAACTGCCGGCGGGAATCGTCAGCGGCTTGAGAAACGCGTGCTTGGCCCGGATGCGCGCAATTTCGCCGGCGTCCGGTGCAATGAATCGCGCTCCTCCCGGACTGTTCGCCATCGTGGTGAAACCTGGCCAGCCAATTCCCGCCCCCCATAGCGCGGCCGCGCGGCCATCCAGCACCATGGCGGGCCCGTCGCCGGCGCGATCGAGATAGATCGACTGGAAATCCTTGTCCTGCGCAAGACCGAGGCCATCCAGCAGGTAACGCGACAGAATGGGAAGGCCCGAATTTCGGGCGCCGAACGCGACCGGCTTGCCGACGAGGTCGCGAATGCTCCTGTAAGGACTGTCGGCGCGAACCACAAACATCCCCGGGCTCGAATACATCGCGGTCAGGATTTTGAGATTCGTGCGCGGCCGTCCGATCCCCATGAACGCTTCGTACGCTGGTTCGCCGGCCACCAGCGCGATATCGAGCGTGCCGGCTTCGAGCAGCGGAATATTTTCAGTACTGCCCTTGGTGTTGCGCGGCTCGATCGAGAGGGTCTGGTCGGCCGCATTCACGACCTCGGCAAAGGCATTCCCGTAAAGCGGAAAGCCGCCACCCGGGGTGGCCGTCCCGAGCCGCAGGATTGTCTTCTGAATGACCTGCCCTCCCGTTTGCGCCGTAGCGCTGGTTGCCAAACATAC
>JBEPUM010000100.1:0-12461 GCA_041691515.1 Pseudomonadota bacterium | reverse complement strand
TTGAGGATCAAGAAATGCGTCACGGAAAAGTTCACCGCAAGCTCAACCGCACCGCCGAGCATCGCAAGGCGATGTTCGCCAACATGTGCGCGGCGCTGATCAAGCACGAGCAGATCGTCACCACGCTGCCGAAGGCCAAGGAATTGCGCCCCATCGTCGAGAAGCTCGTTACGCTCGGCAAGAAGGGCGGTCTCTCCATGCGCCGCCAGGCCATCAGCGAGATGCGCGACCTCGACCAGGTGAAGAAGCTGTTCGACGTTCTGGCGCCTCGCTACAAGGATCGCCAGGGCGGCTACACTCGTATCATCAAGGCTGGTTTCCGTTACGGCGACAACGCGCCGATGGCGGTGATCGAATTCGTCGACCGCGACGTCGATGCCAAGGGACTGGACTCCGGTCCAGTTCAGGAGAAGGCCTCCGAGGCCGCCTGAGACCCCGCGATCAATTGAGAATTAAAAAGCGGCGCTCTTGAGCGCCGCTTTTGTTTTGGGGGAGGGCGTGCGCCGGCGCTACCAGCCTTCCAGCACGATCTTGCCGCGCGATTTTCCTGATTCGATCAGCGCGTGCGCGCGCTTCAGATTGGCGGCATTGATGGTGCCGAAGGTCTGGTCCAGCGTGGTACGCAGCGTCCCCTTGTCGACGAGATCGGCGACCTCGTTGAGCAATCGGTGCTGCGCAATCATGTCCGCGGTCTGGAACGAGCTTCGCGTAAACATTGATTCCCAGTGGATCGAGACGGCCTTGCCTTTGAAGACCGAGACGTTGAATTCCAAGGGATCGTCGATCAAACCGAATTTGCCCTGCGGTGCGATGATCTCCGCGAGCGCCTTGTAGTGCTGGTCGGTATTGGTCAGGCTTGCGATCAAAGTTACCGGCGGCAGCTTCAGGCCGTCGATCTGCTCCTTCATCGGCTTTGAATGATCGATCACGGCATGGGCCCCGAGGTCGAGACACCACTTCTGCGATTCCGCGCGTGAAGCTGTCGCGATAACGGTTAAACCTGTCAGACGCCGTGCGAGTTGAATCAGAATCGATCCAACGCCGCCGGCACCGCCGACAATCAGCAATGTTGCACGATCTGGTCCCGTCCCGCGCGCGACCCCGAGCCGGTCAAATAGCAACTCCCACGCGGTAATCGACGTCAGCGGTAACGCCGCCGCCTGCGTGAAGGACAGGCTTTTCGGTCTGCGGCCGACGATGCGCTCATCGACCAGATGATATTCGGCGTTGGTGCCCTGACGCTGGATCGAGCCGGCGTAGTACACCTCGTCGCCGGGCTTGAAGAGCGTGACATCGGGGCCGACAGCATCGACCACACCCGAAGCATCGTAGCCCAAAATCTTGGTCTCGCCGGCAGGCGGGGCGGCGCGCTTTCGCACCTTGGTATCGACGGGGTTGACCGAAATCGCCGTCACGGCGACGCGAATGTCGCGGGCCTTTGGCTCAGGCTTTGCCGCTTCGAAGTCGATCAGCGACTCCGTATCGGCGATCGGCAGTGATTTCCGGTATCCGACGGCTTTCATTGGCCGGTTCTCCTCATTGTGTAGTTACCCCGATTCCTGAGCCCATAACCGCGCATTTGCAAGGCACATGGGCGCAATCGAACAAGCCGGAGCAACCAGCGCTGCTCCGGCTCGGTGGGCATCGTTGTCCAATGCCCGACGTTAGAACGCGACCTGCGTCCGCATCGCGAAGACATCGTAGTGCGCGCCGATGTCGTTGCTCGCAGGCGCGGCGCTGGTCTTGGCAACGCTGCCGTGAATCCAGTCGAACATGAAACGCATGTTCGAATTGACATACCAGTTCAACCCGACCGTAGTGCTCTTCAACTCGCCCCCGAGCACGGCTTTGTCATTCAACGTCATCTGGCTGTAACGCGCGGCGATTTCCCATGCGCCCCAGCCGCCGGTCGCCCATTGCACCGGGTTCTTCGGATTGATGCCGCCATAGGCGCCGGTGACAGGATTGTATTTGCGGTGTTCGCCCGTCAGCACATAACTCGCCTGGGCATAGCCGCCATTGAAATGCAGATCGGACAATCCTGCGAGCCGGTTGATGTTGTAGTCGAAATATTCGCCCTGGGCATAGAAGCTGCCGATCTGGCCGGCGGCTTCGCCGCTGAACACCTTTGCGCCGCGGACATTGGTAAGCGCTCCGGTGTTGAGCAGCGCGTTGGTTGCGGGATCGATGCGCACCTCGATGCGATCATTCAGGCTGGACAGCGTGTTCGTGCCGGTAACCCCGCCGGTATCGAACAGGAATTCTGCGTCCGCACCAAGCAGCAACGAGCCGTACTGATTGTTCACGGGGACAACGAGGCCGCGGGCCGTCGCGCCGACCGGAGGCCGATTGCTATGCACGAATCCCGAGGTGGGGCCTGTGACGTAGGAACCGACCCACCACCAGTCGCCATTGGCATGACCACCTAAGGCGGACCGATTGTCGCCACCCGCGATGGCGGTTGCAATCGTCTGTGACGATCCGCGCTCCAGGAACATCATGTTGTTGGAGCCGGTAGCCTCGTCGAGCGTGTAGGGCACGTCGATATAACCGCCGTCAATGTAAAGGCCCTTGATGCCTTTGTAGGTGATGTAGGCGTTCTCCAGCGTGGCGGTGCCATCCTGGGTGCCGCCGAAATCGTAGATCAGGCCGTAATCCCAATCGCCTGCGAACGTGCCTAGCACGCCGATGCGGGCGCGGCGGGCATTGACGCCATTCTGCGCGGTATGCGGCGCAGTCAACGCGGTATTGGGCCGATAGTCGTAGCCACCGGCATCGAAATGCAGGCGGCTTGTGATCGCGATGCAGTTCATGTTGTCCGCGGTGCAGATCGTTGGCCGGTTGTTCGGCATCTTCACGATGGTGTCGGAAGGCATGAGGCCTTTGACAGGAATGGCAGCATTGGCATTTGCAGTGTTGATCCGTGCATCCGCCTTGGCGTTCGCTTTCGCCGCAGCCGTTGTGTTGGCTGACGTCTGCTTCTGAAGTTTGTCGAGCTTCTGCTCCATCAAACGCAGTTGCTGCTTCAACACCGCGATTTCAGCGTCGCTGTTGGCGGCGGATTGCGCGTACGAAGGCCCTGCGGTTAGCACGCCGATCAAGGCGACGCTTGCTGCTATTGCGAGTTTGGGTTTTGACATTGGAGTGCCCCGTTTATGTGATGATGCATTCGTTGCGCGTTTCTTGCGCCGATGGAAGTCCTGCTTCCGTCATGTCGGCGACCACAGCGAAGATTCGCCGATGGTTGCCCGTCTTGCTAGCGACGAGCCAACCGAGCTTTTTGATATAAATGGTCCATGACAGTTGCGCGACGCACGTTCATCCATGCGCGAGCGGTGCGGAGAGAGAAGATTGTTTCTTTTCCCCTGCGCGCTATCGCGGGAGATATGACGGACGTCATGTGAATATCGCAACGGTGACATTCCGCAAACGGCCGGTTCACAAAGCAGCGAGGCGATGCTGACCGCCGCCGCCGATGTCCGAAATAGGAACAAACCGCTACAAATCGCCTTCTATTGCGTAGCCGAACCGCCTATATTCCGGCAGTTTTTCGAGAGGTTTCAATGTTCCGAATCAGTGCTTTGCTTGTGTCGGCCCTATGCGCCGTTGTTCTATCCAGCAGTGTCAATCCGGCAGCCGCTCAGGAGCGCCGTGTTCCCTTGTCGCCCGCCGATGTCCGGCTGTCGTATGCGCCGATCGTGCAGCGCGTCGCGCCAGCGGTGGTCAACGTCTATGCCGCCAAGGTAATCCAGAATCGCAATCCGCTTCTCGACGATCCTGTATTTCGCCGCTTCTTCGGCGTTCCGGGCCAGCAGCCCGAACAGATGCAGCGCTCGCTCGGCTCGGGTGTGATGGTCGACCCATCCGGCCTTGTCGTGACCAATAACCACGTGATCGAAGGGGCCGATCAGGTCAAGGTCTCGCTATCCGACAAGCGTGAGTTCGAGGCTGAGATCGTGCTGAAAGACAGCCGCACCGATCTCGCGGTGCTGCGGCTCAAGGACGTGCACGAAAAATTTCCGACGCTGGATTTCACCAATTCGGATGAATTGCAGGTGGGCGACGTGGTGATGGCGATCGGCAATCCGTTCGGCGTCGGCCAGACGGTAACCCATGGCATCATTTCGGCACTGGCCCGGACTCAAGTCGGTATTTCCGATTATCAGTTCTTCATCCAGACCGACGCTGCGATCAATCCGGGCAATTCCGGAGGCGCGCTGGTCGACATGACGGGGCGTCTCGCCGGTATCAATACCGCGATCTTCTCGCGCTCCGGCGGTTCGCAGGGCATCGGTTTTGCGATTCCCGCCAACATGGTGCGCGTGGTCGTGGCGTCCGCGAAAAATGGAGGCAACGCGGTAAAGCGGCCGTGGCTTGGCGCGCGGCTGCAGGCGGTGACGCCGGAGATTGCCGAGACCATCGGCCTCAAGGCGCCGTCAGGTGCGCTCGTCGCCAGTGTGACGCCGAAAAGTCCGGCGGCGCGGGCCGGTCTCAAGCTGTCCGATCTGATTGTGTCGATTGACGGACAACCGGTCGAGGATCCAAATGCCTTCGATTATCGCTTCGCCACGCGTCCGCTTGGCGGCACGTCGCAGGTGGAAGTTCAGCGCAACGGCAAGCTGGTCAAGCTAGCCATCCCGCTTGAGACAGCGCCGGACACCGGCCGCGACGAAATCGTGATCACAGCGCGATCACCGTTCCAGGGCGCGAAGGTCGCGAATATCTCGCCGGCGCTTGCCGACGACCTGCATCTGGATTCGAATGTCGAAGGTGTCGTCGTTGCCGATCTGGCTGGTGACGGAACGGCGGCGAGCGTTGGCTTCAAGAAGGGCGACATCATCTTGTCGGTCAACAACAAGAAGATCGCCAAGACGGCCGACCTCGAACAGGCCGTCAGCGAATCCAAGCGGCTATGGCGTATCACGCTCGTGCGCAACGGTCAGCAGATCCAGGTCACCCTCGGCGGATGAGCCCGAAGCATCAGCGCGATTCGACCAACCTGTTCGCCGCGGCGGGTCTGGAACGCGATGCGCCGCATCCGCTGCCGGACCGGTTGCGTCCGCAGACACTGTCGGACGTGGTTGGGCAGGATCACATCCTCGGGCCTGATGGTGCGCTGACCCGTATGCTGGAGACACGCACGCTTGGCTCGCTGGTGTTCTGGGGACCGCCGGGGACCGGCAAGACCACGGTGGCACGATTGCTGGCGGATGCCACCGCGCTGCATTTTGAACAGCTCTCGGCGGTATTCTCAGGCGTCGCCGACCTGAAGAAGGCATTCGACGCCGCGCGCGCCCGCCGCGAGATGGGAACGGGTACGCTGCTGTTCGTCGACGAGGTGCATCGCTTCAACCGCGCGCAGCAGGATTCGTTTCTGCCGGTCATGGAGGACGGCACCGTCGTTCTGGTTGGCGCCACCACCGAAAACCCGTCGTTCGAACTCAACGCGGCGCTGCTGTCGCGGGCCCGCGTGCTGGTGTTTCATTCGCTTGACGCTGCGGCGATCGAAAAGCTGTTTGCCAATGCCGAACAGGTCGAAGGTAAACGGCTGCCGCTCGACGCCGAGGCACGGGCAGTGCTGGTGCGGATGGCCGACGGCGATGGCCGGGCAGCGTTAACACTCGTCGAGGAAGTCTGGCGCTCCGCGCGTGAAGGCGAAATCTTCAATGCCGAGCAGTTGCAGGGGGTTCTGCAGCGGCGCGCCCCGATCTACGACAAATCAGCTGACGGTCACTACAACCTGATCTCGGCCCTGCACAAGGCGGTGCGCGGCTCCGATCCCGACGCTGCCTTATACTATCTGGCGCGAATGATGGACGCCGGTGAGGATCCGTTGTTTCTCGCCCGCCGGGTGGTTCGAATGGCGGTCGAGGACATCGGGCTCGCCGATCCGCAGGCGCTTATCATCGCCAATGCGGCCAAGGATGCTTATGATTTCCTCGGCCATCCGGAGGGTGAGCTCGCAATCGCGCAGGCCGTGATCTATCTCGCGACTGCGCCGAAATCGAATGCCGCCTATAAGGCGTTTGGGGCTGCGATGCGGTCCGCGAAGGAGAACGGGTCGCTGCTGCCGCCGAAGCACATCTTGAATTCGCCGACCAAGTTGATGAAGTCCGAAGGTTATGGCGGTGGCTACGAGTACGATCACGATACGCCGGAAGGGTTTTCCGGGCAGGACTATTTCCCGGAAGCCATGGGGCGGCAGAGATTCTACGATCCGCCGGATCGCGGCTTTGAACGTGAAATTCGCAAGCGGCTCGATTACTGGGCCAAGCTGAGAAGCGGAAAGACACCATGAGCCGTCGCGTCAAGAAGCCTCTCGCCAGGAAATCGGAGCGCGGCGACAAGCGCTGGGAGAAACGTGGCGAGCGGGCGCAAGCCGGGAGCAAATCTGCTCCCCTTCCTCCGCGCAGTGAAGCGAAGCGGCGGCCAGCAGCTACGGGGCCAGCCACGAAATATGGCTCCGCCCGGACGTCCGCGGCACAGACTTTCCCCGCCGTAGAACGGGAGGAGGAAAAACACGCTCCGCTACCGACCAAAGTGGAGACCGTCGTCGTGACGGCCGACGAAGCGAATATGCGCGTCGATCGCTTTCTTGAAGCGCGGTTTCCCGGTCTGTCGTTTTCCCATATCCAGCGCATCGTTCGCAAAGGCGAGCTTCGCGTGAACGGCAAGCGCGCCGACAGCAAGGATCGGCTCGAGGAAGGACAGAGCGTTCGTATTCCGCCGCTCAAGCTTGATACGCCCAAGGTTGGCAGCGACTTGTCTGAGGCTGCGAAGAAAACCCATGACACGCTGCGGGATATGATCTTGTTTGAAGATGCGGACGTCATGGTTCTCAACAAACCGGCAGGGCTCGCGGTGCAGGGCGGCTCCGGCATCACCCGTCATGTCGATCAGATGCTGGAGACCATGCGCGACGCGAAAGGTCAGCGCCCGCGTCTCGTGCATCGTCTCGACCGCGAAACGTCGGGCTGCCTGCTGATTGCCAAGACACGTTTCGCGGCGACCGCCTTGACGGGATCGTTTCGCCACCGCTCCGCGCGGAAAATCTACTGGGCGCTGGTTGCGGGCGTGCCGAAGCCGAAGCAGGGCCGCATTTCGACTTATCTTGCGAAGGAAGAGAACGAGGACGATTCGATCATGCGCGTTGCGGCGCATGGTGACGAAGGCGCAAGCCATGCGGTGACGTATTATGCGGTGGTCGAAACCTCGGCGCAGAAACTGGCGTGGGTTTCGCTGAAGCCCGTCACGGGTCGCACCCATCAGCTTCGTGCGCACATGGCGCACATCGATCATGCGATCGTGGGCGACCCAAAATACTTCAACAAGGAAAACTGGCAACTGCCGGGAGGGATGCAGAAACGCCTGCATTTGCTGGCGCGCCGCATCGTAATTCCACATCCGCGTGGCGGATTTATCGATGCGACGGCACCGCTGCCGCCGCACATGCTGCAGTCCTGGAATCTGCTCGGTCTGGAGGCCGACAGGTTCGATCCGATCGAGAACGCCCCGGAAGAGTGATGGCTCGCGGGTCACTCGCAGGTACTAAATCGTTGTAGGCAAGATCACATCGACATGCGTGAATTATTCGAAGAAGGCCTTGGACCATCGCTATTCGATCCAGAAGAGGCGGTGCGCCAGTCGACGCGAACGGCGCAACGCAAACGTTTCTACACGCGCGCCAGCATGAATGAAACGCCGGATGGGTTTGCCATCCTGCTCGATGACAAATCGGTTCGCACGCCGTCGCGCAAGCAACTGATCGTTCCTAAGCGCGAAATCGCAGCTGCGATCGTTGAGGAGTGGGAGGCGCAGCGGGACGTCATCAATCCCATGGCGATGCCGCTGACCCGCCTCGCTAACAGCGTCATCGACGCGGTGGTTGACCGCGTCGATGCCGTTGCCGACGATATCGCAAAATATTTCGGATCGGACCTGTTGTTCTACCGCGCAGGACATCCCGAGGCGCTGGTCGCGCGCGAAGCCGCGCAGTGGGATCCCGTGCTGTTCTGGGCGGCCGAGGTGCTGGGAGCGCATTTCATTCTGGCCGAGGGCATCATGCATGTGCGTCAGCCGGACCAGGCGGTTGCGGCGGCGCGCGCGGCGCTGCCTACTGATCCGTGGATCATCGCCGCGCTGCATCTGGTCACGACCTTGACCGGGTCGGCGCTGCTCGCGCTAGCCCTGATGCGCGGGCGGCTGACGGCGGACGTGGTCTGGGCCGCCGCCCACGTCGATGAAGACTGGAACGGCGAGCAATGGGGTGTCGATGAGGAGGTAGCTGCCCGGCGGGCGGCCCGTCTGGTCGATTTCAGGGCCGCTGCGGCCGTACTCGGCGCGTAGTCAGTGGGGTTCGGTTAACGAGAGGTTTACGACACGGGTTTAGCCTCGCGTCCCGAACGAGGCTTTTATGGCGATTTCGATCAACCCGATTTTTCCGGTCATCGCGGCGCAAGGCGCCGCGCCTGACGTCGCGCTTCAGCCGGGCACCGTGATCGATGCGCAGGTCCAGAAGATTCTTGCCAATGATCTCGTCCGGATCGCGATCGCCAATCTGACGATCGAAGTACTGTCGGAAATCCCGCTTGAGGTAGGCCAGACCCTGCAGCTTGCAGTATCACAGACCCCCGACGGTCTCAGGCTCGCTGTGGTTGGCGGGCAGGAGGGCGTATCGTCCAATCAGACGGCATCTGCAGGAGCGGCCACGGCCGGTCCGGTGGATACCGTCACACTGACGCCGGATGTCGCGGCCGCCGCAGCGCTCAAGACCGATGCGGCGGTGGCGCCTTCAAAACCCGTTCTGACGGCGCTGGAAGCACTTTCCGTATCGGCCGCGGCGCAAACCGCCGCGACACGGCAGGGCAGCCTGTCGCCGTTATATGCCAACCTGTTCGTGGCCGCGGGATCGGGCAGTCTGCCGCCGCAGTTGCAGCAGATGGTGGACCGGTTGCTGTCGCTGCGTCCCGATCTCGGCCCGAACCTGACCGGCGGCGACATCAAGACCGCGTTCCAGAATTCCGGTCTTTTTCTTGAGGCGTCGCTGGCGTCTGGATTGAAGGGGTCGTCGTTGGTGCCACCGGCGGCGTCAGCATCGCCACCGGCACAGCTTCCCGATCTCAAGGCCGCGCTGCTCGTGCTTCGGCAAGTGCTTTCAGTCTCTGCCGGGCCGTCGGCGACTGCGAGTGCGCAGGGCGCTGCGACAGTCCCGCAGCAATCGCCACAACCGGCAGCGCAACCGGCGCCCACGGCGTCAGGCGCGCCGCCTCTATCGCCGGACTTCGAGCCGCAGGAAGTCTATCTGCCGCAGGCGTTGCTGCCCGTCGCCGACGATATCGAGAGTCTCGCCGGGGGAAACCAGACGATATATGCGCGTCTTCCGGACGCCGGTGTCCGCGCGGCTGCAACCGGCGCCGCCTTGAATCTTTTGCAGGAGGTGCTTCAGAGCGGCGGACAGGATCTCAATCTCGATCCTGGCTCCAAGCTCGGAGGCAGCCTGGAAGGCGGCCCGTCGTTCAAGGCCGGGACTGCGAACGGTCCCGCTGACAACAATGTCTTTATCGTGCGCACCAGCACGCCGCCTCCGCCGGTTCGCGGTGGGCTGCCGTCAGCGCAACCCGTTGCGGGACCGGTGGTGTCATCCGGTGCGCCGGCGAACGAGATCGCGCGGCATCTGCTCGACGATACCGACGCTGCGATCTCGCGCCAAACCTTATTGCAAGTCGCGTCGCTGCCGGATCGCGTCGATGTCTCGGCTCCGCGGCTGGATCAGGCCGCGCCGCGCTGGAATTTCGAAATTCCGTTCGCGACCCCGATGGGCACCGCCATTGCGCAATTCGAAATATCGCGCGATGCCTCGGGTCAGAATGTCGAGGCGGTGAAACGGGTTTGGCGTGCGCGCTTTTCGCTCGATGTCGAACCTGCAGGTCCGGTGCATGCGCTGGTGTCGCTGGTAGGCGACAAGACATCGGTGCGGATCTGGGCCGAACGGCCGGCGACCGCGAGCCAGTTGCGCGCGGGCGCATCGCAGTTGAGCCAGGCCTTGAGCCGCGCCGAGTTGCAGCCCGGCGACATCGTGATCCGTGATGGCACGCCGCCGCAGCCAAAGCCCGCGCCCGCCGGGCATTTTCTGGATCGTGCGCTGTGAGCATGCAGACAAAAGATCGGCTTGCCATCGCGCTCCACTACGATAAGGGCGATGGCGCGCCGCGCGTGGTCGCCAAGGGCAAGGGCTCGCTCGGTGCGAAGATCATCGAGGTCGCCAAGGAGCACGATATCCCGATCGAGGAAAACGAAGTGCTGGCCGGCGCGTTGTCGCATGTCGAACTCGGCGACGAGATTCCGGCCGAGCTCTACAAGGCCGTCGCCGAAGTGCTGGTGTTCGTGCTGCGGCTATCGGGACGCGTCCGCTAGGGCCAACGACAATCCGATGCATCATTGCTGATCCGCGTCGCAGGCCCTTGGCTGTTGCGGCGGGACATCTAGAATTCCCTGCACGACACAGGGAGGATATGCGATGACATCAGCGGACAAGCCGGCACGTTTTCCGCAGCTCACCATGGATCAGCTCGACGCCGCGCAGAAGGCGCTCGGCGAGCAGGTCGTGAAGGTCTCGAGCATCGGGCTCGGCGGGCCCTACAATCCGATGCTGCGCAGCCCCGTGCTCGGCCAGCGGCTATTCGACCTCTTCCACTATCTGCGCTGGGAAACCTCGGTGCCGATCAAGCTCAATGAGTTTGCGATCATCATCATCGCGCGGCAGTGGCGGTCGCAGGTCGAATGGCTCGCGCATGCGCCGCTGGCGGAGAAGGCCGGGCTCGCGCTAGAGATCGTCGCGGAGTTGAAGGCCAACAAGCGTCCCTCGAATATGCCTGAGGAGGAGGCCGTGGTGTACGACTTCGTCATCGAACTCACCACTGCGCACAAGGTCTCCGACGAAACCTTCGCGCGCGCCCGCAAAATTTTCAGCGAGCAACAGATCGTCGATCTCACGGCGGTGGCGGGCAATTACGTCATGGTGGCGATGATGCTGGCGATGGCGGAGCAGACCGTGCCGCCGGGCAGGGAGGAGCCGTTCAAGCCGGGGGAGCCATAAGCTCGAGCCATAAGCCCGATTTATCGGAAATCCCGCGGTTCATTCGCTCGGTGACAGCCTCAAAATGGCCGTGCTAGAACCGGTTGAAACCCTTGCGGCGAACCCAAGGCAGCCATAGTCGCCTTTTCGCCGCAAACCAACCGTGGAAACGCAGGCCGGACCCGATGAAAGACATCCTGGATACCCTCGAAGAGCGGCGCGCGGGCGCAAAACTCGGCGGCGGCGAGAAGCGCATCGAGGCGCAGCACGCGCGCGGCAAGCTGACGGCGCGCGAGCGCATCGAACTGCTGCTCGACAAGGGCTCGTTCGAGGAGTTCGACATGTTCGTCGAGCATCGTTCGGTCGAATTCGGCATGGAGAAATCCAAGGTGCCGGGCGATGGCGTCGTCACCGGCTGGGGCACCGTCAACGGCCGCAAGATTTTTGTGTTCGCGAAAGATTTTACGGTATTCGGCGGCTCGCTGTCGGAAACCCATGCGCTGAAGATCACAAAGATTCAGGACATGGCGCTGAAAGCGCGGGCGCCGATCATCGGCCTCTATGACGCCGGCGGCGCGCGAATCCAGGAGGGCGTCGCAGCACTGGCGGGTTACTCTTATGTGTTCCGACGCAACGTCGTGGCATCCGGCGTCATTCCGCAGATCAGCGTCATCATGGGTCCGTGCGCGGGCGGCGACGTCTATTCGCCCGCGATGACCGACTTCATCTTCATGGTGAAGAACACCAGCTACATGTTCGTCACCGGGCCGGACGTGGTGAAGACCGTCACCAACGAAGTCGTCACCGCGGAAGAACTCGGCGGCGCCAGCGTGCACGCGACAAAGTCATCCATCGCGGATGGCGCGTTCGACAACGATGTCGAGACGCTGTTGCAGATGCGCCGCCTGATCGATTTCCTGCCGAGCAACAATTCTGACGGCGTGCCGGAGTGGCCGAGCTTTGACGATATCGAGCGGACGGATCTATCGCTGGATACGCTGATCCCCGACAATCCGAACAAGCCCTACGACATCAAGGAACTGATCCTGAAGGTCGTGGACGAGAGCGACTTCTTCGAAATAGCCGACACGTTTGCAAAAAACATCGTCACGGGATTCGGCCGCGTCGCCGGGCGCACGGTCGGCTTCGTCGCCAACCAGCCGATGGTGCTGGCGGGCGTACTGGACTCCGACGCGTCACGCAAGGCCGCGCGCTTCGTGCGTTTTTGCGACGCCTTCAACATTCCGATCGTGACGTTCGTGGACGTTCCCGGCTTCTTGCCGGGCACCGCGCAGGAATACGGCGGGCTGATCAAGCACGGCGCAAAACTGCTGTTCGCCTATTCGCAATGCACGGTGCCGCTCGTCACCGTCATCACGCGAAAAGC
>JBEPUM010000099.1:0-12675 GCA_041691515.1 Pseudomonadota bacterium | reverse complement strand
ATGAGGCCGGCGTCGGACGCGCCTTGCACGTTGTTCTGGCCGCGCAGCGGATGCAGCCCGGTGCCCGGTCGGCCGATCTGCCCGGTTATCAGCGCGAGAGCGATCAGACAGCGCGAATTGTCGGTGCCGTGCACATGCTGGCTGATGCCCATGCCCCAGAAGATGATCGAGGACTGGGCGGTCGCATACATGCGCGCGACTTCCTTCAGCGTCTCGGCGGGAATGCCGCAGATCGCCTCCATCCGCTCGGGCGGAAACTCCTTGATCTTCTCCTTGAGGTCGTCAAAGCCTTCGGTATACCCGGCAATGTACTGATCGTCGGTCAACCCCTCGGTGATGATCGTGTGCAGCATCGCATTCAGCATCGCGACGTCGGCACCCGGCTTGAATTGCAGATGCTTGTAGGCATGGCGCGACAACGTCTGCCTGCGCGGATCCATCACGATCAGCTTGGCGCCGCGCTTGGTCGCGTTCTTGATGAATGTCGCAGCGACCGGATGATTGACCGTCGGATTGGCGCCGATGACGATGATCACGTCCGCATCCGCGGCCGCGGAGAATGGCGCGGAGACCGCTCCTGAATTCACGCCTTCCATCAGCGCCGCCACCGACGAGGCGTGGCACAGCCGCGTACAATGATCGACGTTGTTGGAGCCGAAACCGGTACGCACCAGCTTCTGGAACAGATAGGCTTCTTCGTTCGAGCCCTTGGCCGAGCCAAAACCTGCGAGCGCCTTGACGCCCTTCTCGTCGCGAATCTTCACAAGCCCCTTCGCTGCTATGTCGAGCGCCTCTTCCCACGAAGCTTCGCGAAAGTGCGTGAACGGGTTGGCCGGATCGACCTGATCGTTGGCATCCTTCTTCGCATTGGGCAGCCGCACCAGCGGCTTGGTGATGCGATGCGGATGATGGATGTAGTCGAAACCGAAGCGGCCCTTCACGCAAAGCCGGTTGTGATTGGCGGGGCCATCGCGACCCTCGGCGTAGACGATCTTCTCGTCCTTGACCTGATAGGTGACCTGACAGCCGACACCGCAGAATGGACACAGCGAGTCGACTTGTTTGTCGGGATACACCGCGCGCGTCTGATGCTCGTCGAGATAGGCTGACGGCATCAGTGCCCCGGTTGGGCATGCCTGAACGCACTCGCCGCAGGCGACGCAGGTTGACTCGCCCATGGGATCGTCGAAGTCGAATACAATCTTGGCGTCGTGATTGCGGTAGGCCATGCCGATCACGTCATTGACCTGAACCTCGCGGCAGGCGCGCACGCAGAGGCCGCACTGGATGCAGGAATCAAGGTTGACGCGCATCGCCGGATGACTGGCGTCGCCCTGCCAGCGCTCGGCGGCCGGAAAACGGCTTTCGGTGACCTCGACCTTGTCGGCCCAGTGCCAGAACTTCGAATCCGGATCGTGCGAGGTCGCGCGCGCCGGCTGATCGGCAACCAGCAGTTCCATCACCATCTTCTGCGCGGCGACGGCACGGTCGCTCGCCGATTTCACCTTCATACCGACGGTCGGGGTCCGCTTGCAGGAGGCGGCGAGCACGCGCTCGCCCTCGATCTCGACCATGCAGGCGCGACAGTTGCCGTCAGGCCGGTAGTCCGGCTCCGGCGAGTAGCAGAGATGCGGAATCTCGCGGCCCTGACGCTTGGCGACCTGCCAGATCGTCTCGCCGGTTTTGGCCTCGACCTGCTGGCCATCGAGCTCGAACGCGATCATCTGCGGCCCGCTGCCCTTGCCTCCGATCGTGCCGGTGGGTTCGCTGTGCGCCACGTTTACCTTCCCGTCGGGAACGTTCGTGCCACCGGCCGCGCCCTTGGCGTCGTGACCGTAGCCCTGCGGTGTCGTCGGCTTGTCGCTCATCGCGAAACCTCGTCGAATACGGCGTGCGCCGGAAACAGGATGCGGATCATTCCGCTGCTTCCTTCGGCATGAACACGTCTGGAAAATATTTAATGACCGATGTCAGCGGATTCGAGGCGGCCTGACCGAGGCCGCAGATCGATGCGTCGCGCATCGCCTGGCTCAATTCGCCGAGCAACTCGCGGTTCCAGACGCGCTGTTCCATCAACAGCGCCGCTTTCTGGGTACCGACCCGGCACGGCGTGCATTGGCCGCAGCTTTCATCCTCGAAGAACCGCATCAGATTGAGCGCCGCGCCCTTCACATCGTCCTGATCGGACATGATCACGATCGCGGCGGAGCCGATGAAGCAGCCGTATTTCTCAAGCGTGCCGAAATCGAGCGGAATGTCATCCATCGACGCCGGCAGGATGCCGCCGGACGCGCCGCCCGGCAGGTAGGCATGGAACGTATGTCCGTCGGCCATGCCGCCACAGAATTCGTCGATCAGTTCGCGCACGGTCACGCCGGCCGGCGCGAGCTTCATGCCGGGATTTTTGACGCGGCCCGAGACCGAGTAGCTGCGCAGGCCATGGCGCTCATTGCGTCCCTGCCCCTGCCACCAGCCCGCGCCCTTTTCGACGATGTCGCGAACCCACCACAGCGTCTCGATGTTGTTGATTAGCGTCGGCAAGCCGAACAGCCCGACCTGGAACGGGTACGGCGGTTTGTGGCGCGGCAGCCCGCGCTTGCCCTCGATGCTTTCAAGCAGCGAAGACTCTTCGCCACAGATATAGGCACCCGCGCCGCGGCGCATGTGCAGTACCGGACCGCCTGGCGGCAGTTTTGCGATCTCGCGCTCCAGAATTTCGCGCGATGCAGGATATTCGTCGCGGATGTAGATGTAGACCTCACCGGCCTCGACCACATGCGCGCCAATCAACATGCCCTCAAGAAACCGATGCGGATCGGTTTCGAGATAATAGCGGTCCTTGAAGGTGCCGGGCTCGCCCTCGTCGCCATTGATCGCCATCAGACGCGGGCCGGGCTCGCCAAGCACCGCGCGCCATTTGCGTCCCGTCGGAAATCCAGCGCCGCCAAGGCCCCGCAGCGAAGCATCGTCGAGCGACTTCAGAAGGTCTTCCTTCGCAAGCGCGCCCGAGCGCAGCCGCTGCAGCAACTTGTAGCCGCCATCCGCAACGTAGGCGTCATAGTCGATATAGTCCGGCAGATGCGCGTGGGTGTCGCCGGCCTTCGCCACCGCAAGGACATTATCGATCGTCGCGTGATCGACGAAATGATGCCCAACCTCGACCGCCGGCGCGGTATCGCAGCGGCCCACGCAGGGCGCGCGCACGACCCGGATGCCGGGGCCAGACTTGCCTTGCAAATCCTGCAGCAGTTTTTCCGCGCCCATCAGCGCGCAAGTCAGCGAATCGCAAACGCGGATGGTCAGCGGCGGCACATCCGGTTCGCCTTCCTTCACGATATCGAAATGCGCGTAGAAGGTCGCGGTCTCGAATACTTCCGCGAAAGAAAGCTTCATCTCACTGGCGAGAGCCGCGAGATGCGCGGCAGAAATCTGCCCGTAGGTGTCCTGAATCAGATGCAGATATTCAATCAGCATGTCGCGGCGACGCGGCCGCTCACCAAGCAACTGCTCGATCTCTTGCAGCGCCTGTGGATCGACCTGCCTTCCCTTCGGCGTCGATTTGGCACGGCGGCGGCCCTCGCCGGGATGCTCGAATTGTCGGACTTTTTGCAGATCGTGCGCCATCTAGATTCACTCTAATTTGCGAGAGCACCCTAAGTGCTGGCATACCAGATGCAAGGGGAAAATGGTCTGAGGCCTGCGACGCGGAACCGCATCCGGCCAGGACAAATACTGCCTGCGTCCTCAGGCATTTCGCCAGATGTGCACGACGAGGTCCATCATCAAAAAGTGGTGCTGTCCGCCGGGGGTCCAAAACGACGGATCAGGGTACACGCAACAACGGCTGCCCAGCCTTCTCAATCAGGAAAACGATCCGGCTCTCCGCCCGTTCCGTGATTTCCACGGAATCGCCGGTCTCCTGGATCAAATTGGGAATATCGATCACCGACAACGGATCGGTGCAAAGCACCTCCAGCCGGTCACCCGGCGTCAGCGATTTGAGCGCTTTGCGGGTCTTGAGCGCCGGCAGCGGGCACTTCAGTCCGGTGAGATCTAATCGTGTTGTCGTCATGCGACGAACATGGCGAACGGCATGAAGAGCGTCAACCGGCGCACGGCCCCGCTCACAGCAGCGTCGCATAAGCGAGGAAACCGATCACCTGTCCGGGTTCGACCTGCACGATTTCCTCACCGAGTTCGGCAAGGCCATCGGTCTCGACCAGCGATGACAACAGGCCTGCGCCCTCGCGCGGAAACTTCACCGCCTCGAGCGCGCCGTCGGCTCCCTTGCGCAGATGGACGCGGACATACTCGAGGCGGCCGATCTTCTTTTTATAGCTGAAGGCAGCGCGGACCTGCATCGGAACGGGCGCCTGTTGCGTGGCGCCCGCCAGTGCCAGCACGGTCGGACGCACGACATGGACGAACGTAACAAAACTCGCAACCGGGTTTCCCGGCAGCCCGATCAACGGCGTGCCTGCGATCATACCCATCGCCACGGGACGCCCCGGCTTGATCGCCATGCGCCACAGCACCAGCTTGCCCGCGCCCTCCACCGCCGCCTTGACGTGATCCTCTTCGCCGGTGGAGACGCCGCCGGTGGTCAGGATCAGGTCGTGACCGGTGGCGGCCCGTTTCAATGCATCGGTGAGCGGCGCACGCTGGTCGCGCAGAATGCCGAGATCGCTGACCTCGCAGCCGAGCCGCGCCAGCATCGCCATCAGCATGAAGCGGTTGGAATCGAACAGCTGCGCGCCAACGCGAACGTCGCCCGGCGACACCAGTTCGTTGCCGGTGGAAAACACCGCGACCCGGATCCGGCGGCGGACGTTGACATGAGGCAAACCCAAGGCAGCGGCCAACGCCACATCCTGCGGACGCAAACGCTGTCCGGCAGGCAATGCGGCATGACCGGAGGGAATATCCTCGCCCGCCGGGCGGACGTTGGCGCCGGGTTTCAGACCGGCAGGGAGCAAGACCTTGCCTGATTGATCGAGCCGGACGTCCTCCTGCATGAAGACGGTGTCCGCCCCATCCGGCATCGGCGCGCCGGTGAAGATACGGACGGCTTGTCCGGGCGCGATCGCCGCCGCCTGCGCGCCGGCCTGCACACGCCCTGCGACCGGCAGCACTGTTTCTGCATTATCAGCCAGATCGCTGCTGCGCACGGCGTAACCATCGACGGCGGAATTGGTGAACGGCGGTAGCGGCAGCGGCGCGATAATCGCTTCGGCCAGAATACGGCCGTCGGCGTCGCCCAGCGCGATCACTTCCGTCTCGGCCACCGCCGATATGCGCGCGGCGATCAGCGCGACGGCGTCGCCGACCGACATCATCGGGCCGCCGAAGGCAAAACAATCGTCGGAGAGTTGCGCCATGCCAATCCCGGATCCGATTACGCCTGCATCAAGATGTCTTCAATGCGCACCGCACTGCGCAGCATCATGGCTGCGATCGCGTCGATGTCATCGAGATGGGCCACCGGCAGCGTCGTTTCAAGCGCAGCGTCGGTTGCGATCCCGACAATGCCGGAATCATCAGGGAACAGCGGAGGCTTCCCGGTGGCCAAGCGATGCACTTCGATCTTGCGATAGGGCTCACGCTTGAACCCTTCGACAATGACAAGATCGACACGCGCCATCTTCGCCAGAAGCTCCGGCAGTCTCGGCTCTCCTGCGCCGCGAAGCTCGTGCATCAGCGCCCAGCGCTGGGTCGAGGAGACCAGCACTTCGGCGGCGCCCGCCTCGCGGTGCCGCCAGGAATCCTTGCCCGGCACATCCACGTCGAATGCGTGATGGGCATGCTTGAGCGTAGACACCCGCAGGCCCTGCGAGATGAAGTGCGGGATCAGCCGCGTCAATAGCGTCGTCTTGCCGGCGCCACTCCACCCCGCGAGGCCAATCACCTTCATGTCCGTCTCCCGGCCATCGGATATTCCAACGGCTCCGGGGTGCTTTATATCCATTCAGGGCCTATGTCATGCTAACGAGACCGACATGACCAGGATCGAAAAAGCCCCAATTCCCCTGATCGTCCCGAATCCGGACGATCCCCGGCTGACCGAGCGCGTCACGGGCACCGACCAGGCCGGCGCGGCCGTCGAGATCAAGGTGCCGGTCGAGCGGCCGCTGACGCTGTATCTCAACGCGCAGGAGATCGTCACGATGATGACGATCAACGATTATCCGGACTATCTCGCGCTCGGCTACCTGCTCAACCAGAACATGCTGAAATACGACGACGTCGTCACCGAAGTCGAATACGACGACGATCTCGAGGTCGTCGTGGTCCGCACCGCGCATCACACCAATTTCGAGCAGAAACTGAAGAAACGTACACAGACCTCGGGCTGCGCGCAGGGCACGGCGTTTGGCGACCTGCTCGAGGCGGTCGAAAGCGTGGCGCTGCCGAAAGCCGAACTGCGGACGTCGTGGCTCTATCAGATGACCCACGCCATCAACACCATGCCGTCACTCTATCTCGAAGCCGGCGCGATCCACGGCTGCGTACTCTGCAAGGAAGGCACGCCGGTCTGCTACACCGAAGATGTCGGCCGCCACAACGCCGTCGACAAGATCGCCGGCTGGATCTATCGCCACGGCGTCGATCCCGCCGACAAGATTCTCTACACCACCGGACGTCTGACCTCCGAAATGGTGATCAAGACGGTGCGGATGGGCATTCCGATTCTGGTCTCGCGTTCCGGTTTCACCGCGTGGGGCGTCGATCTCGCGCGGCAGGTCGGACTGACGTTGATCGGCCGCGCGCGCGGCAAGCGCTTCATCGCGCTCTCCGGTCAGGAGCGCATCGTCTACGACCAGAATCTCGATTACGTCGCCGAGGAATCTGCGCGCCACAAACGCAAAGGCGGCGAAAGCGATGACTGAGCATCCGCCGACTCCGGCCGTCATCCTCGCCGGCGGCCTTGCGCGACGGATGGGCGGCGGCGACAAGCCGATGCGCGAGATCGGCGGGAAGACCATTCTCGCCCGCGTCGTCGCAAGGCTTGCGCCGCAATGCGACGGACTGATCCTCAATGCCAACGGCGATCCGGCGCGGTTCGTGTCGTTCGGCCTGCCGGTGATCGCTGACAGCGTCGCGGATTTTCCGGGGCCGCTGGCCGGCATCCTGGCCGCGCTGGACTGGACGGCCACGAACCGGCCCGACATCGAATTCGTTCTCAGCACTGCCGGCGATTGCCCGTTCCTGCCGCGCGATCTCGTGGCGCGGCTGTATCAAGCGCGCGCCGAACAGAACGCCCAGCTTGCAGTCGCCGCTTCCGGCGAACAATCGCATCCGGTGATCGGGTTATGGAGTGTCGGCTTGCGCGAGCAACTGCGGCACGCACTGGTGGTCGAAGACGTCAGAAAGATCGATCGCTGGACCGCGCGTTATCGTCTGGCGACCGTGACATGGCCGGCAACGCCGCTCGATCCCTTTTTCAACGCCAATACCGTCGACGATATCGCCGAGGCCGAGCGGCTGGCGGCGCTCGACGGCGATTGATGATCAGGCCGGGCGAAACCCCGCCTGCGCCAGCGCCTTGCGGGTCTCATCCGATGCCAGCGCGTCGAGAAACGCCTGCACCGCAGGCCTTTGCTTGCGTACGCTGACCAGCGCAAAATCATAATGCTCTTCCGCGAACGGAATAAATCCCAGCCTTGACGCATGCGCCACCGGCGCGATGGTCATGCCCCAGTCGGCGCGGTTCTGCGCGACAGCGGCGGCAACCGCATTGTGAGATTTGGGCTGATTCCAGTAGCCGTCCGGCCGCGCGCCGCCGAGCAGCCGATCGATCAGGATGCGGGTGCCCGCACCCTGATTGCGATTGACCATGATGCAAGCGGGATCGGCCAGCGCCGCGCGCACCGCGTCCTGTGCGCTCAGTCCCTCGAAGCGTTGGTCGCCGGCACGGAATACGATGCCCTGCATGCGCCGATAGCCGGGCACCAGTTCGAGACCTTCGGCTATGAACGGCTCGTTGTAGGTCTCGGTCGCCTCGTCGAACAGATGAATCGGCGCAAGATCGCATTCGCCGCGCTTCGCTGCCGCTAGTCCGCCAAGACTTCCCACCGCGATCGAGCGTACCGAGAGTCCCGCGCGCGCCAATGGCGCGGTGACGAGATCGAGCCCCGTGCAATGGCTGCCGACGATGACGAGATCCGGCACCCGCACATGCGGCGTAAACAGAGTCACCTCGGTCTCAGTACCCGAAGGCATCTGATCCGCCAGCGCGTCGATGCGCAGGAAACCATCGGCCTGCGCGAACGAGGTGATCGCGCCGGAGCCTTTTCCTGTCGGATAAGCGATCAGGCCGTCCTTACCTTCGACCAGCGACACCATGACGAACTCGGTGCGGCCAAGTTCGGATGCGATCCGCACCGGGATTTTCGCCGTCACCTTGGCATCGGAACGCGGCGGCAGTCCCGCCATGCGTCGCAGCACCGGCACGATCATGTCGTGGAAGGTGAACATCGCCGAGGTCGGGAATCCCGGCAGGATGACCACTGGTTTTCCGTCGCAGACTGCGAGACACAAGGGTTTGCCGGGTTTCAATGCCACGCCGTGCGCGATAATGCCGGGCTGACCGAGCCGCGCGATGATGCGATGGGACACGTCGCCGGCCCCCTTTGACGTGCCGCCGGACAAAACCAGCATGTCGGAGTCCGCGAGTGCCTTGCGCATCGCCGCCTCAAGCTGCTGCTCGTCGTCCGGGATCGCGCCCGCGAACACGGCATCGCCGCCGTTTTCGCTGATCGCGGCGGTGACGATGGCGCCGTTGGTGTCGTAGATCGCCGCGGCACGAAGCGGCTTGCCCGGTTGCACCAGTTCGTCGCCGGTGGAAAGCACGGCGACACGCGGCCGCCGCGCGACCGATACTTCTGCGATCCCGCAGGCCGCGAGCATGCCGATCTCGCGCGAGCCGATCACGGTCCCGGCACGCAGCAGCGCCTCACCGCGCGCGATGTCGGAGCCGGCATAGGACACGAACTGCCCGGGCGAAGCGGCGCGCCGAACTTCGATCGCATCATCTCCCGAAGGCAGCGTGTGTTCAACCATGACAATGGCGTCGGCGCCGCGCGGCACGGGGCCGCCGGTCGCAATCGGCGTCGCGGTGCCGGCCTTGACCGACAACCGGGGTTCGATGCCGCAGGCGATGACTTCATCGTTGAGCGAAAGCCGCGCAGGCGCGGATTCGCCGGCCGATGCCAGATCGGCGGACCTCACGGCGAACCCATCGACGTTGGACCGGTCGAACGGCGGCACATCGAGCGGGGCAACGATATCGTCCGACAGGGCATGACCGAGGGCCGCAACCAGCGTGCGCGTGTCGCGCATCGTCGCGCGCGGAAACAGCGCGGCCTCGAAACGCGCGATGGCCTCCTCGCGCGAGAGAATTGTCAGGAACTGGTCCTGTTCGATGCTGTCTCTGTTTTTGACTGATCGGGGGTCATTCATGCCGGTGCGCTCATAGGCTGCCCCGTAGCATATAGGCATCGACAGGCGTGTTCGCCGCAAATCCCTCGCTGCCACCGGGAACGGCAATCCAAGCGTCAGCACGGGCGAGAGCATCGAGCGTGAGATCGCCGATCGCCAGCGGCAGCCACGCACCATTCTGTTCTTTCAGAAGCACGATCTCGGCGACGCCGACGCTCGACGCGATTTTGCGCGCCAGGGGCAGTCTTACCGGGCGTCGCGGCTCGCATCCCGAGAGTCTGTCTATGACCGGCGTGACCAGCGTCCACCATGCCGCAATCGCCTGAGCCGGCGCGCCGGGCAATGCGACAACGGGAACATGACCGGCCCGGCCAATCGCGACGGCGCGGCCGGGTTGAATCGCGATGCCATGTGCGAACACCTTGCCCCGCGCCGTCAGTGCCGCGACCGTCGCATCGGTCCGGCCGCCGCCGGTGCCGCCGATGATGACCAGCAGATCGCATGCCTGCGACGCGACGATCCGCTCGATCGCCGTACCGATGGATGCGGCATCGCGGCCTTCGGCGGAGGATTGCGCAAGCTCGCAACCGTAGTCGCGCGCGCTGCTCGCGATCAGCTTCAGAGTTGCCTCCGACGCAGCCGGGACGTTCAGCAGATGCAGTCGCGGGTTTCGGATATTCAAATGCGCAATGCCGGCCTGCCCCGCCGCCAGCAAGTCGAGCGGCCGCAGCCGCTGCGCGGCACGGAGGATGGTGGCGCCCTGCGCGATGTCTTCGCCGGCCCGCCGCACGCCCTGTCCCGGAATCGCTTCAGCAACAACCTGCACCAGCGATCCCGTTTGCTCGACCAAAGCGGCCTCAAGCACGCAGTCGGCGCCGTCGGGCATGGCGCCGCCGGCCTCGACCCATACGGGCGGCGTGCTCAGCGCGACAGGCGAATAGGACGACGCACCGACAAGATCACGGGATCGCAGGGCCCAGCCATCGATGGCAGCGATATTGCCGGCGGGCACAGCGCGGTCGCTCACTCGCGCGTCGGCGACGACGCAGCCGAGCGCGTCTGCCAGTGCGACGTCGCGCGCGGCGACGGCCGCGAGCCCGTCGAGCAACAACGCCGTCGCTTTCTCCAACGAGGTCAGCACCGTTATCTGTTGCACGATCTCACACAAAGTTGGACGGAAATGTCCGAGTTCATCCGCTATGCCAGCCGGCGAACCATGTCCGGCGTGATTTCATCGAGCGTCCGGATACCGAGCAACGCCATATCGCGGCTGACCTCGTCGCGCAGCAGCGTCAGCGCGCGCGTCACGCCGGCTTCGCCGCCGACCACGGCTGCGTAGAGGAACGGCCGCCCGACGAAAACGAAGTCGGCGCCAAGCGCCAGCGCCTTGAGAATGTCCGTACCGCGCCGAATGCCGCCGTCGACGATCACCGTCATGCCGTTGGCCTGCGCCGCGATCTCCGGCAGCGTTCGCAGCGACGACACCGCGCCGTCCAGCTGACGGCCGGCGTGGTTGGAGACGATGACGCCATCGGCGCCGCTCTCCCGCGCGATGTGCGCATCCTGGGGCGCCAGCAATCCCTTGACGACGAGCTTGCCCTTCCAGCGGCGGCGGATCAGTTCGACATGCCTCCAGGCCAGTTGATCGCGGTTTCCGATGTTGCGCATCAGGTTCTTCGACAGCACCGGCGGCCCCTGCGCGGCATCCATGTTCTCGAACCGCGGCATGCCGTGATTGACAACCGTGCGCAGGAAATTGCCCAACAGCCAGTGCGGATGCGTGAGTGTATCCCACGCCACCTGCGGCGTGATCGCGAGCGGCACCTGAAAGCCATTGCGGATGTTGTTTTCGCGGTTGGGCGACACCGGCACATCGGCGGTAACCACAAAGGTGTCATAGCCAGCCGCGGCAACGCGATCGACCATGGCCTCGACGCGGACGTCATCGCCCGCGAGATAGGCCTGATACCAGGCGTTCGGATTTTCGCGCTTGACGTCCTCAAGCTTGATCAGCGATGCCGCGCTCAAAATCATCGGCACGTTCATCGCCGCCGCCGCGCGCGTCAGCACGATATCGCCGCGATAGGCGCATAACGCCGCCGAACCCAAGGGCGGAATGCCGAACGGCGCCGCATAGGTCTTGCCGAACAGTGTTGTGGTGGTATCGCGTTTGGAGACGTCCATCAGCACGCGCGGAACCAGGCCGTACTCCTGATACGCTTGCCGGTTGTCGCGCACCGAGGCGTCGGTTTCCGCGCCACCGGAAATGTAACCGTAGAGCATGCGCGGCAGCAGACGCTTCGCCGCCGGCTCGAAATCGTCGAGCGACAGATAGCGCCGCAGGTGACGCGGCACGGCGTTTTCCGGGCGCGCCACGAGGGCCGGCGGCGGCGAGGTGTCTGCCGCCGCAGCGAGACCGCGGGGATCTGGATTGACGTTCATCGGCGCGTGTCCTTATGCGGCATGGGAACGGTAATCGTTGTGACTTGCGGTTCAAGCCGCGACAATCCCGCCTCTTCTGTTATTCGGCGGCTTCGCGCGCCGGGACGCCCTGCTCGATGTCGAGCTGCAGGATGTCGTTGAAGCGATTGAAGGCGCCGCACAGTGCGATACGCCAGGTCAGCTCCATGACCTGAGACTCGGAGAAGTGTTCGCGGAGCCTTGCGAAAATTTCGTCGCGCGTCTTGTTCCAATTGTTCGTCACGGCGATGGAATATTCGACGACCAGCTTGTCGAGGTCGTCGAGCTCGGGATGATCCTTGTAGTCGAGCAGGCGCTCGGCGCCCGCTTCCGACACACCCTGCACTTTAAGTTTCGGCGCATGATGCGACACGCAGTAGTCGCACTTGTTCAAGAGCGACGTCGTCACCAGCGCGAGCTCCAGATGCCGCTTGGAGAGATTGCCCTCCTCGGCCAAGTCCACCAGCAGCGTCCACATATGTTTGAAGATCGGCAGGCGGTGCACCATTACGCCGGCCTGATTCTCGAAGGCGCCGTAGGTGGTCATCTTGTCCCACAAGGGTCTGAGACTCTCCGGCAGATCGTCCCGGCCCTTGATCGATACGCGCGACATGGCGGTTCCTTCGATAACTCGCATGAAAGATGGATCAGAATAGGCGTCCGGCCACGCCCGATCAATCACTGCTGCGCGCAGATCTAGTATCCCCGCGCGAGGTCGACGACGTTTTCCAGCGTGCCGTCCTGCTCGAAGCGTTCGATCATGCGCGCCACATAGGC